>JAWXBU010000245.1:0-45336 GCA_034440255.1 Planctomycetota bacterium | reverse complement strand
GCGCTGGCCCGGCGGCCAAGTGCGCTGGCCCGGCGGCCAAGTGCGCTGGCCCGGCGGCCAAGTGTGCTGGCCCGGCGACCAAGTGTGCTGGCCCGGCGGCCAAGTGTGCTGGCCCGGCGACCAAGTGTGCTGGCCCGGCGACCAAGTGCGCTGGCCCGGCGGCCGAGTGCGGCTCCGCGTCGGAATGGAATCGTCAGTTCCGGTGCATCTGGGGGCGGCGGGGGCGTGTTCGGAGTGGCTCGGAATCGAAACGTCAGCTCCAATGAAGTGGCCGAGTGTGCCGAAGTGCAGCAGCTCGCAGTCGGCAGCGCAGCAGGTACATCCGGGTTCGGTAGTGCCGTACGCGTGACTCGCCGAAGAAGCGTTCGTAAGGTCTACTGGATGCGGTGAGTTCTCGCGCAAACCGCGAGAGCGCCCTCCCCATGCGTCCGATTCACTTAGTCGCAGTCCTCGCCTTCGCTCTCGTAGCGTTGTTCGGCGTTTGGTTCGGCACACAGCGCGGGCTCGGCGTCGTACGCGCGTCGGACGGCAGAGCGGGCGACAGCGAAGGTGCACGGAACGACGCCGATCTCGCTGCGAATGCGCATGCCGCAGTGGAAGAATCCTCCTCGCGCATCGCGGTTCAAATCACGCCCAGTGCCGAAGAGCGCGCGAAAGCAAACGCCGAAAAGAAGAAGAAGGCCGCCCGCCGCGTGGTCGGTCGAGTGGTGGATCACCATGGCGCCAGCGTCGTCGGAGCAAAGGTGTGGGCGACGACGTCGTCGAATTGGATTCAGTTCCCGCTCGACACGGAGCCCGACGGACTGCCGACGCAGTGGATCAAGTTGCAGCAAGTCGCGACTGAAGCGGACGGTGCTTTCTCGATCGAAGGCTTGGAACCAGGGCCGTTGCGCATCGCCGTACGCGCGCCGAGTTTTGCTCCGACGTATTTGGATCACCTCGAATTACCGCAGTACGAGAGGCACGTCGTTGCGGACATCGTGCTCGAGAAGGGTGTACGCGTCGAAGGCCGCGTGATCGGCCCGCAAGGCGACGCGTATGGCGGCGCCAAGATCTTGATCGCACTCGATTGCGTGAATCGTTCGAACCTCGTCACGGTTCCAGGGCGCGGCGTACCGGCGACCGAGAGCGGCGCAGACGGCACTTTCGTCGTCGATCAACTGGCCGCAGGTCGCTGGCATCTCTTGGTCGAAGCGCCCGAGTGCGTCGTGGCTGAGTGCGAAGGCGAGATCGAACTCGCTGGCGGCAAGGAAGTCGGTGTCGTGGTGCGGCTGCAAGTGGGCACGAAGATCCAGGGCAAGATCGTGTGCAAGGAAGCACCCATTCCTGCGGGTCTGCGCATCGCGGCACGTCAACAGGTCGAGGACGCCGATCACGAAGAAGGGGAAGAGCGCCCCTCGTTCGACACTCCGCCGAAGAGCTCCTCGGAAAAATCGAAAGACGAAGTACGCACGCGCTACGGCTTCGTCGAGGCCGACGGTTCGTTCACGATCCACGGCCTCAAGGCGAACGCGAACTACCGTTTGGCCGCTTCGACAAAGCTCGACGAAGGCGGCTGGAAGGGCTTCGCGGCCATCGAGGCAAAGACGGTGCGCGCGCCGAACTTGTCCGTCGAACTGGTGCTGAAGCCTGAATCAGCACTGAGTTTTCGCGTCGTCGACGATGCGACCGGCGAACCGCTCACAGATTTCGTCGTGTATTCAGGAATCGCTCGCGAGCGCTCGCTGCGCGACGACAAGGGCGAGGTGAAGCACCACTTCCCCGGTGGAATCGTGCGTTTCGGCGAACTGCGCATTCCGCTGACGAACACGAATCCGGTTCCGTTGCGCGTTACCGCGAACGGCTACAAGGATCACGAGAACAAGAACACGGTGCTGAAGACGGCGCAGGATCTAGCGCTCGGCGACATCCGCATGAAGCCCGAGCACGTCGTCATTGCGACCGTGCGCGACGTGAAGACCGGAGACCCGATCGAGGATGCGCGGGTCGTGCTCTCGGCGACCCGCGACGAAAAGGATCTGCGCAACACGCAATCCGAAGCGATCGAACAAACGTTGCTGGGTGACGTGAATTTGAGGGTCGCGCGCACGGGCGCAGACGGGAAGGCGCGCCTCAGTATCGTCGAGAATCGCGCAGTGCTCGTCGTCGCGACTGCGAAAGGCTATCGACCGTGTCGCGCGCAACGCGTCACGTTCACGCCTGGCGTCGGCATGGAAGTCGAGTTGAAACTCGACCATGGCGGCTCGGTCGTCGTCGTCGTCACCGACGGCGCAGGACACGTGGTCGAGGGCGTCGGTGTGCAGCATCGTTTGCCCAAAGAGAATTTGGACGACGAGAACATCGAGAGCTCGGTCAAGAGCGACATCCAAGGCCTCGTGCGCTTCGACGCGCTCGAGTCCGGCGTTCACGGCTTCCGCGTGCGCGAAGACGACGGCGACGCGTACTTCTGGAGCGAAGACGGTTCCGAGCGGCAAGAATCGCCGTGGCGCGAGATCGCGGTCGTCGAAGGCAACGAGACGAAGCTCGAGTTCAATGCTCCACCGCGCGGCTCGGTGTTCGGCATCGTGCGCGAAGGCGGGCGAGTCGCCGCGGGTGCGCACATCAAATTCGTGCCGCGTGACCCGGGCAGCGACAAGAACGGACAAGCGTACTGGGGCGACGGCACCGACCCGTTCGCGACGGTTTCGGGGCACGACGGTGCATACAAGATCGAGCATCTGCGCTGCGGCGAATACAGCGCGCTCGTCGTCCTCGAACATCGCACGCAAGCGACCGAGTTCCGCTTGCGCGTCGGCGCTGAACCGCTGCAGCGCGACTTCGATCTCGACATCTCGGGCGTCGAAGGGCGCGTCGTCGACGCCGAGGGTCGGCCGCTCGCCGGAATCTCCGTGCGTTGTTGGCGAACACAGGGCGGACTCGAAATCGACGCACCGTATCGCATGGTCATAACCGAAGACGACCGTGGCAATCCGAACGTCGATTGGAAACAAGTGTCGGGTCGCGGCATCACGACGGATTCGAATGGTCAATACGTCATCCCCGGACTCGTGACGCAAGAACCGATCGCCGTCGGCGTCAGCGGCGAGTGGGTCGAGGAAGGCTTCTCCGGCGAGTTCACGTTGAGCTCCGGCGAAGTACGCCACGGCGTCGACTTCAAGTTGCGGAGTGCCGGTCAGGTCCTGGTCGACATGGCCCGCAGCAGCAGCAGTCGCGACGACTGGTTCGAGTGTCGCTTGATCCCCGTCGGTGAGCCCGAGGGGCGACGCGAGAGGTCCACGTACGTCGGTTCGTGGAACAACGCCGGTCACATGCCTGCGGTCGTGCCCGGACACTACAAGTTGGTCGTGCGCCGCCATGGCGAACAGAACGCGGCGCCCAGGCTGGAGCGCGAACTCGACGTCACCGCGGGACAGGTGACGAAGATCCCGTTCGATCCGCGGCGTTGAGAAGTCGTGCGCGCTCGTTATTCTGCGCGGCTTCACTCATGAGTTCGCGCGACTACGACGCCATCCTGATCGATCTCGACGGCACGCTCTTGAACGAGGAGAGCGCAATCCACCCGCGCACGATCGCGGCGTGTCGCGCCTCGGAGGCGAGCGGCGTGCGCGTGATGATCGCGACAGGGCGCTCGACGATTTCGACGCGGCCCGTCGTGCTCGAGCTCGGAATGAAGACGCCGGCGGTGGTTTTCAACGGTGCCGGGCTGTGGGATCCGAGGAGCGACAAGATGCTGGAAGAACGCGTTTTGGGCCCGAAAACGCTCGCCCGCGCGATCGAATTCGGACGCACACGCGAACTTTTGACAGTGCTGATGGCGTCGCAGGCGAAATACGCGAACACGCCGGTGACGCCGCTCCAAGTCGACGCGCTGCGCGGATTGCAGGGCTTGCAGATCGTGCCGCGCGATGAGTTACGCGGCGATCACATCGTGCGCGTGACGTTCTATTCCGAGACGCACGCGGACTCGATCGCGCTCTCGGACGACGTTCGCGCCGCGATCGATGCGCCGATCTACATCACGCACTTTCCGCTCTCGTGGTTGCCGATGCACCGCGAGAGTCGCGCGTCGTGCTTGGATCTGCATCCGCCGTGTCGAGGCAAAGCCGAAGGCGTGCGCATCTTGGGAGAACGCTACGGGATCCCGCCCGAGCGCATCGTCGCCGTCGGTGATGCGACGAACGACATTCCGATGTTCGAGGCAGCCGGGCTCGCGGTCGCCATGCAAGGCAGCATGGTGGAAGCTTTGGCAGCCGCCGATCGCGTCATCGGCTCGAACAATTCGACGGCGCTCGCGGAGTTGATCGAGGAATTGTTCTTGGGCGGCGTTGCAGCGGAACCAACGTCGCGCGCTTCTTGAGCGCTCAGTCGTTCTTCTTCGACTTCGTTTTCGAAGCCGGCTTCGCTGCGGACTTCGATGCGCCTGGCTTGGACTCGCCCGTCGTCGGAGGCGTGGTCTTCGAGGCCGTCGACTGCGCATCGCCCGCCTTCTCGCTCGCCTTCTCGCTTGCCTTCTCGCTTGCCGAGTCAGCGGGCTTGTCCGAGGCCGCCTTCGTCGTCTCGGGGCTCGAAACAGGCTCTTTCTCTGCCTTTTCGCCAGCCTTGTAGGAATCCGAGCGGTAGTCGGTCTTGTAGAAGCCCGCGCCCTTGAAGAGGAATCCCGCACCCGCGCCGATCTTGCGCTCCAGCTTCGCTTTGCCGCAGGCAGGACACTTCTTCTTCGCCGCTGCGGTCATCGAGTGGAAGATCTCGAGCGCGTGACCGCACGCCGAACAGACGTAGTCGTACGTCGGCATCAGCTGTTCTCGCTCGCCGATTGTTCCACGGCGACTTTCACTTGCGCGGGCCTCAACACGGCGCCGCTCAATGTGTAGCCGCGGCGCAACGTCGCGAGGATCGTGTTCGGAGCATGGTCGCTCGTCTCGACGCGCTCGACGGCTTGGTGCACGCTCGCATCGAACGCTCCCGATTCCGCGACTGGCTTGACGCCTTCGCGCTCGAGCGCCCGCACGAGCTGACCTTTCGTCATCTCGACACCGGCCGCCAGATTCTTGCCTTCGCTCGTCGTGCACGGCGAGGCGAGCGCCATGTCGAGGTAGTCGAGCACCAAGAGCAAGTCCGACAGCAGCGGCCCTTTCGAGCGCGTCGTCGCCGCGTCGATGTCCGACTGCAAGCGTCGACGCAAGTTCTGATAGTCGGCCTGGCTGCGTTGCAACGCAGCCAAACACTCGTCGCGTTGGACTGTGATTTCAGCCGTTTTCGCGTCGTTTTCGCCCCGGGTCTCGGATGCGGATGATTCGGTGTGCTCGTTCATTTCGGTGTCGCTCATCAGAAAAACCTCTCAAGCGAAGTAGCCCGCAATCTTCTCGAAGAAAGACTTGTTGCCCGAGCTCTTGTTCTCGTGCTCGGCGAACTCGCGCAAGAGTTCCTTCTGTCGCTCGTTGATCTTCGTCGGCACCTCGATGAACACGCGCACGAGTTGATCCCCGCGTCCACGCCCATCGAGTTGCGGCAGACCTTGGTTCTTCAAACGGAACACCTTGCCGTTCGGAGTGCCGGCCGGCAGCGACATGTCGGCGCGACCGCGCAACGTCGGGATCTCGATGCGATCGCCGAGTGCCAACTGCGTGAACGAGAAGGGGAGTTCGCAGATGAGATCCGAGCCGTTGCGTTGAAACGCCTTGTGTTCGAGCTCGCGCACGATGCAGTACAAATCGCCGCGCGGAGCACCCGCGTCACCAGCGTCGCCTTCACCCGGGACGCGCAGACGCACGCCCTCTTCGATGCCCGGTGGAATGTTGATCGCGATCTCGACCTTCTCGTCGGTCTTGCCCGCGCCCTTGCACGAAGCGCACGGATGTTCGATCACTTGGCCCGCGCCGCGACAGCGCGGACACGGCGTCGCCATCGTGAAAAAGCCCTGATTTCTGTGTATCTGGCCGCGTCCGCCGCACGTCGTGCACGCCGTCGGCGACGTGCCCGCCTTCGCGCCCGTGCCTTTGCACGTCTGGCAGTGCTCGCGCCGCTTCAGCGAGATCGTGCGCGTCGTGCCGGTGTCGATTTCGGCGAGCGTGACGTCGAGCTTGATCTGTAGATCGCGTCCGGTTTGCGGACCTGAACGACGTCGACCGCCTCCGAAGAGATCCCCGAAGATCGTTCCACCGAACGCTTCGAAAATGTCATCCATGTTCCGGAATTCCGGACCGGAGTACTGCCCGCCTTGACCGAAGGCTTGGTGGCCGAACTGGTCGTACTTCGCGCGCTTCTCCGTCTCGGAGAGCACGCTGTACGCCTCGGCCGCTTCTTTGAACTTCGACTCGGCGTCTTTGTCACCCGGATTGCGATCGGGGTGATGCTGCATCGCGAGCTTGCGATACGCTTTCTTGATGTCGTCCTCCGACGCCTTCTTGTCGACGCCGAGGATTTCGTAGTAGTCGCGTTTGTCAGCCATCCGCTGCGATGTGATGCGAAAGGGGTGGATGTGAGCGCAGCGGTGGCGGCGCGATTGCACCGCCGCCGCTGCGTTCGATTCGCTAGAGGCGAATCAGACGATCAGGAGAGCGAGCCTTCGACCTTGTGCTTCTCGTCCTTGATCTCCGTCACCATCGAATCCGTAGTGAGCAAGAGACCCGCGATCGAGGCCGCATTTTGCAGCGCCGAACGAACGACCTTCGCCGGATCGACGACGCCGGCCTTGAACATGTCGACATACTCGGCCGTCAAGGCGTTGAAGCCCATGGTCGGGGACTTGTACTCGCGCACGTTCTCGACGACGACCGGACCGTCTTCGCCCGCATTCGCCGCGATCTGGCGCAAAGGAGCTTCGAGCGCTTTCTCGATGATGAGCGCGCCGAAGTGCAGATCGCCCTTCAGCTTGAGCGCACGCACCGCGTCGGCCGCGCGCAAGAGCGCCACACCACCGCCGGGGACGATGCCTTCTTGGATCGCCGCGCGCGTGGCGTTGAGCGCGTCCTCGAGCAAATCCTTCTTCGACTTCATCTCGGCTTCGGTTTTGCCGCCGACCTTGATGACGCCGACGCCGCCCGACAACTTCGCGAGACGCTCTTGGAGCTTCTCCTTGTCGTAGTCGGATTTCGTGTTCGCGATCTGCACTTTGATCTGCGAGACGCGTTCTTCGATCGTCTTCTTCGAGCCCTTGCCGCCGATGATCGTGGTCGCGTCTTTCGTGACGCGCACGCGCTTCGCGGTGCCGAAGTGTTCGATCGTGACCTTGTCCAGCGGAAGACCGAGCTCTTCCGTGATCGCTGTGCCACCGGTCAGTGCCGCGATGTCGCCGAGGTACGCCTTGCGACGCTCGCCGAAACCGGGAGCCTTGACCGCGCACACATTCAGCACGCCCTTCAAGCGGTTGATGACGAGCGTGGCGAGCGCTTCGCCTTCGATGTCTTCAGCGATGATGACGAGCGCTTTGCCCGCGCGCGCTGCTGCCTCGAGGACGGGCAGGAACTCACGCACGTTCGAGATCTTCTTGTCGTAGATGAAGATGTAGGGATCTTCGAACTCGGCCGTGAGCTTCGTCAGGTTCGTCGCGAAGTACGGCGACAGGTAACCCTTGTCGAACTCCATGCCCTCGACGACTTCGACGGTCGTCTCGAGACCGGTCGATTCTTCGATGGTGATGACGCCTTCGTCGCCCACCTTCTCGAACGCGCCGGCGAGCATCACGCCCACTTCGCGGTCGTTGTTGGCCGAGATCGTGGCGACGTTCGCCTTCTCGTCCTTGCTCTTCACCTTGCGCGATTGCGACTTGATCGACTCGACGGCCGCGACGACAGCGGCGTCGATCCCGTTGCGCAGTGCGATCGTGTTGACGCCGGTCGCGACGTACTTCAAGCCTTCGTTGAAGATCGCCGAGGCGAGAACGGTCGCCGTCGTGGTGCCGTCACCGGCGACGTCGTTCGTCTTGTTGGCTACTTCGAGCACGAGCTTGGCGCCCATGTTCTCGAACGGATCTTCGAGCTCGATCTCCTTCGCGACGGAGACGCCGTCCTTCGTGACGCTCGGAGCGCCGAAGGACTTTTGCAGGATGACGTTGCGCCCAGCCGGACCGAGCGTGACGCGCACGGTCTTGGCGAGCTTCTCGATGCCGACGCGCATCTTTTGGCGCGCGTTGTCGTCGAACAGGATTTGCTTGGCCATGTGATGTTCTCTTTTGTTTTCGGTGTTCCGGTGTGTGTGGTGGGGTGTGTCGCGCGGACCTTAGAAGTCCATGCCTCCACCCATTCCGCCCATTCCGTCCATGCCATCCATCTCGCCGCCGCCGCCCTTCGCAGCTTTCTTCGACTCGGGCTTGTTGGCGATGAGCGCGTCCGTCGAGAGCAAGAGCGACGCGACGCTGACGGCGTTGTTCAACGCGGACTTCGTGACCTTCGTCGGGTCGACGATGCCGAGCGCGAGCATGTCTCCGTACTCGCCGGTGAGCGCGTCGAAGCCGTAGCTCTCTTTTTTCTCGCGCAGGATCTTGTGGCTGACGACCGTGCCGTCGAAGCCCGCGTTCTGAGCGATCTGTTGAACGGGCTTCGCGAGCGCCGCGTACAGGAGATCGAGACCCATGCGGTAGTCCTCGTTCTCGCTCTTCGACTTGACCGAGAGGATCGCTTCGCGCGCGCGCAACAGCGCGACGCCGCCGCCGGGCAGGATGCCTTCTTCGACGGCCGCGCGCGTGGCGTGCAGTGCGTCTTCGATGAGCGCCTTTTGCTCTTTCACTTCCGTGTCCGTCGCGCCGCCGACGTTGATTTGCGCGATGCCGCCGGTGAGCTTGGCGAGGCGCTCTTGCAGCTTCTCGCGGTCGTAATCCGACGTCGTTTCGCTGATTTCACGGCGGATTTGAGCGACGCGACCGTCGATCGCCTCGCGCTTGCCGACGCCGCCGACGATCGTGGTGTTGTCACCGTCGATCGTGACCTTCTTCGCGGAGCCGAGGTCGCGTTCGGTGACCTTGTCCAAGTCCTCGCCCGTGTCCTTCATGATCGCCTTGGCGCCCGTGAGCGCGGCGATGTCCTCGAGCATGGCCTTGCGACGATCGCCGTAACCCGGCGCCTTGACCGCACACGCTTGGACGATGCCGCGCAGCTTGTTCACGACGAGCGTGGCGAGCGCTTCGGACTCGACGTCTTCGGCGATGATCACGAGCGGACGACCCGACTTCTTGATCTTCTCGAGCAGCGGCAGGAACTTCTGCACGGCGCTGATCTTGTTCTCGTAGACGAGGATGTAGGGCTTCTCGAAGACGCACTCCATCGTCTCCGGGTTGTTCACGAAATGCGGCGAGAGGAAGCCGCGGTCGAACTGCATGCCTTCGACGACGGTGACCGTCGTGTCGAGCGTCTTGCCGTCCTCGACGGTGATGACGCCGTCCTTGCCGACCTTTTCCATCGCGTCGGCGATCAGCTTGCCGACGGCTTGGTTGTTGTTCGCCGAGATGGTGGCGACTTGACGGATCTCGTCGTTCTTGCCGACGTTCTTCTTCATCTTGTCGAGACGCTCGGTGACGGCGAGAGCGCCGTCCTTGATGCCCTTCGTCACGCTCGACGGATGCGCGCCGGCCGTGATCGCGCGCAGACCTTGCGTGAAGATCGCTTCGGTCAAGAGCGTCGCGGTCGTCGTGCCGTCACCGGCGACGTCGCTCGTCTTGCTGGCGACTTCCTTGACGAGTTGCGCGCCCATCTGCTCGTAGGGGTCAGAGAGTTGGATCTCCTCGGCAACGGTGACGCCATCCTTCGTGATCGTGGGCGCGCCCCAACCTTTGTCCAGGATCGCATTGCGACCGCGCGGACCGAGGGTGGTGACGACCGCCTTGGCGAGCTTCTCGACGCCGCGACGAATAGACTCGCGCGCGTCGGTCTCGAAAACCATTTGCTTGGCCATGGAACTCTTCGCTCTGTATTCGGGGTATCTGGGGCAGGGGAGCGGCCACGGATGGACCTTCTCCCCTTTGCTCGTGAGCGCGCCGCCGAAGCAAGAACGGTGCCGGGGGGTACTATCGCCCCAATACTTTGCTGGATAATGAGTTGTGATGATTCGAGTGCCATCGGGTTCGCTGCCGGATCGGCAGGTGTGGCCGACATGCACCCCAGCTACTGCCAGTGTGGCGGTGGACGCTGGAGGCCATCTTCCGTCGCGACGGGTGTTACGGCGGAGGGTCCGTTTTCCCCCTACAACAGCCTCGGAGCCCGGCTCCAGCGGCTTGCCGATGTCGATGCGGAGGGTTCCATTCTCTTCGGCCGCTCCGACTCCGCACGCTACGTACAGGATTCTTCCGGCTGAGCGGCAGTCACGGAGCGCTTGGGCTGACGATTCGGAGCGTACGCTCGTGCATCAGCTCGTCTCGAAGGCCGAGCGCGCTACTCCGGACTGGCGGATGATGCTCAGGAGTGTGCCGACCTTCAGCTCCTTGTGAACGGGCAGCCGGAACTGTGATCGTCGTGCCCGGCAGCGAGCGCTGCATGATAGCGTGGCTTCCACGTTGTCTGACTGCGGCGAACCCGTGAGCCTCGAGGATTCGGCACACTTCGGCACACTTCGGCACCCGACAGGCGCCGTAGGCTAGGCAACCCTGACCTCGACGCTGGTGACGAAGACCTCTTGGTGCAGGCGGTCGCGAACCTCTTCCTTGGGTGCGGTCTCGAAGAAGAGTTCGAGAGCTTCGACCAGATTCGCCCGTGCTTCCTCGAACGTGGCGCCCTGGCTTGCGATGTCGAGTTCGGGGCACAGTGCGACGAACTGCTCCTCTTCCCTGGAGACGATGGCCGTGAACTGATGCGTGCGTTCCATAATCTTCCAGTCTCCACGCTTTGCGCCCCCATGAATTGGCTTGCACAAGTACTCGGGACACCCAACTTTCTGCGCGTCTTCCGACACCGTAGGCTTGGCCGAATTGGCGGCACTACGGACAGAACGTGACCGCCAGCCCGTCCGTCAGATTGAAATTCGAACCGCCGGCGAGCACGTCGCGGAGCCAGAATTGGAAGCGTTTCGTGGAGCTCACTCCGATTGCGCCCGGTCCGGATGCGAATGGGGGAGCATTGAAATCGAGCAGCAAATTCACTGAACCGAAGCTGTCGGCTTGCAACACCGCCAAGCGCTGCAGCGCTCCGTCGACGCAGCGCACTCCGTTGCCGAACGGGATCTGCACGGCCGTGTCACCGTAGAAATAGATGCCCAAGGTCGACACGGGCAGGTTGTACGCCGAGAGTCCGAACGCGTTCTCGGCGAAGCGCGTGCTGCCGAACCACCCCATGGTGGCGGGCAATCCCGTCGAGTTCACGGTCGCCGCGCAGTAGTTCGCAGGCGCTGTACACACGACCGGTGCCTCCCACACGATCGTGGCGATCGCGCTGACCGAACTACCGCTCGGAGTCGTCACGCTGAACGTCAAGGAATCCGTGCCGAGTGCTCCGACACTGGGCTTCACGAAGCGATAGGGCGCATTCGCCGAGGGCATGAGCAGCGTGCCTTGACTCGGCGGGCCGCTCACGTTCCAAAGCGCGTTGGCGAGCGGATCATCGAACGTCGCGGGCAATTCGATGACAGCGACGGAATCGTTGCGCGCGCGCTTCGTGTACGAGAACACGATCGGAGCGTTGCCGATCGCCGGACCGTCGACGGTGCTCACGTCGATCTGGATCGGAGCACTCGTCGCGGACGTTCCGTCGACGAAGCGCGCGCGGGCTTGCAGACGGCTGAGACCTGAGCCGAGCGTGCGACCGAACACGCCGACCACGGCGCTCGCATTCGCACTCGACGCGACGACGCGGCCGCCTTGGAGGACGTCGATCGTGCTGACCGCAGCGCCGCTCGCGGCGAGTGTCACGCCGAATTGTTGCGTGAGCGAACCGCTCGTCGCGGACAGCGACATCGACACCGTGCGTGCATGGTTCGCGCTGACGAAGCTGCCGACGAAGTGCCCCGTGGATTTCACCGCCGTGTCGTCGAACGCGAGCAAGCGCACTTCGTGCCAACCGTCGGCGAGCCTTGTCGTGTCGAGCGCGAAGTCGTGGCCGGGCGAGGTCGTGCCGAAACTCACGCCGTCGACCAGCAATTCGAAACTTGCGATTGCCGCTGTCGGGTGCGGCGTGGTCGCGCTCGGCGTCAGCGCGATCGTTCCTGAGACCGGTGATGCGGGTAATCCCACGAGCGTCGGTTGCGGCAGATGAGCGAAGGGGCGCGTCAGCGGATCGCCTGTGAAAAGCACCTGAAACGGCGCGAATCCGAGGCTCCTGTACCAGGCTTCGCCGAGCGAGGCGCCTTGTGCGTAGTAGAGATGCAGACGCGCGGTGGGGAACTTGCCCGCGTAGTTGCACGGCTCTTCGACGGTGCCGCTCGTGCCGGATGCACCCTTGGCGATCCAGCGCGACATCTTCGTCTGCGAACTCGTGTCGAACGTGGCCGCGTAGCTCGTCAGGTGATCGGCGAACGCTCCCGGCAAGAACGTGAACAGCGTCGTGTCGATCAGTGGATCGGCCCAACCCGTCATGATGCCCGTGCACGTCGAACTGTTGGGTGGCAACACGGCCATGAGGTGTTGCGCGCCGAATCCGAGCGCTTGGATCGCGCTTGTCACCGCCGGATAGAGCCCATGTCGCGGCCCCGAACGTGCGCTGTCCGTCGTCTGACACATGTAGAACGTCCCGGTCGGATGCGATTCGTCCGCGACGACGCTGTTGTCGATCAGCGCGAGGATTTCCGGCACCGTGTTCCCGAGCGCACCGTCGTAGCCGAGCATCGCCGACAAGAAATAGCGCGTGCCGTTCGTCACGGCCGCGCCGTTCGCGTACGCCTGATTCGCGTCGAAAGCGAGCGCGTTGCTGCTCGTCGACGCGTACTGATTCGTGGTCGTCGAACTCGTGCCGACAGGAACGCTCGCGTACGCGCGAGCCAGCGCGAACGGCGCCGTCGTCGAGAAGCGCGTCACCGGCGAACAACCGTCGGTGACGAGCCCGCTCGCGCTCATCTGGAAACCGATGCCCGGCGTCAGCACCACGTAGTCGATGTGATCGGCTACGCCCTGGTTCTCGAGCGCTCCGAGGAACGCCAGCTGCGTCGCGTCCTTGAAACTCGCGTAATGGCCTGGATTCGGCGCGAAATACACGACGTTGCGATCGGGGATGCTGCGCGCGGCTCGGTAGTAGTTGCCGACGTACAACGACACTGGGCTGGCCGGGTCGATGACGAGCAGCACGTTCTCACTGCTACCGCCGGCGACTGCGCTCGCGCACAAGGTCAGCGTCGCCAGAATCTCGAACCTCGTCCTCGGCATGAAAATTCTCCGCTCCGACACTCCGGGCTCCAACACTCCAAGCTACGTCGAGTAGTCTACGCCGGACGGGTCGACCCGCGCCCGGTTCGAACGTTTCCAGAGTTCCGTCGCCGATTGGATCCACGCGTGCACATCACCCGGTCAGTTTTCGTTTCGACGCTGCTCGTCGGCGCAGCTCTCTCTCTCGCAGGGGCGACGACGCAGAGCGGCCCGCGCGTCGTGCTCGATGGATCGACAGGGGAGTCGAAGACGCTGTCGCTCGCGGATTTCGACACGGCGGATCCGCGCGTGCTGGGAGCGCACGTCGTGCGTTTCGAGGGCTTTCCGGCGGTGAATGCCGCTGTTTCGAGCGACACCGCGACGTTGGAACTGAAGGGCGGCGAGCGACTCGTCGGAACCGTACAGCGGGCGGACGACGAGGTGCTCTCCGTCACGCTCGCGACCGGCGTGCGCGCGCGCGCGTCCCTCGAGGACCTGCGTTCGATCACTTTTCGCGGGCGCATTCCGTCGACGTGGAACGCGCCATTCGAGCGCGCCAAGGAAGGCGATCGGATCTACCGTCGCAAGAACGAGACGATCGAGAAGATCGACGGCGGTGTCGAAGCTTTCGGCGAGACGAGTGTGCAATTCCACGACGATCGCATCGGTTCGCTCGACGTCGCATGGAGTGAATTGGTCGCATTGTTCGTCGACAGTGGCACGACACAGAAGGTCGCCGTGAGTGCGACAGACGTGCCCATCGTCGTCGATCTCGTCGGCAAGTCGCGGCTCGTCGGAATGCTCTCGAAGATCGATGCGCAAGGAGTGGCGCTCACGCGCAAGCACGGCGAAGCCTTGCGCATTCCAGCGGACATCGTCGCGCAGGTGTCGGTCGACGACGGTCGAGTGGTGTTCCTCTCCGACATGGAACCGCGCGAAGCGCCTCCGTCCGCGCCCTTCGGCGACGATTTGGGACTGCGCTGGCCGCACAAAATCGACGCGTCCGTGATGGACGGTCCGCTCACGGCTGGCGGCAAAGTGTTCGCGCGAGGACTCGGCGTGCACGCGCCGAGTCGCATGGTGTGGGCGCTCGACGGCACGTTCGAGAGCATTCGTGGTGCCTGTGCGATCGACGATTCGGTCCTGAAGCTACCGACGCACGGCTCGGTGAAGTTCCGCGTACTCGTCGATGGTGCGAAGCGTTTCGAATCGAAGATCGTGCGTGGGGGAGAACAACCTGTCGCGATCGTGCTCGAACCGGCGAGCCTCCTGGGTGCGAAAGAGTTGGTGCTAGAAGTCGACACCGCCGAGGACAACTTTGTCGCCGATCGCGCCGATTGGTTGCAGGTGATGCTCTGGCGTTCGGCACAAGCGCGGTAAGGCTGTAAATCCTCTACTCGTGCTTTCAGAGGCTCGATGTTCAACCTGACCTCAACGAGGCACCTCAGCAAGGCAGCTCCGACAACCGGACTGCGCAGGCCAGTCGAGCGGTATCCAAGCCGCGAACCCGGGAGAGTAAATCTGGACAATTCATCGACTTTCCGGGGGGGGTAGATTCCGCATCGAAAGAGTCGAACCTCGAAGGGTCCGACCGGCATCCAAGCACCATTGGGATCGGCGATCGCGGTCCTCGCTCAGTGGAGGACATAGACATGCGTCCTGATATCATCCGTCGCAAACTGGCGGTTTCTACGCTGCTCGCCGGATTACTGGTGAGCATGACGAACACGTGAATTTCACATCCTGCCCAGGCCACCCCCCCCCACCGTCGCCCTACGCTGCAAGATTTCGTCGGACACTCTCGATCCCCTGGCGGGAATCGGTGTCAGCGTATCGGGAGTGCTGACGCAGAGTACCAGCTACACGGACGGGGACGGCGCGACCGCCATCTTTCTTCCGTCGGCAGGCGAAACCTGTGGGATTGCACTCCACGAAACCCAGACCCGTTTCGGCATCGCGATCGGTCAGTACTTCGGTGCACCCATGCCGCAGGCAACGTCAGTCGATCAGTTCCTCGGACGAATCATGATTCAGCCTGTGGCTGTGCCTACCTTCTTGAGCACGTCTCGTGTTTCCATGCCTGGTCAGCACCTGCGGTGGTCGATTGGCGGGACGACGAAGGCAACTCGCGACAACTTCAATCTCAACTCCGCTGCGAACGTTGGACTCCTGCTCACGAGCGCAGAAATCGCCGCATTCGAAGCCTACTACGGTATCTCGTTCGGAACACAGGCGGCAAACGCCAGGCTTGGAATGTTCATCCGTTCGAACGACGTGGACTTCGGCCAGGACAACATCGCTGTGCGAATCGACTGTACTGGTCATGGCTTCTCCAGCCAGCCGACGGCACTTGCTTACGCCATCAATCGCAGCAGTCTGAGCACCGCGCCTACGTTCCAATCGACTAGCTTCGATTGGCAAGATGAGCAGGCATTCGTGATGCTCTCTGGACAAGTCGAAAGAGGCGACAGCATCGTCCTACTCGTTCCGAGCACGGGAGGGGGTCAGACCTCGACTCCGCGACTTGAAAGCACGATTCCGCAAGTGCCAGGAGCGATTGTCCAGTCCGCGGCGACTACTGGTCCCGAATGTCCGGGAGCCCAGGCAGAGGTGCCCGTGTGCGCCGCCCCGTCCGTCACCGGCTCTGACTGCATTCCGCTCGCTCCCGGCGGGAGCAGCGCCGGGTGCCCGCCCCCAACCAGCCTCAGCTCCGACTGCACTGGTGAGGCTATCGCAGGTCCGCGTTTCTGCGGTTTTGCAGGCGACTCACTGGCACTTTCTGCGACCGTCACCGTGACCGGCTCAGTCTCCGTTGGATTTACGGTAGGGCCGCAAGGCGCCCAGGGAACGGTCGGTGCCTCAGGCAGTGTCTCTGTTTCGGTGAGTGGCACTGCTACTGTCGCACCCAGCAATGGGACGGGCGACTGCTCTGCCTGTAGCGGCACCTCCGCCTGCGGCCAGTGCAAACGATTGTGCTACCAGGCGATCCGCTGCAAGGCGATGTACCAAGTCACCACCGACGGCTGGATCTACGACGTCAAGGAACCGATGGGTACTCAATGGCGACGCGCTCAAAAACGGCCCTGCGCCCGCCAGACGAACATCACTCAGCATTGCTGGAAAGAAATTGGGTTCACGACCACGGCGTGTGACCGCAAGTGCAATTAGCTCGGCTCCCACCACGATCGACTGAGGGGGGCCAAGTCGCGGCCCGCTGCGTCGTTGCGCTCGATTTGCTACCTGCCGACCATGAAGTCACCTGGGGGCAAAACGAACGCAACTCTTCGAAGACCGCGAGCCGACACCGTATGGCCGCGAACGAGGGCGAGATCCGGGCTGAAGCCTCGAACTTCATTTTGTCAGGTCGTGGTTCGTCGAATGAGACGACGATCTCACTCGGCGACACGGCTGGGCACATGTCTGTGGTGTGCCGCGCACCTCGTCACAGCCCGCTCACTCCGCCGGCACTTCGATGTCGATCGTCGGCACCGACGGATCCAAATGCGCGAGCGCGTCGGTCTCGCGCTTGTGCCGGCGGAACCAATAGGTCGCGTACAGAATGTGGAGCGAACTCGATGCCATGTTGATCGACAGACCCCACGCGACGCCCGTGGTGGGATTCATCCAAGCCAAATACGCGATGAGCGCGACACTCGGAATCATTGCGGCGACCGATATGACGACCGCCACTTTGAGCGTGTTCGTGATCAGATAGAACGTGTCGTTCGCGACGCTGAACGACATCACGAGGAAGCCCGGCAACAAAATCCAACACGTCGTCGACACCGGTCGCACGTAATCCGCCGGGAACGTGCGCGCCAGAATCCAGCCCAAGAACGGCATGGCGAGCAGCACGCCGATCGAGATGAAAAGGCCTGAAAGTGCGCTTGTTTTGAAGTAGAGGCGCCGCAAGCGCGCGACATCCTTCAGCCCCGCCAACTCGCTGAAAGCCGGCACGCTGGTGCGGTTGATACCTTGCATCAGCATCAGCGGCACCTTCATCAAGCGCTGTGCGATCCGCAAGTACGCGACCCATTCCGTCGAACCGAATTTCTCGATCAACAGCGACGGAATCACTTCCATGCACAGCGCATTCAAGTTGCGCACGATGCCGAGCTTCACACCGAGCGCCGTTCCGAGCGTCATCGGCACGTCGCGCACGTGCGCGCGAATCTCGGCGAAGCTCGGCAGCGGCGAACCCGCATTCTTGCGCTCGCGCCGATAGAGTTCGACCGCCGCGATCGACCCGAGCAGGGACGACACGATGGTTCCGATCACGGCGCCGAGCGCGGAATTCGTGACCAGCGCACCGACCACGACGAGGAAGACGCGCATCGCTTCCTGCGCATTCTCGGTCTGCGCGAACGGAACCATGCGGCGCGTGCCGTGCATCGCTGCGCACGCGACGATGCGCGGGGTCTCCAGGATCGGCGAGATCGCGAGCCACGCGGCCCACGTGCCGACCTCGGCGTTGCTGCCGAGCCAATGTGTCGAAACCCACGGCAGAACGAGGAATCCGATCGCGCACAACACGGCGCCGAACGCCAAGTTCGACTTCAAGAGCCACGCGAGCCACGCCGCGACTTTCCCGGTCTGTCCGCGTGCGTTCGCCGCCGCGACTTGCGCGACCGTCGCTTGCAACAAGCCTTGGTTCACGAGGAACCACAGGAGCGAGTACAGCGAAACGGCGACGTAGAATTGGCCCTGACTCTCGGGCCCGAGCAGGTGCGCCAGCAGCGCCGCCGACGCGAAATTCCCGGCCGCGTTGAAGAGCGACCCGATCTGGAGCGTCGCCGTGTCGCGGAAGAACTTGTTCCGCAGGGCCGCGAAGATGCGCTTCATCGCGATTCAGCGTTGCTTCGTCGCAGCCGAGGCGCTCGCCGTGGGCACGAACAGCAAGTCCTCGATCTCGCGCATGTTCTCCATGTCGACGCGTGCGTACCCGAGGCGGTAGAGGTGCTCGACCGCCGCTTGTTGCTCGTCCCAAGCGTGATGCAGCGTCTTCGACAAGAGCTCGGCCAAGATCACCGGTTGTGAGCCCGTGCGATCGAGGAACGGCAAGACGCCCTTCAACACCGCGTAGTCGTTGCCCTCCGTGTCGGTCTTCAAGAAATCGACGCGCGTCACGGCGTTGTCTCGCGCCCAGTCGTCGAACACGCGCACGTCGACTTCTTCGGAATCCCACACGACTGCATGTGCACCCGTGTACTTGTCGACCTGCACTTTGACGATCGAGTTTCCGCCCGGATTGTGGCGCGGTTTGTAGATCGTCGTGCGTCCGTTCGTATCCGAGAGCGCCAGGTGCAGCACGGTCACGTTCGGATTCTTGGCGAAGCGCGAGCGCGCGCGATCGGCGTACTCCTTCACGGGTTCGAACAAGTAGGCGCGCGCATTCGGTCGCGCCTCGAGGATCGCAGCCGTGAAGAGCCCGACGTTCGCGCCCACGTCGACGATCACTGCGTCGTCACCGATGTGCGGCAGCACGCGCGCGACTTCGGCCGTGACGATGCGCTGTATGCGCTTCTCCCAAGTGGGCAGGTCGACGCGCTCTTCGTGCACCGCTCGCCTGCGCATCCCGAGGAGGGCTCGCACCCGCTGAATCCAAGTCTCTCCGGGGGTCATGGGGTGCGAAGTGGGCTCTCAGGAAGACGGTGATTAGATCCGCGCGCCTGTAAACGGTCAACGAGGGCGAGTTCGCGTCGGCGCGATCACAACCTGAGCGAGCGGTAGTAGATGCCGCGATCTCCGCCGGCCTTCTTCGCCGCACGCAAGGCGAGTTCGGCGTGCGCGCGCAGCGTATCGACGTCGTCCAGGTCCCTGCCGTCGAAAGTCTCGAATCCGAGCGACGTCGACACGCGAATCGGTTGGCTGGCACCCTCGAAACGGCCCGAAACAGAGCGAATTTCCTGCAAGAGACGCATCGACACGTGAGCCGCGTCGACCTTCTTCGTGTAGGGGAGCAGCACTGCGAATTCGTCTCCACCGATGCGACCGGCGACGTCCTCGGCGCGCAGCGCGGCGCGCACCGCTTCACCGACACGCGCGAGAATGCGATCGCCGACGACATGGTCGAACGTCTTGTTCACCGCGCCGAACCGATCGAGGTCCACGATCACGAGCGCGATATCGTGCGTGTGACGTTGCGCAGCGCTGAAGTGCTCGACCAGGCGCTGTCCGAACGCGCGCGATCGCAACAACCCCGTACCGTCGTCGTGAACGGCCGCATGGCGCAGCTCGACCAGCTCGCGCTCGCGCCGACGCTCTTCGATCAAACGCTCGACGCGCAGCGCGATCTCGTCCGACGATGCACCGCGCGGAGCCAAGTCGAAGTTCGTGAGCTCGAGCACCGTCTTCGCGTACAGCGCAGCATCTGCGCGAGTCGGATCGAACATCAAGAGCACCGCCGGTCGCTCGCCGTCGGGCCCGTTGCCGAGGATCGTCTCGAGCTCCGCGCGCCCGCCTTCGACGAGCGGATCGAGCACGAGTACGTCCGGGCGGAGCGCGCGCGCTTGCGCCAAGGACGCCACGACCGAACTCGTCGCCTCGACCCGCCAGTGCGGCCGTTTCAGGGCTGAAAAGGCCGTGGCGAGGCCGTTTCCGCGGTGGTCGCACGCGAGCACGAGAGTGGGTCCTTGGGCTTCCATGGTGGGGTGAAGCCGGCTCGCGATGCAGAGAAACGGCCTGAAAGTATACCCTCCGGCGCAGGTTGGGCCGGGCCGACCGTTTGACTCCGCGGGCGCCGCCAGTATCATCCTCGCCCCCGCATTCACCTCGGAGCCCCCTCCGTGGCAGCGCGCGGGTCAGACGCTCGCCCCGGTGAGCGTCCTCTGTAGTCGGAGGGTTTCCAAGCGCCCCTGGCTTCACACTGAACGCTTGGCGCGCCGGACCTGATCGGTCAGGCGCTCACGCATCGCAAAGCGCGCCTTCGCCGGCGCTCTGACCCACACACTCTTCGCGCTCAACAGCGCGAATCACGACCCCCGCATGGAAACCGTTCAAGTCCAACAGCTCATCGACGCAGGCGTGCACTTCGGGTGCCGCGTGTCGCGGTGGAATCCGAAGATGGTCCCGTACATCCACGGGCGCCGCAATCTCATCCACATCATCGACCTGCGCGAAACCTTGCGCGGCATCCTGCGCGCACAAAAGCTCACCTTCCACCTCGCGCAAGAGGGCAGCACGATCCTGTGGGTCGGCACCAAACGCCAAGTGAAGGGCGTCATCCAAGACGCGGGTCAGCGCACAGGCATGCCGATCGTCACCGAGCGGTGGATCGGCGGCACGCTCACGAATTTCTCGGTCATCCGTTCGCGTCTGAAGCGCCTCGAAGAGCTCGAGAAGATCGAAGAGGACGGTAACGCGGCCGCGCAATACTCGAAGAAGATGTTGTCGAGCCTGCGCCGCGAGCGTCGCAAGATCACGCGCAACCTCGGCGGCATCCGCGAGATGGGCGGCATGCCCGGCGCGATGGTCGTCGTCGATCCGGCGCGCGAAGCCAATGCTGTGCGTGAAGCACGTCGCATGGGTCTCGTCGTCATCGGCATCCTCGACACGGACTGCGATCCGACGATGGTCGACATCGTCATCCCGGGCAACGACGACGCGTTGAAGTCGGTTCGTCTGCTCGTCGATCAACTCGTCAAGGCCGTCGAAGAAGGCTCCGCGAATCACCGCGAGCGCTTGGCTTCGGTGGGCTCGGCCGAAAAACACGAAGACGGCTCGCAGCAGCCGATGGGCGACGAGCCCCGCCCGACGCGCGGCAACAAGTTGCCTGACGGCGCTCAAGCCGGCGGTCGCGGACGTCGCGGTCGCGGCGGCGAAGAGGAAGAGGGCGACGGCGTGACGCCGTCAGGCCCGGGCGGCGGACGCCGCGGCGGCGCCTGAGACGCGACGCAGCATTACAGCGCCTCGCCGTGAAGCGCCCGTGAGCTCGAATGCTTCGAGACCGCGGGCGCCTCGTTAGGGGCGCAGCACGTACACCCACATTGAAAATCCACACGCACACGAGTTCAGAGAGAAACGAACATGGTTGAGATCAATCCCGACATGGTGCGCCGCCTGCGCGAGCGCACGGGCGCCGGTCTGATGGAATGCAAGCGCGCGCTCGACGCAGCCAAGGGCGACGAGGAAGCGGCGATCGACATCCTGCGCAAATCCGGGCTGAAATCGGCCGAAAAGAAGGCCTCGCGCGAGATGGGCGAAGGTCGCGTCACCACGTGGATCGCGCCGAAGTCGCGCGTCGGCGCCCTGGTCGCGCTCACGTGCGAAACGGACTTCGTCGCAGCGACCGACGACTTCAACGGTTTGCTCGCCGAAGTCGTGAAGCGCGTCGCGGACGACAATCCGGCGTCGATCGACACGCTGCTCGCGTCGAAGGATTCGCGCAACGGTCAACAAGTCGGCGAATCGATCAAGCTCTTCATCGGCAAGCTCGGCGAGAACACGCAGGTCGCGAAGATCCAGCGCTACGAGAACATGAAGGGGCGCGTGGGGACCTACGTGCACCACGACAAGAAGAAGGCGGCGCTCGTCTCGGTGACGACCGACGCCGACGAGGACAAGGCGCAAGTCTTCTTGAAGCAGTTGTGCCAACACATCGTGTCGATGGTGCCGTCGCCGCTCGCGATCCGTCGCGAAGAGATTCCGGCCGCGGAGATCGAGCGCGAGAAGGCGATCTACCTCGAAGAGGTCAAAGGCAAGCCGGCCGAAATGCAGGAGAAGATCGTCAAGGGCAAGCTCGACAAGTTCTTCGCCGACGTCGTGCTGCCGGAACAGAAGTGGGTGTTCGACGATTCGAAGACCGTGCAGAAGGTGCTCGAAGAGAGCCTCGGCAAAGGCTCGACGATCGCGGGCTTCACGAACCTTCGCATCGGCAAGTGAACGACTAGCGCACCTTCGCAGGTATCGAACTCTGCGAGGCGTGCTCGTCGACCCGCGGGTTGCGTGCTTTTTTTTCGCGCGCGGCGCACCGAGCCTGCGCGGGGGGGGCGCGCGAGGCTCTCGCTTGAAGCGCACTGGTGCCCTCGCTTGAAGCGCACTGGTGCCCTCGCGTGAAGCGCACTGGTGCCCTCGCGTGAAGCGCACTGGTGCCCTCGCGTGAAGCGCACTGGTGCCCTCGCTTGAAGCGCACTGGGCCTTTGCATGAGGCCGCGCTTCTAGCCACAATCGCACGCGCTCCGGCTCGAGCGAGAACCACCGCACCCATGAATTCACCGTACCAGCGCATTCTCCTGAAACTCTCCGGTGAAGCGCTCGGCGACGATGCTTCGGGCCACGGCATTTCGCCCGAAGCGGTGCAGACGATCGCGCGGCAAGTCGCGCGCGTGTCGGCACTCGGCGTGGAGATCGCGATCGTGTGCGGCGGCGGAAACATCCTGCGCGGAGCCGAGTTTTCGAAGCTCGGCGGACATCGCGCGAGCGCCGACTACATGGGCATGCTCGGCACCGTCATCAACGGGTTGGCGCTCTCGGACGCGCTCGAACAACAAGGGCTCGAGACGCGCGTGATGACGGCGATCGGAATCCAGCAAGTCGCGGAACCGTTCGTGCGGCGCAAGGCGCTTTCGCACTTGGAAAAAGGGCGCGTCGTCATCCTCGCGGCAGGGACGGGCAATCCGTTCTTCACGACGGACACGGCTGCGGCGTTGCGCGCGACCGAACTCGAATGCGACGTGCTACTGAAGGCGACGAAGGTCGACGGCGTGTACACCGCCGATCCGAAACGCGTCAAAGATGCGCGCCGCTTCGAAGAGATCACGTACATGGAAGTGTTGAGCAAGGGGTTGCGCGTCATGGACGGCACCGCGATCACGCTCGCGATGGAGAACCGCCTCGCAATCGTCGTGTTCAACATGTTGGAAGAAGGCAATCTCGAACGGTTGATCCGAGGTGAGACCCTCGGTACCCGCATCCGGAGCTGAATATGACTGCACAAGAAATCACGAAAGACACGAAGGACAAGATGGAGAAAGCTCTCCATCACGTCGCCGACCAGTTGAAGACGATCCGCACGTCGCGCGCTTCGCCGGCGCTCGTGGATCACATCCGCGTCGAGTATTACGGCACGCTGAGTCCGTTGAGTCAGATCGCGCAGATCTCGATCCCCGAGCCGCGCCAGATCATGATCAAGCCGTTCGACATGGCGGCGCTGAAGGACATCGAGAAGGCGATCCAGAAGAGTGATCTAGGGATTCAGCCGCAGTCCGATGGGAAGGTGTTGAGAGTGACGATGCCGCCGTTGTCGGGCGATCAGCGCAAGAAGTACGCGACTAGGGTGAAGGAGTTGTGCGAGGAAGCGCGGATTGCGATGCGGAATATGCGTCGGGATCAGAACAAGCACGCGGATCAGATGCACAAGGACTCCAAGTTGACGGAGGATGAGAACAAGAAGTTGCATGAGGATATTCAGAAGTTGTTGAAGGAGTATGAGGAGAGGATCTCGACGTTGCAGGACAAGAAGACGGCGGAGGTGATGGAGGTTTGAAGGGGTGGGGGGGTATTGAGCTGCGAGGACGATGAGCTGCGCGAGGGCGATGGGGAGCAAAGGACTACACAAGCGTGCTTCGCATCGCTGACCCCGCGCGCGTGAACCGCGGAGTACCGCGCTTCACGCGCACGGGGTTCTGTCGGAAGAAAAGGGGTGGGGCGGCGGAGTGTGCCCGGACTGACTGCGGCGGATGTGCTCAGACTGCGGCGGAGTGTGCTGCGGCTGCGGCGGAGCGTGCTGCGACTGCGGCGGAGTGTGCTGCGGCTGCGGCGGAGTGTGCTGCGGCTGCGGCGGAGTGTGCTGCGACTGCGGCGGAGTGTGCTGCGACTGCGGCGGAGTGTGCTGGGGCTGCGGCGAAGTGTGCCCGGACTGACTGCGGCGGATGTGCTCAGGCTGCGGCGGAGTGGGCTGCGGCTGCGGCGGAGTGTGCGGCAGTTGGCGGCCGTTGGCGGCCGTTGGCGGCAGCGTTGCCGAGTGCGGAAGGTGGGCGGGCCTTTCCGGTGTGGCTGGGCGTGGGGCGCCGGAAGGCGAACGTGCGGCTGGAGGGTCGTTTTGCTCGGCTGGTGCGACCGGTTTCTGGGCGGGTACTGCCTCACGCTTGCGGCCGAGTTTCGCTATCTTTCTCGCCCCGCAAATCGTTGCGAGGCACGGTTGGGCGCGTAGCTCAGTCGGTAGAGCAACTGGCTTTTAACCAGTAGGTCGACAGTTCGATCCTGTCCGCGCTCACCAACCGTTCCTCCGACGTACGGTGGGATGCTTCGAGATGGCGTACGACTACTGCGTCGCCAAGTTCAGCGCGTCGTACGTTTTCACAAGTGTGGACTCGAGCGCCTCCTTGAGGCGATTCGGCGGCGTGATGATGCCCGTTGTGAATTGATCGCCGTCGAGGACTTGTCCGCTGAACGTGAGACCCGCGTCCAAGCAGGCGTCACGCAAGACTCCGAACTGGCGATGATCGTGACCGCCCGCGTCGTATGGGGGAATCGTCGTGTAGTCCTCGCTCGGCGTCGTCGTCTTCTCTAGATCGGCGCTTTCACCACTGCCGAAGGGCATGTTGTCGAGGTAGTGCGCATGGACTCGGACATGCGCTCGAGCCGGATCTTTGCGCCGAATCAAGTCGACCGGTGAGAGCGATCGACACAGCGCCGTCTTCACGCTGCCCTTCGGAAAAAGTCCTTTGGAGTCGGGGATGAGGAACGCGCGTTCCATGTCGGCGCGCACGTTCGTGCGTTCGCTTTCGACGAAGCCGGGGACGTAGCGCGTGATCCGGTGCGACATGAACCACGGATCGAGGTCGACCTCCGCCGCCCACACGACGACGCAGCGCACGCTCGAGTCGGCGTTCGCGTCGAACTCGTGACCACCGCTCTTCTTCCACGCGCGCGAGGGCGTAAACGCAGCGCACAACGCGGTGTACCCGCCCATGCTGTGTCCCAAGAGGCCGATCTTCGTCGGATCGATGCCGAGACCAGCGGCATGTTTCTTCGCCCACTGCACGACACGTTGTGCGTCGTCGATCGCGGCACCCAAGTACATCGGATAGTTCTGCGTGCCGACGTTGGCCGGAATCGAGGCGTAGGTGTCCTCGTACGCGAACGACACGGCGGATGCGTGGATACGCTCGTGCGCGTGACAGTGGTACTCGGCCGAGATGACGTCGAAGCACCGCGACGTTCCGTACGTACTCGAATCGAGCAGGAAGGAATGCCAGAAGCGTCCCAGCGACGAGGACGAATTGCCCTCGATGAAATCGGTCTTGTCGTTCGCGCTGTACGAACCGCCGTGGAAGACGATCGCGAGCGGATTGCCGCCTGGGACACGCCTGATGTTCGAGTAGTAGTTGAGTCGGTGGTGCAGCCGCGGGCCGTACCGGACGTTGCGGCGCGTGCGCGCATTCGGATGGGCGTAGGCGAAACAATCCTGGACGAGTGTGGTGGTCGGCATCAGTAACCCGATCCGTCGCGCGTGTTGAACAAGTTGGCGCGCGAAGCCGTGACGTCGAAGTGTTGCGTGCGAATCCGTCCGACGATCGAGCCGTCGCTCACGTTGCCGGGCACGGTATCCGTCGAGACCGAGGTCGCGAGCACGACGCGATCGTCGTCGAGGCGGCTCTGGATCCGGACAAATCCGCGCGCGACTGCGTTTCCTTCGGTGATTTCGAGTGTTTCGCCGGGAACGAGCGTCCATCCTGCGAACGCACCGACACTCGTGATGGTGCGCGTGGCCTCGGTCCACGCCGCATTCGAAACCGGGATCGTCGCGAGCGCCAGTGCTCTGAACTGCACGCGGATCTGCTTGCGCTGCGTAGGGTCGATGGGAGTGTCGAGCGATCGCGTGAACTTCTGGAACGGTGCGTCCTCGATCCCACGCGCAAGATCGTCCCAGCTCATGTAGCCGTCGCAGGATTGGAACCAGTTCTGACCGACGTGGCCGTGTGCGTGCACGATCATGTGGAACACGAACTGGCGCGGAACGGCGCTGCACTGGATCGGCTTCGAGCGCCACATTTTGTGCACGGTGTAGGGGCGCGGTTTGCCGGCGAGATTCGGATCCGCCAGTGGGCCGGTGTCGTGGTCGTCGCGCGACTCGAGCGTGAACTCGACTTGGATCGAGCCGTTCATTCCGTCGCTCGCTCGCGCGCACGCTTGCAAGAGCAGCCAACCCGAATCGCGGTATGCGTGCGCGAGCACGATCTCGGTGCCGATCTCGAGGAAGCGATCACTGCCCACGAACGGGCCTGAATCGTTCGCGACCGTGGTCGTCGTCTCGAACGCGGTTAAGTCCCACAACTTGACCGGATTCGCCGGCTGGTTGCGCGCGCCGTAGTCGACGCTGTCGAGCTTGTCGCGGTCGTTCTCGTTGAACGTGCTCATCGTGGTCTCGTGTTCGTCGCGTGGTGCGGGCTGCGCGTCTCCGTTGCGGCGGGCAAGCGGAGTCATGAGCTTGCACATCCGCACGAAACAGGCGTCGCGCAGCAGGATTTCGCTCGAAGTCTCGAGGACTGGCGCATTCTTGGCCCGACGCGGTCGACTCGGCCGGCGGATTCGTGCTTGCGTCTCCCAGCAGATCGTGACAGTTTTTTCGCACTAGAGGACGCGGGCCCGGCCGCGACACACGAACCATGCGCGCCGTCTCGCTGACTCTCTTCCTGCTCGGCCTCCTCGCGGCCTGTGGATCGCAGCACGACGACGCTGTTCCGCCGACGATCGAGCGCGTGGTCGTCGAGATGGACAAGGCGCGGGCTGTCGCTGCGCTCCCCGATCCCAGTCAACCGGCCTGGGCTCTCGTCGGCACTTGGGCCGTGTCGGACGCGCGCGACGCGTACGTGGTCGAGATAGATACTTCGATCGAGCTCCCGATCCCGCTCGCCGGTCCGCTCGATTTGACGACGGCTTTCGCGCTGAAACTGCCGCCCGAAGCAGTGCGCGACGACGTCGTCGTCGAATTCGAGATGCGCGTCGTGTCGAAGACTCGCGACCAGATCGTCGCGCAGAAGAAAGTCACGCTGCACGACGCCGTGCACGGTTGGACGGCGGTGCACGAGCAGAACCTGGTGCGACCCGAAGAAAACGCGCGCTTCGTCTTGTCGGCCCGTTCGGTTGCGCTTCCTCCGAGCGCGAGACTGTGCATCACTCCGCCGCGCGCGTCGGACACGCGGCGCTTCAAGTCGAAGCCGAACGTGCTCGTGATCTCGGTCGACGCCCTGCGTGCCGATCGCATGCAGAGCCAAGGCTACGCGCGCGAGACGACGCCGCGCACCGACACGCTCCTCACGCGGGGTACGCGCTTCCAACACGCCATCTCGGTCGCGCCCTGGACTCTGCCGTCGTACGGAACGCTGTTCACGGGCTTGATGCCGTCTCGCCATCGCGCTGGCGTTTCGCCGTCACGCGAACAGAGCTTCTTCGACGGTCGCGCTCTCGAACCGGGCGATTTCGAGATGCTCGACCCGGACGTCGAAACGTTGGCGGCGCGCTTGAAAACAGCCGGTTATCGTACCGGTGGGTTCGTCTCGAATCCCTATCTCGACGGCGCGCTCGGCATCGATCGCGGCTTCGAGCGCTGGACGATGTACTTGAATCGCGCCTCGGCCGGCGTCGACCTCGCGAGCGATTGGATTCGCATGCAAGGCAGTCAACCGTGGTTCTGCTTCTTGCATCTCGTCGATCCGCACGCGCCCTACACGCCGCCTGCGCCGTACGACGAACAGTTCGCCGGCGTGTCCGTCGCGTCGCTGACGCCCTATCCGCCCACGCTCGAGACGTTGCGCACGGCGCAGGTCGATGCAGCGACGAAGCTCGCGCTCGCGAATCTGTACGACGGCGAAGTCGCGTCGACCGACGCTTCGATCGGCAAGCTCGCCGAATTCCTCGATGCCGCCGGACTCTCGAACGACACGTTGATCGTCTTCCACTCCGACCACGGCGAAGAGTTCTGGGAGCACGGCGGCTACGAACACGGCCATTCGATGCACGCCGAAGTGTTGCGCGTGCCGTTGGCGTTCGTCCTGCCGGGACGCGTTCCGGCCGGCACGTTCGTCACGACTCCGGTTTCGACGCTGGACGTGTGCGCCACGATCCTCGAACTCGTTGGCGCGCCACGCCTCGAATCCGCGGACGGGACCTCACTCGTTTCTCTCTTCACCGACACCGCCGCGCCGTCGCGCGACATCGAGAGCGAGGCCCTGCTGTACGGCGCGCGCGAGCAAAAGGCCTTCGTCCACGGCGGACTGAAATTGATCACGGACGGCGGCTCGCTGAAGAAGTTCTACGACCTCGCGAGCGATCCCAAGGAAGAGCACGATCTCGCAGCCGCGCGCGCGGCCGATGTCGCGATCCTCGAAAGACGTCTGCTCGAGCGCGTGCGCAATCGCCCGCGGCCGACGGGTTCCGGCGCCAGGCCCACCCTGAGTCCCGCTCGGCGGGCCGAACTCGAAGGGCTCGGTTACACGGGCCCGGCCGCACCCCGCTGAGCCGCACGTTCGTCCGAGCAGACTCTTCCCTCGCGCGCTCCTCGGTGACAGAATCTTCGGCCCTCCAAGTGGCCGCGTAGCTCAGTCGGTAGAGCAGGTGACTCTTAATCATCAGGTCGTAGGTTCGAGCCCTACCGCGGTCACCAACTTGCTCCTCGTCCCGGAGGAGCGCGAGGTCGGCGACGCACGATCGTTCGAGGAGAGATTCGGCAATGTTCCAACGGCTCGTGGCGCTCGCGCTTTTCCTCCACCTGGCCGGATTTGCGCTCGCAGCCCAGTCGCGGCCCGACGCGGGCGCCGCCGGACCTTCGATCGTCGAGGCGCAGGATCAGTACGAGAGAGCGGTCGACACTTCGTACGACGAACTCGTCCAAGCGATCACGAAACGCGCAGATCTGATCGACGCGAGCTTGAAGAGCGGCAAGGATCCGGCCGGCAAGTCGCGTGAGGCCCTCGAGTACGAACTCGCGATCTTGAAGGGCGAGCGCGCGGCGCTGGAGGCGCAGGGTCGGTGGCCGACGAGTCTCGCGGTCAGCGCCACGGCGGCGGCGCGAGTGGCGAGCGCCAAGGAGAAACTGCTCGGCGTGTACGAGCTGAAGAGTCGCGCGGCTCTGATGGCGAGCGACATGCAGCGCGACGAGCGCCTCGCTTCCGGCCGTGCGTTGTGGGCCGGTTTGAACTTGCTCGGCCCCGGCCTCGATCCAGCCGCGCTCGCGCGGCGCGTTCGATCGGGCACCGCCGAGACCGATTGGCGTTTCGAGGCCGGCACGATCACACAACCCAAGGTCGCGGGTCCGGACGGCGTGTGGGCGGCTTTCACTCTGCAGGCGGGATTGCCCGCGCAATTCGTGGCCAAGTTCACGTTCAAGCGCGCGAGCAGCGACGGCGACCTCGTCGTGCGTTTCGAAGACGCGCTGGGATTCCAGCGACCGATCGCGATCACCAAAGCGACGCTCGAATCCGTTGCTGGCAAGGATGCGAAGCCGGAGCGTGCGTGCGTCTTGTGCGTGATCGTGACGAAGGGCTTCGCGACGCTCGAGGTCGAAGGTGAGTGTGTCGTCAACTTCGCGTCGGTCGACACCGGTCTCGGACTGGACCTCGCACAGATCGCGTCGATCGCGCTCGCGAAATCGGACAAGCGCGGACCGTTGCGTGTGGATTCGGTGAGCATGCGCGTGCTCCAAACGGGTGAGGTCGCTGCCGCGCGGAGCAAGGACACAACCTCGAGCAGTACAGCAGACGCGATGCCGGAGGCGAGTGCGGGCGATCTGTGCGGCGGCTCGATGAGCGTGACGAGCGCGTGGAGCGAGCAGCTCGCGATCGTGCGCGCGGCGCGCAAGAAGTATGCGGCGACCACCGATCGCATCGCCCGGGATCTCTTGCGCAACTTCGAGGACGAGAAGGCCAACTACCTGCAAGGGCTCCTGATTCGGACGACCGAGGAATTGCGCAAAGCGAACCTGCGCATCGAGACAGAACGTCAGCGCTTTCTCTACGGCGCCGTCGTGCCGAGTTTGGTGCCGGCGCTCTTGCGCATGCCGCTCGAAAACGAACACGCGACTGCGCGCAAGCAACTCATGCGCTCGTTCGAGCAAACCGAGGAAGTGCTGCGACTCCAATCGCGTCCCGAAGAAATCCGGTGGCTGGACGAGGACAAGCGCGAGTTCGAATCGATCCAAGATTTGGCGCTGTGGCTCGACCCTGAAGCGTTGAAGGCGATGGTGCGAGTCGGGCCCGAACTCCACGAGTGGCGCTGGGTCGGCATCAAGTGGCTCGCCCCGACTCGGCCTGGTTCCGACGGTGCGACGACGCCGTTCGTTCTCGCGGGAGAACTGCCCGTCGAATTCCAAATGGATTTCACGATCCACTGTCCGAAGCTCGCGCTCGAAGACCGTTTCGAGCTGCATTTCGGCCGTTCGAGTGACGAACGCGAAGCCATCGTCCTCGGTTCGCAGATCCACGCTCTGCTCCCGCGTGGTGCGAGCGGTGACTTCAAGCCGATCACTCTGCGCGCGCTCGTGTCGCGCGATCGCACGTCGATCTCGCTCGCGGACGTCCGCCTTTTCTGCCAGTCGATCGAGGACGTCGGCGGTGACGCTGGCACGGTGAAGCAGGCGACCGAATTCACGCTGCGTCGCTCGGGAACCGCGACACCGTTTTCGCTCAGCGACATCGGCCTGAAGCCGATCAAGTCGAGCACCAAGCGCGCGCCGAAAGCGGCAGCGCCGGTGACGAATCAAACGCAGCTTCCGTTCCAACTCCCGTCGCCGCCGGTCGAGAGAGCGCCGCTCGAGAAGAAGAGTCCGCCGGCAGCGGAGAAATTCACCGAGGCGCCGCCGACGCTGCCGCCGCGCGCTGCCGCGCCGTCCGATCGTTCGATGAGTTGGGCCGAAGTGATCGAGCAGGAACCCGACCCGGCATTCGTGGAGAGCTTGAATTGGCGGACAGCGATGGAGCTCGAAAAAATGCCGTGGCGCGTGCGCGACCGCAAGAGCGGCATCGAGATGGTGTTGATTCCGCCCGGCAGCTATTCGCGAGGCGCACTCGGCGACGATCTCGAAGCGTCCCCCGAAGAACGGCCTGCGCATCGTGTCACGATCACGCAGCCGTTCTACCTGGGTCGGTACGAGGTGCAGGAGGCGGAGTTCACGCACGTCATGAAGGGGCTCGCCCTCGACACGGAACAGCGCGGCTTGCCGTGGACCGGCACGTACGCGGCGCTCGCGCGTTTGTTCGACAAGGCTCCCGGCCTGCGCTTGCCGACCGAAGCCGAGTGGGAGTACGCCTGTCGCGCCGGCGGTTCCGATCCGCGCTACGCTGACATCGCCGAGTGCGCGTGGGTGTGGAACAACGCCGACGGCCGTGCGCACGTGGTCGGCGAGTTGCAAGCCAATGGTTTCGGCCTCTGCGACACGCTCGGCAACGTGTGGGAGTGGTGCTCGGACTTCTACGATCCCGCCGCGTACAAACTGTGCGTCGGCGGCGTCGTCGATCCGACCGGTCCGACGACCGGCACGTTGCGCGTGCTGCGCGGCGGATCGTTTTCACCGAAGGAAACGGATTCGATGTGCCGCGTGTCCTCGCGCATCGGCGGCGAAGTCGACGGCGGAGCGACGAACGCCCGCGGCTTCCGCGTGGCGCGCACGCCCTGAAGCGCACGGTCCGGCGCCCTCACCAGGTCCCCCGGGTTACTGCGCCTGCGGCAATCCCGGCACGCCGTCGTCGGGAGACAATCCGCCGAGCGCGCGATAGGCGCGAGCCCAGTACGCGGCTCGCGCGACTCCAGCGAAGCCCGAAAGCACGAAGCCCAGCACGGTGTCGAGCCAATCGAAAGGGATCACGCTGCCGATCATCGTCGTCGCGAGGAGGATCGCGAAGGTCAGGAGCACGTCGACGATCACGGCTCTAGAGGTCGCCGGAACGTCGTGACGCATGATGCGCCAGCCGTGCAACAGAGCTGAACCGATGCCGCGACGATTGTGCGCGAGGCTGTGCAATGCGAGCTGCGTCAAGACGGCCATCGACAGCGCGTACGACACGAACAGCAACACCAGCGGTCCGAGCAAGAACACGCCGAAGAGCGATCGGCCGACTCCGCCGAGCGCGTCGCGACCGAACGGTCGCACGAGATGTTCCGTCGGCCAGGCGACTGCGAGCAACGACAAGCCGATCGTGACGACGAGCAGGAGCCACAGTGCGATGACGGAAAGCGTCATGCCCGAACCGCTCTTCCACAGCGTGCGGATGCGCGGCGTGCGGCGATTTTCGCAGGCCTCCAACCACACTTCGCTCGGCGAAACGCGCGCGAGTCCGGCGACGAGTCGAAAGACGGGGAAGCACACGATCGCGAAGCACACGGCGAATCCCATCGCGATGGGCACGGTCTCGAGCGGGAAGAATTCGCGCCACGCCGAGCTGCGCACGACGAGGCCCGAGGCTTCGCCGTCCGTGTCGCTCGAGCCGACCGTCGTGATCGTCGACGAGGCGAGCCAGAAGCAGAAACCCACCGACGGATAGAGCAATCCGACGATCCAAACGAGCCCCGGCCGACCTGCTTGTCGTGCTGAATCACGCAGCGCGTCGATCGCGTGACTGAGCGACCAGCGCGCGCTCGTGTGACCGATCAGGTTCGACATAGGCCGCCGCTGCGCACGCCGCCTTCGACCATTCTGTCCGAGAAATCCAGATCAACCATGCACGGAGGAGAGCGACTTCGAGCCGCACGTCGCTTCGACTTCGTCGATGTGTTTCGGGATGCCGGCGGTGAGCACTTCGTGGCCGGTCGTCGTCACCAGCACGTCGTCCTCGATGCGGATGCCGATGCCGCGCCAACGCGCTTCGACGGTGGTGTCGTCTTCGGCGACGTACACACCCGGCTCGACGGTGATGACCATGCCCGGTTCGAGCGTGCGCGATTTTCCATCGACCACGTACGCGCCGCAGTCGTGCACGTCGAGTCCGAGCCAGTGACTCGTGCGGTGCATGTAGAAGCGGTCGTACGTCTTCTTCTCGATCGCTGCATCGACAGGTCCCGTCAGGAGTCCCAAGCGCACGAGCCCGAAGACGAGCCGCTGCAGAGCGATTTCGTGCACCGACACGAACGTGACGCCCGTCTTCACGTGTGCGATTGCGGTCAGCTGTGCGTCGAGCACGACTTCGTACAGTGCGCGCTGCTCCGCGTTGAAGCGACCGTTGATCGGAAACGTGCGCGTCACATCCGAAGCGTAGTATTCGAATTCGGATCCAGCGTCGATCAGGAGCAGGTCGCCGTCCTTCAACACGTCGTCGTTTTCGACGTAGTGCAGGCAGCACGCGTTCGCGCCGCCGGCAACGATGTTCGTGTACGCAGCGCCCGAGGCACCGCTCGCGCGGAAAGTCATGTCGAGGAGTGCGTCGATCTCGCGCTCGTTGACGCCGGGACGCGCGCGCTTCATCGCCGCAATGTGCGCGTCCTTGGTGATGCGCGCGGCACGGCGCATGACGTCGAGCTCGGAAGTGCTCTTTTTCAGCCGCAATTCGTGCAAAAGCGGAGACGGATCGAGCAGTTCGAGCGGGGGAACGATGCCGCCTTTCGCCGTCGCTCTCAGCTTCGCGACGACGGCGAAGAGCTCGCGATCGCGCGCTTCGTCGACCCCCGTGCGCCACACGATCTTCTCCACGTTGCGCAAGATTTCGGGCAAGTCGGTCCACAGGCGTTCGATCGGTCGAGCTTCGTCGACGCCGAGTGCGGCTGCGGCCGCCGCGACGCCCAGTCGTTTTCCGGTCCAGATCTCGCGATCTTTGTCCTTCTCGCGCAGGAACAAGATCGAACGCGGTACCTTCGAATTCGTCGTCGCGAGCGGCGGCACGAGCACGAGCACCGCGTCGGGCTCGCTGAATCCGGTCAAGTACCAGAAGTCGCTGTCCGGCCGAAAACGGTACTCGCAATCGTGGTTGCGCACCTTGTGCGTCGCGGTCGGGATCACCGCTGCGGCACCGCGCGTCGTGAGAGCTTCGAGGAACCGGCGGCGTTGTTCGGTGTGCATGTTCATCGCCGCCAAGTTACCGCTCGAGCTCGTTTCCGTCAGGACTTCTTCGGCGGAGCGCTCACGTCGGGCGCACTCGGCGGATTCGCGGCCGCGTCGTCGACGAGTTTGCCGAAGTACTCGGGCATCTTGACGCCGCCGATCTCGCTCATCATGTGCATCATCGGCGGCAGCGAACCCGCGACGCCCTTGATGAAGTTCGAAGTCGCGCTCGTTCCGTCCTTCGAAGCGCCCGAATCCCACACGACGACCTTGTCGAACTTGATGTTCGAGATCGCTTGAGCGGCCGTCTTCGACAGTTCGTCGATGTGTTCGAGCATCATCATCTGGAAGGCTTGTTGCGAGCCGCCGCAGCTCTCGATGATGCGCTTCAAACCCTCGCCCTTCTTGGCCAGGATCTCGTAGTTGCCGCGTGCTTCGGCCTCGAGCTTCGCGAAGATCGCGCGTGCTTCACCTTGAGCTTCGATCGTGCGGCGCTCGGCCTCTGCCTCGGCGTCGACGATGATCTGAGCCTTGACGGCGCGCGCCATCGACTCGAGCTCGGCGCGTTTTTCGGCCTCGATCTTCTTGCCTTGAGCCTCGGCAGCGCGCGCCTGAGCCAAGTACTGCGCTTCGAGCACGTTCGCCTGCGCTTCGCGCGCCCGCGTTTCGCCGAGTTCGTACGCTTCTGCCTCGCGCACCTTCAGCTCGGCGTTCGTCGCCGCCATCTCGGCCTTCGACTTGTTCTCGCCCGCGACGGCGCGCGCGTTCGCTTCGGCCACGCTGATGCGCATCGTCTGCTCGGCTGTGCGCACGCGCGCTTCCTGCTCGTACTTGGCCGTCTGCTCGCCGATCTGGCGTTCCTTGTCCAGTTCCGCCAAGCGCACGGCGCGCTCGCGCTCGGCTTCCTTCGTGCCCATGTCGCGCGTCTTCTCGCTGTTCGCGACTTGGATCATCTTGTCGCGGTCTGCTTCGGCGACGCCGATCGCGCCGCGTTTGACCTGCATGGCGACGTCGATTTCGGCCTGTTGGATCGCCTCCGACGCGGCCTTGCGGCCGATGGCTTCGATGTAGCCCGATTCGTCGGTGATGTCCTTGATGTTGACGTTGATGAGCACGAGGCCGATCTTCTTCAACTCCGGCTCGAGGGACGTCTGGATCTTCGAGAGGAACACGTCGCGGTCGCGGTTGATCTCGTCGATGCGCATCGACGCGATGACTTGGCGCAACTGACCGAAGATCATGTCCTCGGCCTGTTTGACGATCTGCTGCGTCGGAAGCCCGAGCAGACGGATCGCCGCGTTGTTCATCGTCTCTTCGTCGGTGCCGATCGCGACCGTGAACACGCTGGGCACATTGACGCGGATGTTTTCGATCGAGAGCGCGCCCGACAGCGGAATCTCGATCTGCACCGGATCCAGCGACAGGTACTCGTAGTTTTGGATCAGCGGATAGACGAACGCCGCGCCGCCGTGGATGCAGCGTGAAGACCGTCCCGCGCTCGTCTTGCCGTAGATGACGAGGATGCGGTTGGACGGGCAGCGCTTGTAGCGGCGCGCGAGCACCATGAAGAAGCCGACGAGGATCAGGACCCCGACGATCAACATGAGGAGCAGCGGCAAGCTCTTCTCGGCGGTCTGCGCGAGATCAGCTCTGACGAACGCGAACGGGAGGGCTTGCATCGACATGGTGGGATCGTTCTCTCTCTACAGCGGTTCGACTTCGAACGTGTCCGCCGTCACGAGGCGCACGATGCGCACCTCTGAATCGGTGGGAATCGCGGGCCCGTTCGTGAATGCGTTCAACTCGACAGTGCGCCCTTGCAGCGCGACGGTGATCTTGCCCTTACCCGAATTCTGTTCGGGAATTCGCAGGTAAACGCGCGCAGTTCTACCGACTGCGCCGGCCGGTTCGACGTTGCCTTGGCTGGCGAGCCGCTTCTGCGCGTGAAACAACCACGCGACCGCGAAGAGCATCGACAAGCCGGCTGCGGAGGCGGCCGCGATCGTCGCGCCAGGCGCCCAACCCGCGTTCAATCCGGCCCAACCGCCGAGCCCGAAGAACGTCAGGAACGCTGCCACCGTGCGCACCGAGAACAGGCCGAACCCCGAGTCTGGCGCGTGCACTTCACCCGAGTTCGCGGCGCCGATGTCAGACGTGTCCATGTGGGCGGCGTCCGTGTCGTGATCGCCGCCGCCGAAAATGACCATCACGGTCTGAACGACGAGTACGGTGCCGCCGACGGCCGCGCAGCCCAAGTAGACCGTCTCCATGTTCCAAAGCATCAAAGGTGTTCCAGGGCGGGAAAGGGGGGAGTGGAACGACGTGGAGAATACCCGCCGCTGCCGTCGGCATTCAACGAGGAGCGGGCGAGAGCACGAACCGTTCGATCGCGGACGCGAGCCAAGCCAGTTTTTCGGCTCGCGTCGCGACGTCGTCCAGCGCGAACGTCACGCCGCTGAAACTCGGCGTTTTCGTCGTGATTTCACGCACGCCAAGATGGAATCCGAAGCCGCGCGCATCGATCGTCTCGGCGATCTTCACGAGCAGGGCTCGATCGGGATCGTCGAGCGGCAGCGTGAACCAGACGCCGCCTTCGCGCACCGAGCCGGGCAGCGCGCGCGGGACGCCGCTCGTCTCCAATTTCGCTCTGGGTTCGAAGCGCCCGTAGATCGTGTGCTCGGCCTCACCCGGTTCGAGTTCGATCGCGTGGGGCACGCGCATCGTGTCCTGTCGATACCAGTCGACGTACTCGTCGGCGAAGGCGTAGTCGGCGGAACTCGGGATCACGACGCTGAGCTTGGCGCTCTCGCCGGAGAGATGTTTGACGTCGATCTGCACGCCTTCGGCTTCGACGGAGACGCGCATCGACACGAACGCGCGGCCGACTTGGAAGGAGCGCACGCTCATGGCGCGGCGATCGACGCGACCGTCCGTGCGCGCGACTTGCGACGACGGGGGAAGACTTGGGCTGAGCACCACTCCGTCCGCGAGAGCCCCGCCTGCGCCGCCCGATCCGATCGCGCTTTCCGCCGGCACGCCGGGCAAGAACACCGGCAAGATCGCGGCGAGCCAACGCGGATCCGAGATCTGAGACGTGTGTTGCCACGCGTCCTCGGCACGACCTTGAGCGCCGGCGAGGAGTGCGAGGCGCGCGCGTCGCTCGGGATCGGGGTGCACCGACTGGCCCTCGAGCTCGACGAGTGCGCTCCAGTGACTCCACGTCTCCGCGCTCTGCCACGCGCGATTCGAAAGGGCCGGAACCTGGGTTTTTCGGCCCAAATCCTGCGGTGTTTCGGCCGGGATGGTCGCCAGCGTCAACTGCGCCACGGCGTCGGACACCGCACCCGGCGGGAATTCGAACGCGGCGGGCGGCGTCGCGTTCGCAGGCGGCGCAGCTTGGAATGCGAGGCACGCCGCGAGTACGGAGAACTGGATCATCACAGTAGGTTAGCGTTCGCGCCGGAGCGTCCGCTGTCAAGCGCTTGAGATGGAGGCGCGCCTCAGCCATCCTGTCAGCCCTGTGATCGACAAAGATTATCTGCAACTGCTCGCGTGCCCCGAGACGCGGCAAGCGCTCGAGGAAGCGTCGGTCGGCGTGTTGAAAGCGCTCAACGCGCGCATCGCTCGTGGCGAAGTGAAGACGAAGGCCGGGCGCGCGGTGGCGACGCCGATTCAAGCCGGACTCGTGCGCAAGGACGGCAAAGTGCTGTACCCGATCCAAGATCGCATTCCGATCTTGCTCGTCGACGAGAGCATTCTGCTCTAGGAATCGGACGGAGGTTCGCATGAGATTTCTGCATGCCGAGCACCCAGGTCGCGCGGTCGAACTCGCGTACTGCCTGAATTTGCATCCTTCGGGCGATCTGGCCGAGACCTTGGCCGGCATGAACTCGATCACGCTGCCGTTGCGCGATCGGCTCGGAGCGGGGAGCGGATTTGGCGTCGGCCTGTATCTGTGCGGCGCCTTCGCCAAGGCGTTGGCCTCGGGTCGCAACGAACACGATTTGGTCGAGCTGGCGCGTTTTCTCGCGCTGAACAGCTTGCACGCATTCACCTACAACGCGTTTCCGCACGCGCACTTTCACGAGGACGGCCTGAAGGAGCGCGTGTTCGAGCCGACGTGGCGCGAAGACGAACGCCTCGCCTTCACCATCCACGTGGCGGAGACGGCCGCACGGATCGCGCACGAAACGAAGCGCGTCGAAAAGGGTGCGCACGTGTCGATCAGCACGCACTCAGGGATGTTCGGTCGGAACGTGAAGTCGCCGCGAGACCTCGACGAATGCGCACACCAATTCGCGCGCGCTGTCGACGCGTTGGCGCGCATCGAGGAGGAAACCGGCGTGCACATCGTGCTCGCGGTCGAGCCGGAACCGCGCGCGAGCGCCGGAAGCAGCGCGGAACTGGCCGCTTTTCTGGGCAAGGCGTTCGAACTCGGCGCGGTCATTCTCGAGGACGAATGCAATCGCGACGCGGCTCATGCGCAGGCACTCCTGCGAGCCCATCTCGGTCACTGTCTCGACGGGTGTCACGCCGCGGTCGAGGGGGACGTCGATCCGCTCGCGACGCTCACGGGTTTCACGCTCGGCAAGATCCAGTACTCGAACGCGCTCGTCGTCGAGAAGCCGGCCGAGAACAAGGCCGGTTTGGTGGCGCTGCTCGCGCTGGCCGAGCCGCGCTATCTGCACCAAGTCACCGGTCATGGAGTGCGACCGATGCGCGCGACCGATCTGCCCGAGCTCGGCGCTCGCCTCGACACCGACGAACGCGCCGCGTGGCTCGGGTGCGATCGTCTCGTCTGTCACTTCCACGTTCCCGTCGATCTCGCGAGCATGGGGGGCGGCTTGACGACGACGCGTGCGTACGCCGACCGGCTGCTCACCGACGCCCTCGCGAGTCCGACGCTGTGGGGAACGCGCGACCTGCACGTCGAGATCGAAACCTACACGTGGGACATCCTGCCCGGTCGGGCGCGGGGCGGCGGGGAGCTCGTCGACGGCTTGGAGCGCGAATACAGGCACGTGATCGGACTCCTCGAGACCGCCGGGTGGCGTCGCGCCGACTGAAATTCCGACGCCCGATCCGTTGACAGCCCGCGCGGCCCTTCCTACCTTTTCCCCCCTCGAACGGGTGCCTGGCCCACTCGAGTCCGCACACGGCGGCCCCATCGTCTAGCCAGGCCTAGGACACCAGGTTTTCATCCTGGCGACAGGGGTTCAAATCCCCTTGGGGTCACCATTCCAAGCGCGCTCCGGCCGAAACGGTCGGGGCGCGTTCCTTTTTTTTGGGTGTCGACTCCTGCGGGCGTTCGACGTGTCCCCACGGCCGCGTTGCGGAAAGGCTTGACTCCCAGCCAAACGGCGTCGATAATTCTGCCATATGGCAACGACTCCGAATCGTGGGACGCGGGGGCGATCCGGTCTCGAGTACGTGCTCGAGATGCCTAGTTTGTTGCAGCACAACGTCGTCGCGGAAGGCTTCGCGTACGAAACGGTCGAGCGGCTGCGCGGTTGGGTCGGGCTCACGCTCGAAGAAGTGTCGGCGTGCGTCGCCGTGCCGATGCGCACGTTGGCACGGCGCAAGAAGGAAGGGCGACTCGACAGCCACGAGTCCGATCGCGTGCTCCGCGCGGCCCGCCTCTTCAAAGCGACGCTCGCGCTCTTCGAAGGCGACACCGATGCAGCGCGCAAGTGGTTTCACGCGCCGCATCGCGCGCTCGGAGACATGAGTCCGCTCGCACTCGCGTCGACCGACGTCGGTGCACGCGAGGTCGAAGCGCTGATCGGTCGACTCGAACACGGCGTCATCGGCTGAGCGCGCGGTGAAGAGCGCCTGGCGTATCGTCAAGCAGAAGCACGCGGCCAAAGCCTTCGATGGCGAAGGCGCGCGGCTATTCGGCGGCCGCTGGAATTCAGTGGGCGTGCCGATGGTGTACCTGGCGACCAGTCGTGCGCTCGCGTTGCTCGAAATCCTCGTGCACCTCGGTGACGAAGATTGTCTGCAATCGAGATACGTCATGATCCGCGTCGACTACGCCGACGAAGCTGTGCGCGAGTTCCCGACGAAAAAACTCGCGCCCGGTTGGAACGCTCCTGTGTCAGGCCGTGCGAGCCGCGCGATCGGCGACGCGTTTTGCAAGAAGGGGGAATCCCTGCTCTTGTCCGTTCCGAGCGTGATCGTTCCCGAGGAGCGCATCCTGCTCTTGAATCCGCGTCACGCGGACGTGACACGTCTTGCGATCGGAAAGCCGGTCGCGCTCGACATCGATTTACGTCTCGTGAAGCGCAGCGAAGTGCGTTCGCGTCGCAAAATCTGAATCGAACGACGGCTCGAAAGCGCGGCGCGGTTTCGTCGGGACTTCGCTGATGCCGGCTCGCACGCCCGTCAGTTCTGAGGTCGCGTGCGCACTTCCAAGGTCGCTGCTTGCCAGCGTTTCGCCGCCGCTGCGTGCTTGCCGTCCGTAACCAGAGTCGCGAGCGTTTCGTGGATGCGCGCACATGCCGCCGTCGCCGTCGGTGCGCGCAAGCTCAGCACAGGCTGCGGTATTCCGTCGACGGCGAGCAGGCTGGGCAGCTCTTTCTCCAACACCGCGGCCGCAGATTCGAGTCGCGTCCGACGCTCCGCCTCAGCCACGCTCGGATCGTTGCGCGCGACCTCCGCGTCCGCTGCAGCGGCGATGCACCGCGCATAGCGCAAGCGCCAATCACCGGCGGAGAGCGATTGTTCGCGTGCACTGCGCACGGTCAGCGCGAGATCCAGCGCTTCGCGAGCCGCCGCGAGATCGTGCTTCACACCGGCGACATCGACGAGTTGCGCAGCCAAGAGGAAGCGGAAGCTGACCGCTGTGGCGGGATCCTTGGCATTGAGTTCGGCGATCGTGACGCACTCGCGCAGATCGGAAATCGTGTTCTCGGGCGATCCGGCGATCGTCTCGAAGGCGCTCGCAGTCGAAACTTCCTGACCGAAGCGTTCGAGAGTGCGTCGTGACGAATCGACGTCCAGTGCTCGCGCCTCGCGCAAGCGCGCGAGCGTCCAATCGAAAGCTCGCGCGCGCAAGGCGATGAGCGCGGCCGTGCGCAAAGCACGTGAGCGGAATTGCTCGTCCGTTCCCGCCGCTTCCAAGTCCAGTACCAGCGACTTTTCGAGGCACTCCTTCGCCTCGTCGTAGCGACCGAGTTCGCTCAAGATCCGGCTGCGCCAGAAAGCCGTCAGCGAACGCTCGGGCGCACCCACGCCGAGTCGCTCGCGCATCTCGAACGCTTCTCGCGCGGCCGTTTCCGCGGCGAGCGAGTCGCCGGCTCGAAAGCGCGCGATCGCGAGATTGCTGATCATCGTCGCCAGCTCTGCCGGAGGGACCGACGGAATCTCGCGCGAGAGAGTGACGGCGCGCTCTACCGCCAGCGCCGATTCAGCGAAACGGCCCTGATTCAGATACTGTCCGCCTTGCTGGCCGAGGATCTCGGCGACGAGGTGGGAGCGTGCATCTTCGTCCGTCGCGATTTCGAGCGCGCGCTTCAGATCGCCGTCAGCGCCAGCGAAATCCTTGGCGAACATGCGTAACTCCGAACGGTCGGATAGACCGCCGGCCCAATCGGAATTCGCAGGGCCGGCCAGGCGTTCGTACATCGCAACGCCCTCTTCCAGCGAGCCTTCGGCAGCGTCGGTTCGATCCATCTGCATCAAGAGTCGTCCGCGCCTGCACAGGGCTCGCGCGATCGCATCCCAGTCGCGGGGACCGTTCTCCCTGAATACAGCGATCGCTTCGTCGAAGTCCGCGAGCGCACCGGACACGTCGCCGAGATGTTTTCTAGCCTTCGCCATGTTCAACAGCGTGCTCGCGACACCGACGCTGCGCGGTCCGTCGACTTTCTTCAGCAAGGTCAAGAGCACGTCGCATTCCGCACGGGCTTCTTCGTAGCGACCGAGGTCGAGCAGCACGGCGGCGCGATTGCTCCGCATGAGTAGTGTGCGCGGATGTTCAGTTCCGTCGCGCGATTCTGAAACCAACTCCGCGAGCATCGCTTCGGCCTCGGTGGCTCGACCGCGCCGCCGCAAGAGTTCCGCGAAGTTCACGCGTGCGTCGAAATCCTTCGAGACGACGAGGTGCGCGGAATCGTGCTCGAGTTGCATCGCCGAGCGCAGCATTTCTTCGGCCTCGACCGCGCGACCTTGTCCCAACAGGATCAGTCCGAGGGTATTCCGAATCTGGTAGGCCACCGGTTCGTCTTGCTGCGTGACGTGTCCAGCGATGCGGAAAGCCTCGCGCGCGTGGATTTCGGCCTCGTCCAGGTGACTGCGCGCGAGTAGCGCTGCCGCGAGATTGTTTTCTCCGACGGCGACGTCGACGCCGGGCTCGGGAGAAATCGCGCGCCACAGTCGCAAGCTCTCCGTGTGCATGCGCACGGCTTCGTCGATGTCGCCGAGTTCGACGTGCACGCGCCCCATGATGTCGAGGAGCGAGGCGCGCACTTCGCTTTCGCCGGAGAGTTCGACGTCGAGCCGGCCCTTCGTGTTCTGCAAGATCTCGCGCAGGATCGTGGCGTCTCGACCCATCGCGACCGACGGCCCCGCGCCCTTCAACATATCGGAGAGGAACTGCGTGACACGATTGCGGGATTGCAGTCGCGCCGTCGCTGAGCGGGCTTCTTTTTGCGCGATTTCGCGTTGTTCCCGCGCTTCGACGAGGCCGTAGGACGCCGCTCCGATACCGGCGACGAGTGCGATGAACACGACACCTGCGGCAGCGAAAGCGAGGCGATTGCGGCGCACGAGCTTCGCGAAGCGGTAGGTTCGACTCGGCGGCCTCGCGAGCACCGGCAGGTTCTCCAGATGGCGCTCGACGTCCTCCGCGAGGGCGAGCGCCGTGTCGTAGCGACGCTCGCGATCCTTCTCGAGCGCCTTCATCACTATCCAATCGAGATCGCCGGAGAGCAGGCGCGCGAGATCGCGCGTCGCGTGTTCCTTCGCGAGCGTCGTGCGCTCCTCGCCAGCGATGGTCGACACGCGCGCGCTCGGGCGCTCGGGTTCGACTTCGCGAATCGTGCGCACGACTTCGTCCCACGAATCCTCGCGCAATCGATCGAACCGGAAAGGCTTTTCACCGGACAGGAGTTCGTAGAGCAACACGCCCAGCGAATAGACGTCCGCGCGCGTATCGATGTCGATGCCCGACAACGACGTCTGCTCGGGAGCCATGTATTCGGGCGTGCCGATGAATTGGCGTGCTTCGGTGACGAACGTACGCTCCGAGAGTCGCGCGCTCGTGGCTTTGGCGATGCCGAAGTCGATCACCTTCGGCACGGGGCGCAGATCTTCGTCGACGACGAGCACGTTGCCGGGCTTGATATCGCGGTGGATGACGCCTTTTTGGTGCGCGTGCTGCACCGCACGACACACGGTCGTGAAAATCGCGAGACGCTGGCGGGTCGAGAGCAAGTGCTCGTCGCAGTAGTTCGTGATCGGAACACCGCGGACGAGTTCCATCACGAAGAACGGTCGGCCCTGCGCCGTCGCACCACCGTCGAACACGCGCGCGATGCTCGGGTGATCCATCAGCGCGAGCGCTTGACGTTCGGCCTCGAAGCGCGCGACGACCGCCTTCGTGTCCATGCCGAGCTTGATCACCTTCAGCGCGACCTCGCGGCGCACAGGGAATTTCTGCTCGGCGCGCCACACCACGCCGAAACCACCTTCGCCGATGCGCTCGCAGAGCACGTAGTGCCCGATCGCGAGGCCGACGTGTTCTTCGCCGGCCAGTTGGGTCATGCGCGGTTCACCCAACGTCGGCGAACCCAAGAAATCACCGGCGCCGTCGTGCGCGGCCAAGAGTTCGAGCACGACCGTCTCGAGCTCGCGCTCGTCACGCGTCGTTTCGCGCACGAAGGCGCGCCGTTCCGTCGGCGGTCGATCGAGCGCTTCGTGGAAGATCGCCTTGGCACGCCGACGTAGCAGTTGGTTCATCGCGAGATGTCAATCGGTGTGTGCGTCGTGCAAGACGCGGTAGAGCCAAGCACGTGCGTATTCCCACTCGCGTGCGACCGTGCGCTCCGAGATGCCGAGCGCACGAGCCGTCTCGGCGACATCGAGCCCGGCGAAGAAACGCAGATTGACGACACGTGCGGCATCGGGGTCCTCCGCCTCCAGGCGTCGAACGGCGTCCTCGACTGCCAAGATTTCGTCGGGATCGTGCTCGGCAGCGAGGTCTACGACGTCGATCGGTGTGCGCTCGCGGTCGCCGCCGCGTTTCAGACGACCCTTCGAGCGCGCGTGCTCGATCAGAATGCGCCGCATCGCGATGGCCGCGGCTTCGTAGAAACTGGCATCGGGGATCCCGTCGACACCGCCTTCGCGCTTCGACAGGCGCAGCCAGGCTTCGTGGACGAGCGCCGTCGCCTGCAAAGTGTGCCCAGCGCGTTCCTCGACCATGCGTGCGCGAGCGATGGCGTGCAGATGCTGGTAGACGTCGGGGAGGAGCGGTCGCTCGCCACTCGCGCCGGAATCACTCGCGGGGGGGGAGTTCACGGGTTCCCAGTCTAGCGTCGACAACGCGGTTCAGCGGACGTCGTGCTGGCGCGCCGACCGCGCGACTCTATCCTCTGCGCTCCGCGTGTCGGCGCCGGTGCCGATCGCGACGTGCCTTCGACCCCCCGCTCGTACCCCCATGACACGTTTCTCCGTCGTTCTCGTCCTCGCCGCGTTCGTCGCTGGTTGTGCGAGCCACGCTCCGCTGAACTCCGTGACGACGCCGACACTCAGCGGGGCAGGCGTCGCGCCGGACAGCCCAGTGCAATCCGCGAAGCGAGCCATGGAGATCAAGGACTTCTTCCGCGCGACCGGTGTGGGCGCGCCCGCGTTGTCGCCCGACGGCACGAAGATGGTGTTCACGCTCAAGCGGCAGGATCTCGAGGCGGGCACGTCGAAGAGCGAGATCTGGCTCGCGAACATCGACGGATCGAGTGCGCGCGCGCTGACTTCGTCGAAGAAAGCCGACGCGTCGCCGACCTTCGCACCGGACGGCAAGACGATCGTCTTCACGAGCAATCGCAGCGGGACAGCGCAGTTGTGGACGATGCCGATCGACGGTGGTGAAGCCCGACAGTTGACGGATTTCGCGCTC
>JAWXBU010000244.1:0-4515 GCA_034440255.1 Planctomycetota bacterium | reverse complement strand
GGGCGTGGCGGCGGAGTGTGCCGAGTTGCTCGGAATGGAAACGTCAGTTCCGGTGAAGCTGCAGCTGGGCGTGGCGGCCAAGTGTGCTGGCCCGGCGGACAAGTGCGGCTCCATGTCGGAATAAAAACCTCGGTTCCGATGAAGGGCGAGGGACTCTCGGAGCTCAGCTGCCAAGTGCGGCTCATGCGCATCGGACTGGAATAGTGCTCTCGAATGCGCAGCTTCAGTCGCCCCGTCATTGGCTTCAGCGGCCAGACGCGTCACTCGACGTACGTACTACGAGCGCGTCACGACCGGCGAACCGATCACAGGCACGACCACACGACCGTCTGCACCGACAGTTCGACCGAGCTCGCGCTTCAGCGCTTCGACCACCGACGGCATACGCGCGTGCGGGCCGATGGCGAAGAGCGCGGAACCGCTGCCGGACACCGTCGCAAGCCACGCGCCCGCCTCACGTGCGGCTGCGAGCGCAACGGATCCATTCTCGATCAGCGCGAGTCGATGACGCACGTGCAACGAATCGTGCTCACCCAATCCCAGCAACTCTGCATCAGCAGTTCGCAATCCCTCGAGCAGCGCTGCAAGCCGACGTGGATTGTCGACCGCTTCTGCAAAACTGACTTCGCGCGGAAGCACGGAGCGAGCAGCACGCGTGGAGAGCATCGCGTTCGGCCATGCGACGGCGAAGGCCAGATCGGGATGCAGAGTTTGGCGCACGACACGAATCGATCCGTCTGCACGCGGAATCGCGAGCGTGCATCCACCAGCGATCGAAGCACTCGTGTTGTCAGGATGTCCTTCGATCTCGGCACCGAACGTGCACAAGCGTTCGATCGACGCGGGTTCACGCGCGAGCGCATTTGCGATCAACACGCCGGCCGCGATCGCCGCACCACTCGAGCCGAGTCCACGCGCGACTGGAATTTCGGAATGCACGTCGAAGGCGAGAGCGCAGGGTTCGAAACGCAACGCTGCTCGTGCATGCTCGAAGGCTCGGAACAAAATGTTGTCGTCACTCTTCGGCCAATCGATCGCGGTACCGGTGAGATCACGCAGCTCGTGTCGTTTCGATTTCGATTCACCGACGACACGAACGTCGAGGAACACCGAGAGCGCGAGTCCCGCGAAATCGAAACCAGGTCCAAGGTTCGAAGTGGACGCTGGAACGCGCACACGCAAATGCAATTCGGTAGGGGAGCGGGTCATGAGGATGGGGCGGAGTGTAGGGATCGAGCGCGCGCTCGCGTCGATCCGCTCCAGAGTCGCAGCTTCCCATATCTGGGAAAGTGGGCTGGATCGTGCTCAGCCCCGCATCTAGCGCTTGTAGGCCCTCACGACACTAGATAGGGTGCGAACGCGCCTCTGGGACGGGGGTGGGTGTGGTGATCGGAGTTGTCGACGGCCGAGGAGGGTTCTCGGTCGGGCTGCCGGTCGACCCCTTCCGTCGACGCCTGAGCCCCTCCCCTCGCCGCGGTTTGCCTCCCGCCGCTACCGGAGTCGGTCCAGGAGCCAGAGCGCGGGGCGCCTGAGACCCATTCTCGGGCTGAATCAGGGACCGATGATCGAGCCGGTAGCAGAGAAGGAGCGCTTCTATTCACGTTTGGCGATGATCCCGGGTGTGCGCCCGATGCCCTCGGTGGGCAGCTGGATTCTCCTCCAAGTCCAACACCCGACCGACCTCGCGCGACGCATGAATCGTCGCCTTGCGCCGGGCGTGGTCAGTGTGCCGCGTCACGTCGATGGCGCGGTTCGCGTACAAGTCGCGGATCCGAAAACGAACGAGCAATTGTTGCGCGCCCTGCGCGAAGTCGTCTCCTGACGACGTGAGTCGCGCGCGCCTGATAGTCTCAGGCGCGATGCGACGAGAACATCTCTGGGATTGTTTTTTCACGACCTGTCGCACTGCGGCAGGTCGTTTCATTTCGCACTCGTACGAGAGCGAGGGGAGCGCCCGACTGGCGCGCGCGGCCCGCTCTCGTGCGATCGCCACCGCGGCTCTCGCGCTGACTGCGGGCCACGGCTTCGTGAATCATGCGCGAGCCGACGAATCTGCACTGCAGACGACGGTCGTGGCGCATTCGAGTCACGTGGTGCTCGCAGAGGCGAGTGCGGTCGACAAGCACGAATCGGAGGGCAAAGCCGAAGCCGCCGAGCTCATCGCGATCGCCGTCGACCTCGTCCCCGCGATCACGCGCGCCGAGATCGAAGCTCACGTGCGTTTCCTCGCCGCAGACGAACGCGCCGGCCGCGTGACAGGGACGAAGGAGGCCGAGCTGTGCGCGCGCTACTTGGCGCGTGTCTTCGAGAAGTCGGGGCTCGCGCCGGCCGGCGACGACGGCACGTACTTGCAGCGCGTTCCCGTTCACAAGGACTCCTGGAGCGCTGCGCCCGAACTCACGCTCACCGACGCCGGCGGAACGAGGAACGCTCTCGTGTACGGCCGCGATTTCGACGGCGGTCAGGGTTTCGCGGCCGGTTCCGGGATGCAGTTGGTCGTCGCCCGCGACACGGATTCGTTGCCGAAAGCGGCCGACAAGCGGCTCGCTCTTTTTTTCGACGCACCTGCGGCAGAACGTCGGGATGCTTTCGAGGCGGCGAAGCTCGGAACCGGCGAAGGGTTCGGACTCCTGATCGTGCCCGGATTCGCGAAAACACCGACGAATCCAGCAGCATTGCCGCAGAGCCGACTCGCTCGTTCGATCGAGAACAAGCCCGAGACGCCGCGCGCGGTGCGTGTGCACGGCGAGGCGCTGAAGAGCCTGCGAGCCGCGGGTAAGGTCGAGCTCGCGTTCGATTCGAACAAGGTGCGTGAGGATCTCACCGCATACAACGTCGTCGCGAAAATCGTCGGCGTGGGCACGCCGGAGAACAAGTCGTTAGCCGACGAAGCGCTCGTCGTCACCGCGCACTACGACCACATCGACCACGGTCACGGCGCATCGAAGCCCGGCGAGGACACGATCTACAACGGTGCCGACGACGATGCTTCGGGCACCGCCGCTGTGCTCGAAATCGCGGGCGCGATGGCGAAGGACAAAGCCCCGGCGCGCACGGTGGTCTTCTGTCTCGTCACGGGAGAAGAAGTCGGACTGCTCGGCACCGAGGAGTACCTCGATCGGCCGCTCGTGCCGCTCGCGAAGACGGTGCTGAACCTGAACTTCGAAATGATCGGGCGGCCAGATCAAAAAATCGGCGGTGTCGGCAAGTTGTGGCTGACGGGTCACGAGCTCTCGAACTTGGGCGCGAAGTACACAGAGATGAAGCTCGACATTTTTCCGGACCCGTATCCGAACGAACACTTCTTCGAGCGCTCGGACAACATCGCGTTCGTGCGTCGCGGCGTAGTCGGGCAGACCTTGTCGTCGTACAACTTGCACAAGGACTATCACCGACCCAGCGACGAAGCGGACACGCTCGATTTCGTGCACCTGGAGGGATGTGCGCAGGCCGGGCTCGAAGCCGTGCGTGTCGTAGCGAGCGGCGCGCTGACTCCGGCGTGGATCGAAGGCCGGGAACCGCGAATGCGCTGAGGCGCCTGGCGAGGGACGCGTAGGATTCGCCGCTCGAAAGCGAGGAAATCCCAATGCAACGATCCCAACCGCGCCGCAAGACCGTGCACAAAAAGGTGCTCCTGAAGAAGAAGTACACAGCCGCGACCGCGGACAAGTACGAGCTCTACCAACTCGCTGTGCAGGCTCCCGAGAACGATCGTGAGTTCTTGGTGAAGGTCTACAAGAAGCTGACCGGCAAAGTGGCGCGCCATTTCCGCGAGGATTTTTGCGGGACGGCGCTGCTCGCGTGCGAGTGGGTCAAGCAAGGTCCGTCGTACACGGCCGAAGCCTTCGATCTCGATCCTGCCGTGCTCGCATGGGGTTGGGCCTGCAACGTGCTGACGCTCGGCGAGGATGCCGAGCGCGTCGTGTTGCACGAGAAAGACGTGCGTGAGAAGGGCAACAAGCCGGCGGACATCCGTGTCGCGCAGAACTTCAGTTACTGCGTCTTCAAAGAGCGGGCGGCGTTGCTCGGCTACTTCCAACGCGTGCGTCGCGAGCTCGCTCCCGGCGGCATGTTCGCGATCGATCTCTACGGTGGATTCGAAGCGACCGAAGAGATGGAGGAGGAGCGCAAGGTCGACGAAGGCTTCACCTACGTGTGGGATCAGAACGAGTATTTGCCGGGCAGCGGTCAGTACACGTGTCACATCCACTTCCGCTTCAAGGACGGCACCGAGATGAAGCGCGCGTTCACCTACGACTGGCGCTACTGGTCGCTGCCGGAGATCAAAGACATCATGGTCGAGGCCGGTTTTTCCAGCGTTTCTTCGTGGTTCGAGCAGTCAGACGACACGGAGGAAGGCGAGGGGAACGGCATCTACAAACGCGACGAGACCGGACGCTCGTGCCGCAATTGCGCGGGGTGGGTCGCGTACGTGGTTGCGCTGAAGTGAAGTGACCGTCCGTTGCCCTATACGGTACACGGTACTTTTCTTCCCGATTCGCCGAGGGCGTGCAG
>JAWXBU010000243.1:0-3005 GCA_034440255.1 Planctomycetota bacterium | reverse complement strand
TGCGCGTCACCGTGAACGGATCGCAACAGATCTACAAGCTGAACTTCACGGTCGACACGTGCGACTTCCTGCCCGGTCTCGTCATCAACATCTGAGAGACACCTGGAGTTCTTCCTAGAAGGCCGCGCCCGTCCTAGCGACGGGCGCGGTCGTTTCATGGGTGGACTTGGGAATCAGCGACTCCCGGCCGATTGGACAATTCGAGAATTGCTGTCTGCTGACGGGCCGTCCCGCAGTTGGGATTCGGAGCGATTGCCGCCGGCCTGGCCCCTTGTCGGTCTTCAGGACCGTGAGTTGCCGCGGTTCGACGACCTTCCCCCGCTCCCCGTCGCTTGGGGCAGATGTTCCGACAGCGAGCCGTTCGCGGATAGCACGAGTGCTGTGCGCCACGTCTCGACGTGCATGTCGCATCTCGCCAGAAGTCGGTGGGCGTAGATCCCGAATCCATGTCAGCCCTGCTTCGAGGCACAACCATGTCGAGACCGTATCCCCCCCCGTCCGTCGTACCGCACAAGCAGGCTTTGGGCCTGCGCTCCGCGTATGCCGCTCCCTTCGCGATCGGCATCTTGCTCGCCGCAGGATCCGCCCTGCCGACGTTCGCCAGCACTGCGCAGAGTCGCCAATCCGCGTACTTCGATCCCTCGGCGAGAGCGCAATTCCGCCAGGGTGTCCCGCAAATTCTCCAGCCGTTCGTCGTCGACATCCGCTCGCGCTCGTTCCTTCCGTCGCGCACGGTCACGCCGACGTTCACGAACGACAAGGCCGAGTTGTACGTGCAGTTCACGCGCGACCTCGACAGCGTGGAACGCGGCCGGATGATTCGGTCGGGCGTGCGCTTCTTCGAAGTGGTGGGGCCCGCGACGTTCCTCGTGCGCGTCAAGCGTGCGGCGTTCGAAGCTCTGCAGGTCTCGCCTCTCGTGCGCGGTTTCGAGAACGTGCAAGCGGAAGACAAGCTCGTCGAAGCGAGCTTCCGTGGTGAGATCCGCACCAATGCACTGAACCTCGACGGCTCGTATCAGATGAAGGCGTATTTCTACGCCGACGTCCGACTCGCGGAAGCCTTGTCGACGCTCGACACGCTCGGCGTCCTGGTGTCGGATCGCAGTCGATTCCTCTCGAATCACAAGCTCGAGGTCGCGGTCGCGCCGCACAAATTGCTGGCACTCGCCGGTAGCACCACGGTGCGTATGCTCGATCTGATTCCTCTGCCGCCCAAGCCAGACAACACGGCCGCAGCGGCGCTGTCGAACATCGACAACCTCCAGACGGCGCCCTACAACCTCACTGGCAACGGCGTCATCTTCGGCATCCTCGACGTCGGAAACGTTCGCGCGAATCACAGCGATCTGACCGGGCGTGTGACGCTCGTCGACAACACGAGCAACGACGACCACTCCACGCATGTCGCGGGGACCATGATCGGTGACGGCACGGGCAATGCAGCAGCACGCGGCATGTCCACCTCGGCCACGTTGTTCTCGTGGAACTTCAACGGCGATGCGCCGGACAAGCACCACGACGGCGCCGTGACCCGCGATTGCGTCATCTTCAACAACTCGTGGGGTCGCGTCATCGGCTGGAACGAAGGTATGCAGACCGGGAACGTCGGTGACTTCGGCGCCTACGATTCCGAGGCGGCGGACTTCGACGACGAGATCAACTTGCACAGCATCGTCGTCTGCAAATCGTCGGGCAACGACCGCAACGACTGCGATCCGATGAACCCTGCGGATTGCGACGGCTTTCTCGGCACCGATGGGCAGCGCTACGACACGATCCCGACTTGGGGGATCGCGAAGAACGTGCTCACCGTCGGGTCGACCAACGACAACGGCACCCTCTCGAACTTCAGCTCCGCTGGGCCGGCGAATGACGGGCGCGTCAAGCCGGACATCGTCGCCAATGGGGCCAGCCTGCTTTCGACCTGGGCGCAGGGCGTGACGAACGACAATTGCGGCTTGGGCGCCGACTACTGCTCGATCAGCGGCACGTCGATGTCGACGCCGACCGTTGCGGGTGCGATCGGTCTCTTGTACGAGCGTTACCGTCAGGTCTACTTCGGCCTCGATCCTTCAGCGGACATCATCAAGGCGCTCGTCGTGAACACGGCCACGGAGGCTGGACGTCCGGGCCCCGACTACCTCTTCGGACACGGCATCCTCAACGCGCTCGCTGCGGCACAAGTGATCGACGCCGGTCCCGTCCGCATCGTGACCGATGCGATCGAGAATGGCCAGATCGACAGCTGGCTCATCGCCGTGCCTGCAGGTACGGCCGAGTTGCGCACGACGTTGTGTTGGATCGACTTTCCCGGCACCGCGAATTTCGGGGGTCCGGACATCACCAACAATCTGAACCTCGAGCTGATCAGCCCGACGAATCAGATCTTCTTCCCCTTCAAATTGAGTGAGAACCACGTGACCACCAATGCGGTAGCCACGGGCGCGAACAACGTCGACACGGTCGAACACGCCCGCATTCTGAATCCGGCGCAAGGATTCTGGAGAGCGCGCGTGGTCGGCGCCACGGTTCCGATCGGGCCGCAGAATTACGCGCTCGTCTCGAACCTTCCGTTCCAACTCGGCTCGCAGCCGAACATCACGGTCAATGCGGCCCTCAACTACGACGAGATGTGTGTCGGCGAGTTCCAGGACAAGGTTGTTTCGATCTTCAACACGGGCGGCGTCGACTTGCTCGTGCACAGTGTCACATCTACCGGCACGAGCATCTTCGTGGTTCAGCCGAACCCCATTCAGCCGTTCCTGATTCAGCCCGGCGCACACGTCGACGTGACAGTGCGCTTCGATCCGATTCTGGCGGGAGGCGGGTTCCTCGCCCTTCTCAGGATTTTCTCGAACGATCCCGATCAAGGCCTGTACGAGATTCCGATGTCGGGAACCTCGTGTCCGCCGCCCAACATCGCGGTTTCGGGATCGACCGATTTCGGACTCGTCTGCACGGGTGTGCTCGCCGAGAAGACGATCCAAATCTGCAACACCGGTGGC
>JAWXBU010000242.1:0-8244 GCA_034440255.1 Planctomycetota bacterium | reverse complement strand
GCGCACCGACGAGTTGCACGACACGATCGACACGTCCGGATCACCCGCGGAATCGACGGCCAACGCGCTGGCGGCGCTCGCCGCGTGCGAGCTCGCGAACCCAAGCTGATGCGGTGAAGGGGAACCGCTTCCTGCTGGCGTAACGTTCTTTGTGTAATTCGTCCCTGTTGATCGAACCCTGCGAACTTCGCTGGCTTCTTGCGAATTTTGACGTGCATGAGGCTCTGGCTCGGTTTGGAGGGCGAGCAGTTGCGGAGAATCCGGCGAGCGCCACCCGTGGCCGGCAGGGGTACCTCCGCGCGGGAACGGGGCCTGGGCTCGTGCCGGGTGCGGCGTCGCGTGCAGGAGCGGTACCTCCGCGCGGGAACGGGGCCTGGTACCCGGTGTCTTGTCCACCGGGAACCGTCGAGAGACATGGGAGGGTGTAGGCACCGCTCACCCACCACCACGGATTCCTTCCATGTCGATCGCCAAAAAACTCGCCCTCGCGCTCGCCGCCCTCGTCACCACCACCGTTCTCGCCCAAGCTCAAGCCACGGAATGGGACCGCAGGATCGGGGACATCCACATCGTCCACCCCCCGGGCACGCCGCCGGGCTGGTGGCGCGCCACCGTGGATGTCGTCTTCTCGGCGAACGGCGTCCCCCCCGGCACGCTCTCGTTCGACACCGCCTTGTATCTGAACGGGATGCTGATCGACGTCGTCCACACGCCGATCGAACCCAACCTCGCGCCGATGGTCTGTCCGGGCATCTGCTCGGGAGGCTGCAGCATCGCGCAGTCCTTCGGCGTTGCCCTCGCCGGAAGCTGTTTGGCGACGGGCGGGTGCCACTGCGAGAAAAGCCTGGCCATCGACCTCAATCCCTTCACCGCAGGGAGCACCGACCTGATCTTCGTGCAGGTGACGCCCGGCGTCGGTTCTCTGATCGACACGAACACGAGCAACGACTTCATGTCGCGCCTGGTCGGCGAGAACAATCCAGGCACGGTCACCTGCACCGGTGACGGCACCGGCACGGCCTGCCCGTGCGCGAACAGCGGCTCCACCGGCCGCGGCTGCGCCAACTCCTCGAACCCCGCGGGCGCAGAACTCACGGCGACCGGTTTCACGGAAGCGCTCCTGCCCGGCACCGACTCGGTCGTGTTGCACCTGAACGGCCTGCCCCCCGGAACCCCGGTGCTCTACTTCCAGGGCACGTCGAACGCGCTCAACATCCCCTTCGGTGACGGCACGCTGTGCACGACCGGCGCGATCGTGCGCATGAGCGTCAAGTTCAGCTCGGGAGGCAGCTCCAGCTTCCCCGGCGCGGGCGACCCGAGCGTCAGCCAGGTTGGCGGAGCCGTCCTCGGCAGCGGCTCCAGCCTCTACTATCAGGCGTACTACCGCGACTCGGCCGCCTTCTGCACGACGGCGACCTTCAACATGACCAACGGGATCAAGTTGACCTGGAACTGATCGGCACGGAAAACCGCTCTCGGTCACGATCGCGACTGCGCTGCGGCCGAGGGTGGGGCCGGGCTCGCATTCGAAATCCGGCACGAGCGATTCGCCGGACGGCAGCGCGGGATCCGCGTGCGCCGACTGCACGGCGAACGCGAGGATGGCCACCGAGCACAAGCGCTCGGCACCCAAGTCGCGCGAAGAATTTCCTATGCCGTGGGCTACGGCGCCCAGTTCACACTGACCGCATTCGCGTAGCTGAACCCGGTGTGCGTGCAGAACCCGATGTCGCTCCGGTAGCGATAACCGTAGTGACGCGTCGCGCCCGCACCCGGCACGGAACCGAGCATCGAGATCGCGCCGGTGCCGCTTCCTGCGCCAAAGTTCGCGCATCCGTTCGTCGTGAAGCGCACACCGAGACGGATCAACGAACCCGTGATGCACGCGAATCCGTCGCCGAAAGGAATGCCGAGTCCACCGTTCCACTGCGCGGTGCCTTGGTAGACCAATCCCGGCGTGCCGTTCGAGATGCCGGTGCACACGAGCGTCAGCGTGTCGCTCGAAACTTGCGCGCGACCGGCGACGGACAACAGCGCACCGCTCGCGAAGCTCGCGTTCCCGCAACCGTGACCGATGGATCCGACGTTGCCGCACGGGCACGCTGTTCCCGATCCGTCTCCGAAGCAGAATGCGATCGCGTCGCCGCAAGCACGGTAACTCGCGATTCCTTCCGCGAGTCCATTACCCGCGCTCTGGAACGCTCCCGTGACGACGAGATCGGGGCCTGCTCCATCGCCGAAGTCGTGATCCGCGAACGCTGTGACCGACAGTTCGCCCGACGCATGCAATCCGGAGCCGAATGCGCTCCAACTCGAGCCGTCATAGCTCGCGACGCTCAGCACGCTCGTCGAGCCGATACGTGTGAAGTCACCGCCGACGTACATCGCGGAGCCGGTGCCGTCATCGAACACGACCGCCGCGTGAATCGTGCGGTCGGCGTGTCCCGGCGTGAACTCGCCGATCCAATCACGGCATTGCGCGAGCGCGCTGCCGGAGAGCCGAGAAAAGGCTCAGAGTGAGCGCTGAGAGCGTGCGGGTGAGCATGTTCGGACTCCAGGGGCGCGAGAACGGGAATGTACGAATCATCTTCTGCCCGAGGGCTCCCACGTTGCACCAGTCACGCGAAAAGTGCGCGGGTTCCTAGCAGCCCGTTGAAAAAATCACCGCTCCTGGCAAGTCACGCGTTTGCGATGCAAGGAGAGCGCTGGAGGGACGGCAAGGGTTCCCGTGTCAGGAGGCGAAGCCTCCGTAGTGAGCTCCCCTGGAACGCTCACAGCGGGAGTGGCCTTCCTGGCCACTGAGCACGGCCCGACGAGCTCGACGCAGCAGCGCGAAGGCGTGGGTTGTCAGGTGCGATGACTTTTTCAACGGGCTGCTAGATGAGCGCTCGCCCGTCGAGCAGCGCGGCAGTCTGATTCCGTCCAGCGCACCGCGTCCGCGCACGCTGAAAAAAAAACTCGTCTCGGCCCTCTTGTTGCACAGGAACGTGCACACGTCGCCCCCAACAAAGAACCGTCATGACCACAGCCACACGCACACCCACGCAAGGATCTCTCACCGAACTCAAAGAGATGTTGAAGGAATTCGACACCGCGATGCTCACGACCGTCGCGCCCGACGGGCACCTGCGCTCGCGTCCCATGGCGGTTCAACATTCCGACGAAGTACTCGACTGCGATCTGTGGTTCGTCACACGCAGCGACTCGAACAAAGTCAACGAAATCACGGGCGAGCGCCACGTGAACGTCAGCGCCTACCGCTCGCGCGACCGATCGTATCTTTCGATCTCCGCGTGGGCTGCCTTCTCGCGCGACGAAGCGCTGATCCGCCGTTTGTTCAAACCGGATTGGAAGTTTTGGTTCCCGGATGGACCCGACGATCCCTCGATCGTGTTGATGAAGATGCGCGTCGAAGAGGCCGAGTACTGGGAGCCCGAAGGCGGACGCGCGCGCATCTTGTTCTCGATGTTGAAGGCGCGGCTTGCGGGTGAATCGGCGGCGAACGCGCTCCCGGCCCCGAAGCACATCTGATTTTTCGCGGAGTTCGATCAGCGTTGTGAATGCGGGACTTCCGGCGTTCGCGCGTGTGAGGGGTGGCGATCTGTTCGGTATCCGTTAGGGTGAAGTGATGCCCCCTCCGATCCGAAACCGCAGCACGCGACTGCGCTGAACGAGCGTGCGATGTACGTTCCCCTGCGTGTTCACGGGCATCATTCGATGCTCACCGGTGTCGATGCGCCGCGCGTTCTCGTCGAGCGCGCGCGTGCGCTCGGCATCACGGCGCTGGCGTTGTGTGACGTCGACACGTTGTCGGGCATCGTCGATTTTCTCCACGCGACACGGCGTGTTTCCGAGAACGGAACGAGTGTGCGACCGATCGTCGGCGTCGAGATCTCGGACCCCAGCGGCAAACCGGGGCGCGTCGTGGCTCTCGTCGAAAACGAGCGCGGCTGGAAGAGCCTGTGCAAGCTCACGAGCGCTCGCCAACTCGGCGCGGATCCGGGCGTCGTCGGCGCTGTACTCGAAGGACCCGATCACTTCGATCTCGTGCAACAAGCGACGCTGCATCGAGACGGTTTGATCTTCCTCGTCGATCATCCCAGGCTCGCGATCGCGCTCGCAGGACGCATCGACGCGCGCTCGTTGTTCGTCGCGATTTCGCCGGCGTCCGTGCGGATGAAGAGCGTGCGGCGAGAGCGCGACGACATCCCGCGCAACGTCGCACGTGCGCCGCGCTCGGCTGGCATCGACGCGGCGAGTCGTGAAGCGCGTGATCTCGAGGACGCACCGCGCGACGGCGAAGAAGTGCTCGACACGCCGAAAGTTTCGGCGCCCGAACGGCCTGTCGCAGCGAGCGACTTGATCGAGGCAGCACGCGCCGTCGGACTCGCCACCGTCGCCGTGTCGGACGTGTACGGCGCGTTCCCGAAAACGCTCGCCGATCATCGTGTGCGCGTCGCGATCAAACACAACGCACTGCTCGCGGATCTGCCCGACACGTTCACGGCGCACGCGCCGGCGCACTTGCTTTCGAGCGGTGAAATGCGCTCGTTCTATGCGTCGATCGCCGAGTGCGCGGGGCCGTTCGAACCGCGCGAAGACGGTGCTCTTGCACGCTCGATCGACATCGCGGAACGCTGCACGTTCACGCCGGCACTCGGCGGCATCCTGTTCCCACAGATCGAGCTCGCGACGGACGAAACGGCTTATTCCAGGCTGGTTGCGTTGTCTTTTCGCGGGGCGAGCGAACGGTACCGCCCGCTCAAACCCGAAGCGGTGCGCCGCCTCGACTACGAATTGTCGACGATCGACAAGCTCGGTTTCGCGCCCTATTTCCTGCTCGTTCTGCAGATCGCCGATTTTGCGCGAGCGCAAGGCATCCCCTACGTCGGACGCGGTTCGGCGGCGGACAGTTTGGTCGCTTACTGCCTGCGCCTGACCGACGCGGATCCGCTGCGCTACAAACTCATCTTCGAGCGCTTCTTGAATCCGTCACGGCTGGATCGGCCCGACATCGACCTCGATTTCTGCTGGCGTCGTCGCGACGAAGTGCTCGATCACGTGTACGGGATGTTCGGCACGGAGCGCACCGCGATGATCGCCACGATCGCGACATGCGGCGTGCGTGCCGCTTTCCGCGAAGCCGCTCTGGTCGAGGGCGTTCCGCCGGCGGAAGTGAATCGTTGGTCGCGACGTTTGCCCTATTACTTCGATGCCAGCGCAGAGGTCGCGCACGGACAGAACCCGATCGAACGCTGCTTGCGCGAGACACCGGAGGCGAGCGGTTTTCCATTCGACGATCCGCGTATGCAGCGCGTCGTCACCAGTGCGGCTCGATTGGTGTCCGCGCCGCGTCACTACGGTCTGCATCCCGGCGGCGTCGTCGTCGCACCCGGACCGATCACCGATTTCGTGTCGTGCCAACGCGCGACGAAAGGCTGCATCGTCACGCAATTCGACAAGGACGCAGTCGAAGCTATCGGCCTCGTGAAGATGGATCTGCTCGGCAATCGCGCGCTGACCGTCGTCGACGATTGCGTCAAAGCGCTCAGCGCCCGCGGCATCACGGTCGACGTCGAAACGTTGCGCGAGGATGACGCGCGCACGGCCGAAACGCTGCAAAAAGGCCTGACTTTGGGCTGTTTCCAAGTCGAATCGCCGGGCATGCGCCACTTGCTGCAGCAGATCGGCGCGTGCGACATGGACGACGTGATCCAAGCCGTCGCGCTCATCCGCCCAGGGCCGGCGGGATCGGGCATGAAGGACGCGTACGTGCGCCGCTACCGCGAATTGGAACCGCCGACACCGCCGCATCCGCGCCTCGTCGAAGTGTTGTGGGACACGTACGGCGTGCTGCTCTACCAAGAGGACGTGATGCAAGTCGCGGCCAGATTGGCGGGCATGGATCTCGCCGAAGCGGACTCGTTGAGGCGCGCGTTGCAGAAACATCGCGCTCACGATTTGAAAGCGTTGTGCGATCGTTTCGTGTCGGGCTGCATCGAACAAGGCGTCGCGCGCGAGGACGCGTTGCGCGCGTGGGACTTGGTCGCGAACTTCGCGTCCTTCGGATTCTGCAAAGCGCACGCGGTGACGTACGGTCGCATCGCGTACCGCGCCGTGTGGTTGAAGACGCACCATCCGGCCGAGTATCTCGCGGCGTTTCTCGCGAGCGACACGGGTTACTACGCGACACGCGTCTACGTCGAGGAAGCGCGCCGCATGGGCGTTCCGATCTTGCCTCCGGACGTGAACAAGAGTGAGCGTGCGTTCCGTGTCGAGCGCGGCGCGTTGCGCGTCGGACTCGCACACGTGAAAGGCGTTCAAGCGCGCACGTTGGACGCACTGTTCGCCGCGCGAGCCAGCGACGGCCCGTTCATTTCGCTGCCCGATTTTTTGGAACGCACACAGGCGCACACCGACGAATGCGAACGCTTGATCCAAGTCGGCGCGCTCGACGCGTTCGATCGCACGATCCCGGAGTTGTTGTGGCGCCTGCACTTGTTGCGCGCGCCCGAACGCAAGGCGCCGCGTGCGAAAGAAGGCGAAAATAGCCTGAATCAAGAAATTTTGGCTGCGTGTCGAGCGACACCGCGCTCACGCGATGCCGTGCGAGTCGCGCGCGAACAATCGCAAGGTTGGACGGGCAAAGGCATCGGATTGGGTGCGGCGGATTTGGCGCCGGGCGAGACGGCTGCGCTGTTTCCCGAACGCGAGGCGCCGGCATTGGCGTTGCCGAGGTTGTCGGATGTTTCACTCAGCGTGCGCGGCCGTGTCGAACACGAACTGCTCGGCCTGACGGTGAAAGCTCATCCGACTACGCTGTTTCCGTGCCCGGCGGACGCGCGCATCGAAGGAAGAGACGCGATTGCGAAACGCACGATCGGATGCGCCGAGATCGTGAATTTCCTGGGTGCGCGTGTGACGTTGCGCGGTTGGCCAGCGGCGACCAGGCACGTGCGGACGAGCGACGGGCGAACGATGCGCTTTCTCACGCTGGAGGACGAGACGGGGCTCGCCGAGTGCGTCGTGTTTCCGGATGTGTACGAGCGCGACGGAGCGCATCTCGCTGAGTTCGGAACGCTGTGCTTCAGCGGCGTCGTGCAAAATCAGATGGGCGCGTGCACGTTGCACGTCGAGATCGTGCACTGAATCAAGCGACGCTCCCAGTATTGCCGCAACCTGAGAGCGTCGAAAAACAGCGCTGATGGAGAAGAAACTCCTGGCTGGATCAGCCGATCAGTAAACGCGACTCCAGGTAGCGAATGGGTAGGCGATTGCGCTGTCCCTCAACGACAGGGCTTCCGAGTTTTCGAAAATGCCATCGTTCTCGGCGTCCCAAAGGAAGGTGGGATTCCCCATGTCTTTCACCGTGATTGCCCGCCCCCGGCGTGTGTGATCGACTACACCGAGTACGAGAGCACTGGTCGGCGCGGGAAGGGTTGTGTAGTCGATCAGTGTGAACTGATCACCGATGACGATGCCATTGGTCGTCGAGCTCATGAGCGCGATTTGCAATAACTCTCTTGCTCCAGCAGAAGATACAACTTCGGCGACGAGGAAGCGCCCATCGGGATCGGCTCGCAGGTGAACGATGGAAGGTAGGGCGAGTCCGGCGATGATTGTGGATTTGACAACGCTAGGGCGCGGTCGCAGAGACGGTGACACGAACCGGTCATCCTGAATGCCTACCGAGAGAGCAGGTGTCACGCGTGGAGCACCAATTCCGACCGGCGCAGGATCGAGGTCGGAGAAGTAGGCACCGTGCGTACGCGCCATCTGCCAGCGCTCGATACGCACATCCCCCGTGGCCAGCCGTAGGACGATGTACCAATCGTTGGCATGGCGCACCGCCGCTCGCTCGATGACGATCCCGGCCGACGATTCGTTCATGTTCCACTCCTCGTACTCTTGTGAATCAGGATTGAGCTCGGCTGCGGACACGTGAAGTACCGAGCTAACAGCGGCGAGCTCGAGCGTGAGCACAAAATTCCTCGAGGTGAATCCGTCTTCCATCGGAGAGGCAAGACCATCAGCCTCGATGATTGTGTTCGACTTGGACTCGACAACTGGATTCGAGCTAACTGAGACAGAATCCTGCGTGCTGCTGGAGATGTCGACGTGTGCCGTGCAAGCACAAACCAACAAGGGTGCAAGGAAGGATGAGGAAATCGAGAGTAGCTTAGTTGACATCTTCATGTGGTGGACCGGGGGTAAGCGTCAGGGGAATTGATGACTAGAAACCGG
>JAWXBU010000241.1:0-6526 GCA_034440255.1 Planctomycetota bacterium | reverse complement strand
CGTGGCACACTACGGCGGCGAGGACTCGTCCGAACGATCAGCCCTTGAGATCGACGTTGCCGTGTGTGAGCACGGTCTTCACGGCATTGCTCAGGTGCTCGAAAATCTTGTTCATGCCCGCTCCGGGTGCCATGTCGATTTTCGGCTTGCCTTCGGTGAGGAACGCTTCGTCGAAGCGGAACACCATGCTGTGGAACTGCTTCTGAGCAGCTTCGAGTGCAGCTTTTTCGCGCGGTTCGTTCGACGCGTTTTCGATCGCGACTTTCAGGCGCGAGTCGACGTTGCGCGCATACGCGGCGAGCCGCGGATCGAGCGCCGGCGATTCCGCGGCAACTCGCGGGGCTTGAGCATTGCGCTCCGCGTGCTTCTCGGCGACCTGCTTGGGAGGGGTCGTCGTCTTCTGGCCGCTGACTTTGCGGGGAGTCAGTGCTGCAGCGTTCGCTTGAACGTTGCCCGTTGAGACGCTTTGGATCTTCATGGCGTCATGTATCGGTGCGCGGCTCTGCGACTGAAGCGAATCAGCCGATTCCCGCCTTGGACGACATCGAAGTCGCGCTGGATACGAGAGTTGCGCTCGTTCGCCCTCGCGAGCCTCCACGGAACGCAATTCGTCGACGAAGCGCGGACCAGGAAGCGTTTTCCGCGTCGCATGCGCTATTCTGCGCGGCCTTTTCGCGCACGGCACCGATTCCACATGTCCCTCCTCATCCTCGAAGACGTCAAAAAGCACTTCGGTGCACAAGAGATCCTGCGCGGCGCGACGCTGCGTTTGGACCCGGGCGAGAAGGTCGGACTGGTCGGTCGCAACGGCGGCGGCAAGTCGACGATTCTGCGGCTGATCGAGGGGCTCGAGCATCCTGACTGGGGCACGGTGACGTTGCGCAAAGGTGCGCGGCTCGGCCATGTCTCACAGCGTCCGCAGTTCGGCGTCGGCACGACGGTACGCGCGTACGTCGAGAGCGGACTCGACGAAGTGCGCGAAGCGATCCGCGAACTCGAAGACGTGAATCATCAGCTGACGGAAGCGTCCGGCGAGGCGCTCGAGCGAGCGATGATTCGTCACGACGAACTGTCTGAGACGATCGATGTGCTCGGCGGCTGGGACACGGAACGTCGCGTCGAAGTGGTGCTCTCGGGGATAGGCTTGCGCGAGGAATTGTGGGATCGCGAGGCCGCGACGTTGTCGGGCGGCGAGAAAAGTCGCGCGGCGCTCGCGAAGGAATTGGTCGCCGGACACGACTTGTTGTTGCTCGACGAACCGACGAACCACTTGGATCTCGAAGGCATCGAGTGGATCGAGAATTGGATTCGCCAACAAAAGGGCGCGGTGCTCGTCGTCAGCCACGACCGACGCTTGCTCAACAACGCCGTCGATTCGATCGTCGAGCTCGAGCGCGGCCAGCTGTCGCGTTATCCGGGGAAGTACGACGAGTACGTGCGCCTGAAGGAAGAGCGTTTCACCGCCGAATTGCGCGCGTTCGAGAACCAACAAGACTTCATCCGCAAGGAAGAAGGCTTCATCAAGATCCACATGGGTTCGCAGCGCACGGCCGAGGCGAAAGGTCGGCAGAAGAAGCTGTCGAACATCGAGCGCCTGCAAAAACCGTTCAACGACGTGCGCCGTCCAGTCATCCGCGCGCCGCAAGCCGAACGTGGCGGTGAAACGGTGCTCGAAGCGCGCGATCTGGTCGCCGGTTACGACGGTAAGAAACTGCTCGGCCCGTTGGATTTGAAGATCGCGCGACGCGAACGCATCGGCATCGTCGGAGCGAATGGTGCCGGTAAGACGACGCTCTTGAAGATCCTCGCCGGACGGATGGAACAGATGTCGGGGACCGTCGAGCTCGGCTATCGCGCGTTGGCCGGTTACTACGATCAAGACACGAGCGAACTGCACGACGATTCGACGCCGTATCTCGAATTGCGCCGCGAGCATCCGGACATGACGGATCAACAGATTCGCGATCACCTCGCGCGCTTCTTGTTCCGCGGTGACGACATCGATGCGCGCGTCGGTCAGTTGTCGGGCGGCGAGCGCGCACGTTTGTGTCTGGCGCGATTGACGCTGCAAAAACCGTCGTGGCTCGCGATGGACGAGCCGACGAACCATCTCGATTTGGCAGCACGAACTGCGCTCGAAGAAATGCTCGGCGATTTTCAGGGCTCCTTGATCTTCGTGAGTCACGACCGCGAGTTCATGGACGGCCTGTGCAATCAAGTGCTCGAGATCGGCGAAGGCACGGCGAAGCGTTACGAAGGCAATTATTCCGCGTGGCGCGCAGTGAAAGCCGCCGAAGCAGACGCGCGCGGCGTGAAGAAGGATCAGGCCAAGGCGCAAGCGAAAGCCGATGCCAAGGTTGTCGCGCAAGCAGTAGCGAAAGCGGCCCAGAAAACGGCGGAAAAAGCCGCTCAGAAATCGAATGCGTCGGGATCAGCTCCCGCAACGGCGACGGCGAAGAAGTCGGGCCCCGCCGCCAAAGTCCGCAACCCCTACATGTTCGAGAAGCTCGAGGCCCGCATCATCACGCTCGAGAAAGAACTCGCCAGCTTGCAGGCTTCGCTCGTCTCTGAAGACATCTATCGCAATCCCAACAAAATGCGTGACGCGCAGATGCGCATTGCCGAGCTCGAGCGCGATCTCGCGGATGCGAATCACGAATGGGAGAACTGGGGCTGACGCTTCAGTCGGCCCGTCGCTCGCCGGCAACTCCGCGAGGGGTCCTCACGGAACAGATCTCTGCCGATTCAAGTTGGATGGCGCGTCGTGAACGAGTCGGGATCGCTTCGATCCTCTCGCGATGCACGTCTCACGGTCTGAACACGGTGAGGTCGTCGGGAGTGAGTTGGATGGGCATGCGGTGGATCTCGCCATCCGCGCCGTAGATCACGAGTGTCGTCGCGCGATCGTCGGCGGTGCAGATCAGGGCGCTGGCGATCTGTGCGGGCACTCGCTCGTAGTAGGAGCGCGCACCTGCGCGCTCAGTGACGATCGCAAGCTCGTTGCCGTCCGCGTCGAGGAGCGCGAGGCTCGAAGCCGCGCTTTTCTCGGGCAGTTCGATCCGGAATCTCGCGGTCAGCGCGACGCGCACTACGACTTCGCTCGCGAACTCGTGCTGCGCGAGCTGCGTTGGGACTCGTGAGATCTTCTAGGTCGAAGTAGTTCGGCGAATTCTCGGACAGAAGCTGACGCGCCAGAGTCGTCTTGCCGCACCGTCGCGGCCCAGTGACGACGAGCACAGGAGCCCGTTCGAGCCCTTGTTTCGCACGCTCGAGGATCTGTGTTCAGGGGATCATGACGCTGGCGCCTATCATGAATACCGGACGACTACCGTCTTATATTCATGCACAATGTCGCTGTGTAGCCCCCAGAATGGATGGAGCGGTTTTCGGGCCTCAACCTAGGTCCAACGCGCTCGGAACGCCGATGAATCGCGCATGTCGGCACTTCTTCGCTTTCGTTGCCCGAGATGTGCGCGCCAATTCCAGACCGAAGAACTCGCCTGCGCGATGTGCGGGTGGCTCTTGCGGCGCGAGGACGAGTGCGTCGCGGCGACGAGCATCATCGCGAGCGCGCCGACTCTGAACGCGCGCTGGTCCGACGCGAGTCCGCAGACGTCCATGTCACAGACACCGCCAGCAACACTGTCGATGTCCGCACGCGCGACAGCGCCGATCGCGGGCTTTCCCTACGAGAAAGCGGAAGCGTCCGAGTCGAGTGTCATCGCGCCGCAGATCGCCACGACGTCGATCGCTCGCATCGAGTCGACACCGACGTGGGAACCGTGGCTCTACCTCGCGATCGGACTCGTGACTGCGCCGGTGTTCGCGCTCACGCCGATCTTGAAATACATGGGCTGGTTCTTGTCGGCGTTGGTGCACGAAATGGGACACGCGGCTGTCGCGTGGTTGTGCGGAATGCCGGCGATCCCGGCGATTTCGCTCGGTGGGCACGCGGCGGCAGTTCACCAAGAGCAGTCGAAATTCCTGGTCGCTCTCATCGCGATCGGACTCGTGTGGGCGGCGTGGAAATTCCTCGAGCGCGCTTGGCGGTATGTCGCGATCGCGCTCGTCGTCGTGCTGTACCCGTTGCTCGCGCTCACGGACGGGAAGGAGTTCTTCCATCTCGTCGGCGGGCACGGCACCGAGCTCGTCTTCGCGACACTGTGTTTGTGGAAAGCGCTCGACGGCGGCTTCACCGAATCGAGGCTCGAGCGCGCGCTCTACGGCACAGTCGGTTGGTACTTTCTCGGCAACAACGCGTTGATGTGTTTCGGCCTGATTTCCAGCGCTTCTGCGCGTGCGGAGTACGGGACGAGCGGCTCGTTCGGCCTCACGAACGACTACATCCGGCTCGCCGAAGACGTCCTGAATTGGCGGCTCGAGAGCGTCGCCGGCCTGATGCTCGTCGGCTGCTTCTTGGTCTTGCCCGCTGCGATCGCGTTCTGGCGCTTCACGCTCGCCCAGCGTCGCGGTTGAGCGCGGTTCGCGCGAAAATCGACGTGCAGTGCTAGGCTTTCGAGCGAGGAGGGGCTCGCGTGAATCTTTCTGGAAAACGCCGCATCGCTATCGCTCTCGCATTGGCCCTTGTCGCCGCAGCATCCGTCGGCGCGCAACACCCGACGCACGAACCCTCTGTCGGCGACGTGCACGAGCGCATGCACGAACTCATGGGCAAGGTCGAAACGCGCTTGGAGGAGATCGACGCGTTGTTGAACGACGCGTCCTCGCACGCGAAGGCTGCGTCGAACGTTGCTGAGGTCGACCGTGTGCTCGTCCTGAGCCGCGAGCACGCACAACGAAACCTCGACGACATCGACGAGATCCTGCGACTCTCGCAACACGACCATCCGCAGGGTCAACCGAGCTCCAGTGCCGGGACATGAAAAAGCGGCGGGTTTTGAAGGAGCCCCAAGAAGTCCGGCAGTTCGTCGGGCAATCAGAAATCGAACAGCGATGCGGGCAACTCTCCGGCATCGTCATCAGACGAGAGCGCGCTCGAGCGATCCGGTGAATCGACATCGCAACGCGAGTCGACTCCAGCCGGGCAGCAGCCCGACGCAGCGCCCTCGAAGAAAGAGGGCGGCGAGGAGCAGGGCGGCGAAAGGAAACCCTCGAACTCCGACGGCGACACGCCGCGCAATCCGCTCGCGTCGAAGTCCGAGGCTCGCAACGCCGCTTCCGGCACTCCCCCGAAATCTCCGACCGGTGCGAGAAACACGTCCGACCCCGCGGATCGCTGGGGCGACTTGCCGGTCTACGCGCGCGACGTCTTCCGTGCGCAAGGTGGTGAAGCGCTGCCGCTGCGCTATCGCGACTTCATCGATTCGTACTACCGACGCTTGAACGAGAAACGCTGAGCGGCGTCTGCACCAGCGGTGCCTCACGGCAAACGATTCCAAACCTCCCTCTCGCTTGCGAACGAGTTGCGCCCGCCGAACCGCCAGTCCAGACCCAGAAAGGGCAGCGGCCCCTTGGCTGGGACGACCGGTGAGGTCTTTAGTTTGAGTTATGCCATCGACTAAATTCTGGGTGAGAGCGGGCTGCTCTACAAGAACCGGCACGGGCGGTATTCGTTCGCGGTGCCTTTGCTCGGCGGATTCATCCGTCGGCAAGGCGTTGAGTTCAGGTCGGCGTGAGAACGCCTCGAAACAGGCGCGTCCGACGCGTACAACTGCGCGCTCGACGCTGGCGGACATGCGCGTCGAAATGACGCATGCACACGTTCCATCAGCGCATTCGCGCCGCAATCTCCAAACACTCAGGCGTCGCAGCGGACGAATTGAAGCTCGAATTACCGCGCGATTCGGCGCTCGGCGACATCGCCTTCCCTTGTTTCGTCGTCGCGAAGGCGTTGAAGAAGCCGCCGCCGGCGGTCGCGGCCGAACTCGCGCAAAAGATTGCCGCGGACTTGGGCAGCATCTCGGCTGCCGCGACCGGGCCGTACATCAACTTCAAGATTCCGCGCGGCGAACTCGCGCAGGTCGTGATCGGCGAAATCGAAGCCGGTGGAGCGCGCTTCGGCGGATCGAACGAAGGTGCGGGCAAGACGATCGTCATCGACTTCAGCTCGCCCAACATCGCGAAGCCGATGCACGTCGGTCACATTCGCTCGACGATCATCGGGCAGGCGCTGCATCGCATCTTCACCTCACTCGGATACAGAGCGATCGGCATCAACCACATCGGCGACTGGGGCGCGCAGTTCGGCGGGCTCGTCGTCGCGATGAGGCGCTGGAAGGACACCGTCGACCTCGAAAAAGAGCCTGTTCACGCGCTCCTAGACCTCTACCAGCGCAGCAAACAGGCGATCGAAACCGACGTCGAGTTCGCACGCGAAGCGAAAGAGGCCTACCAAGAACTAGAGTCGGGTCGCGAGGGCGAAGTACGCGCGCTGTGGCGCTGGATTACCGACGTATCGCTGCGCGGATTCGACAAAACCTACACGAGGCTCGGCATCCATCACGAACTCGTACGCGGCGAAGCGTTCTACGAGAACCTGCTCGAGCCGACCGTCGCGCGCGCGACG
>JAWXBU010000240.1:0-26402 GCA_034440255.1 Planctomycetota bacterium | reverse complement strand
TCGTCTCCAGGTGTCCTCTTCTCCCTCAAAGAGGCTTGTTTTCGGGCTGTTTCGCATCGCCCAGCGCCGCCATGCTTCCACTAAACCTGCCGGAGAGCCTATTTTTGCCGAAGGGCTTCGAGGGCAGCCGCTCCGGTGCGGTGGTCCTGGCGCAGAGATTCGAGAGCGCTTTGAATTTCAACCTGCACTTTCACGTGCTGGTCATCGATGGCACCTATTCGAGCCAACCGACGAATCCCCGCGCGACTCCGACCTTCCACGAGGCCGCGCCGCTCACCGACCAGGACGTCGCCGAGGTGGTCGTGCGCCTGCGACGCCGCATCGTGAAGTACCTGCGCCGCTGTGGCCGCATCCCGCGGGACGAACACGACGAGTCCGCCCCAGCCCGAGCCCGACAAGCCGCTCTTCGCGGATCTCTGCGCCGCCTCCATGCAGGGCCGCGTGGCGCTCGGACCGAACAGCGGCGCGGCGGTCGAGCGCTTCGGTCGCGACGTCGGCGATCTGCGCCCGCGCTCTAGTCCCGGAGAATTGTGCTGCGAGGTCGACGGCTTCTCGCTGCAGGCCAAGGTCCTCATCGCGGCCGACGATCGTGAGGGACTCGAGCGGGTGTGTCGGTACGTCACTCGCCCACCGATCAAGCTCGAGCGACTGTCGCTCGCCCCCGATGGCAAAGTGATCTACGCCCTGCGTCGACGCTGGCGCGACGGCACCTCGTTGAATCGTGTTCGAGCCGCTCGATTTCCTCACCCAGGCTCGCGGCGCTCGTTCCTCGGCCCAGAGCGCACTTGTCGACGTATCACGGTGTCTTGGCACCATCAGCCACCTGGCGCGAGTTCATCGTGCCGCGCTCTCCGAGTTCGGCGGACGGCACTCAAGGCGCGGCTCGCACGGCGAACAGCCTCCGCAACCGAGCTCTGAATCCCCTCGCACGCCCAAGGCCTGCCAACCCAAGCGTCGCACGCGCTCGTCAGCGTAGAATGGGCGCCGCCCCGATGAGCCATTTGCCGCACGAGAACGCCCTCGTCCCCTCGCCCGCCGAACAGTGGGCAGAGCGAATCGTCACTGCAGAGATGCGCGCCCAGGATCCCCTCGATCGAATGGAGCAACTCGACTGGATGATCCACGCCTCTCGAGAGCTGACCCTCACTCAATTGCGCGAGCGCTATCCGTTCGCGGACGAGAACGAGCTCCAAATTCGCCTCGCTGCGCGGCTGTACGGCCGCGATTTCACCCTGCGCTGGTTCGATTGGGATCCCCAACTCCAGGGCTGGTGATGAATCCCGAGACGCTGAGCGTCGCCGTCCTCACGTCGGAGCTGTTCGATAGCCTCGGTATCCCGCACGTCCTCGGCGGTTCGCTCGTGAGCACGTACTACTCAGAGCCACGATTCACGAATGACGCCGACTTCGCCGTCGCCTTGCGATCGAATCAAGTCGACGCTCTCGTCGCCCGCGCCTCCGAACATTTCTTCGTCGATCGTTCCTTCGTGCTCGAGGCTGTGCAAGCGAAGCGCATGTTCACGATGGTCCACAGGAAGCCGATCGTGAAGGTCGACGTGTACGTTCGCGAGCGAACAGGTTTCTTCGCGAGCCAACTCGAGCGCGCGCGCCTCGCGCCCCTGCGCAAGTCTCCGCCCGGTTCAGCGTGGATCGTCTCGCACGAGGACATCGTGCTCCAGAAGCTCCTCTGGTTCGAACAGGGCGGACGCGCATCCGAGCAGCAATGGCGCGACGTGCTCGGCGTACTGCGGATCTGGCACGGAAGGCTCGACGAGGCCTACTTGAACGAATGGGCCGATAAGCTCGATCTCGTCGAGTTGCTTGATCGCGCTAGGCGCGAGACCGTCATCGGTTAGACGTAACTAGTGGGCTGTAACGGCTGATTCGCTAGCCCGACTAATGCACGAGAGCCGCGTTACTTACTGACTGCCGGCTGGTAGAAGGGTTCGGAAGGAAGCCGAGCATGTTGATGCGAAATCGCACTGATGACGTGATGACGCACGATTTCTAGTCCCATTTCTGAGCTGAGTTGCTGGCCCTCGGTCACCTGCGCAAGAGCGAGGGTGAGGCACAGCCTCCCAGGACTCGCCTCGAAGGAAGTCATGCTGTAAGCCACGCTGCAGTCTCCGAATCGCGCGGCCGCAACCCGCCACGCTTCAGCACTTATGACCCGCGCCTCAGTGTGTTCCGCCGTGCGATGCATCCCGGTGCGCGTGATCCTCGGCTGGCTCGCCGAGCGTGCGGCGGCAAGGGGCATCGCGGGCAGCCGCTAGGGTGTGCAGCACGCTCCTCTTGGGCTCCCAGCGCCTCGTGCGCACGCCGTGGGAGTCGAATCCCGTGCCTGAGGACGGCGCGGTCTGGAGAAACTATGCTGTCCCCCCACCGAGGCTGTCGTCCAAGCGACCGGCTGAGGCTCCGCAGTGCACCATTCCAGCCACCTCGCTGCCAGAACAACGCCGCCGAGCACGGCACGACCCGCACAACGCAGCTCTGCGGAGCCCAAGGGCAAGCAAGGAATCGGGGCTTCGTGCGCCTGGATGTCCCATCCCCGAGCCATGCTGAGGACCACTCCATGAAGACAATGATCGATGTGAACGGACGAGGTGGATCAGGCCAAGGCACGGTTGTGGTATTGGGTGCGGGTCTCGCAGGTCTGAGCGCGGCGCATGAACTCTCGCGACTCGGGTATGCGGTTTCGGTGTATGAGGCGACGGCGGGACCGGGAGGCTTTTTCCGCAGTGGCCGCAGGCCGGGCGACCACATGCCGACGGAGTACTCCTGGCACGGCATGGGCCCCTGGTACCACAACACGTTCGATGTAATGAAGCAGATCCCCTTCTCCAACGAGGGAAGCGTCTACGACTGCGCGCTCTCGAGACCTATCGATTTTGGGATCTTCCCAAATCGTCGTCGCGCACGATTCTATGACAAGGGCTTGCGCAGCATCCCAGGCATGTTCGGGATGCGCGGGCTCGATTTCGTCCGTTGGAGCTACTTGATGCTGAAGACCTGGACCTCGCGCCGGCGTGGCCAGAAGGTGTATTCCCGCATCAATGCCGCCAGCGCATGGAAGCCGCTCCTCAGCGAGGTCGCGAATCGCACCTGGCGCGCGTGTTTCGGCCCCTGGATAGGCTCGGACTGGTCGCGTGTATCCTTGCATACGGCCGGCGAGTTCTTCAGGAAGCAGCTCACGACGCGGACGACGCACGAGCACCGCGCCGATCAGGATGGCCCGGCGTGGACCCATGGTGCGGGCGACGGGTGGCTACTCTTGAGAGGCCCGAGCAGCGAGTGGTGGTTCGATCCTTGGGTCGCGAACCTTGAACGGTCCGGTGTCCGCTTCCACTGGATCCACCCGCTCACACATCTGGACTTCGACGGAACTCGGATCGTTTCGGCGCAGTGCGGCGCCGCGCAAGTCCAGGGCAATCAATTCATCCTGGCGATCAATCCATTCATGGCAGCCCAGGTGCTGGCACGTACGCCGGAACTCGCCGCGCAAGACGGCCCCAATCGCTTTGAACGACTTACCCAGGACAGTCCGCATGCCCAGATTTCCTTCCGCCTATCCTTTGCCGAGAAGATCCGATTTCCTCGCCCACGGACGGCGGTCGTGGTCAGCGACTCCGAGTTCAATCTAACCCTGTTCGCTGAAGAGCAAGCTTGGAGCCCATCGGTCGATCTCGGCGATGGCATCCTGTCGCTCTGGACGGGCACATCCTGCATCAGCACGGTCCCTGGTCGTGTCTACGGCAAAGACGTTCAGCACTGCACCAAGGCCGAGTTCATCGCCGAGGTCAGAGCGCAGATCCTGGAGTGCGGCGCTCTCGACGTGCTGATCCGCCAGGCGAACGACGGCCGGGGTCTGGGCGACTTCCCCATTGCCAGCATCGAGGTCTGGCACGAGTGGGAGTTCACCGGCACGGAGGTGCGGAGCGCACAGCCGAAATGGGTCAACTCCACAAGCACTGAGCCGAATCTCCCCGATCAGACCACGGCGGTCGCGAACCTGTTCTTGGCTGGTGCGCACACCCGTACGGAGGCCCAGGTCTGGAGCATCGAAGGAGCCGTCGAAAGCGGGCGACGAGCGGCCAAGGCCATCGACGACCGGGTTCAGGTGCTGGGCCAGGAGCGCCCGTGGTGGGTCGTCCTGACCGCCACCTGCGACGACGCGCTCTACGCGATCGGTGCCCCGCAGCTCATTGATTCTCTCCTGCTGCTTCTGGGGCTGCTTCTGGGGCTGCTGCTGGTCCTCGGTTGCGCTCTGCTGTGGTGACACCCAGCTCGCGGATCTCGTTCCTCGGCTTAGCGCGCATTTGTTGACGTATCACGGCGTGCTGGCGCCAGCGGCTGAGTGGCGCGAGTTCATCGTGCCGCGGCCTCCGAGTTCGGCGGACTGCACTCAGGGTGGCTCGCACGGCGAGCAGCGTCCGCAACCGAGCTCTGAGTCCCCTCCCGCGGCCAACGCTCGCCAACCCAAACGCCACACGCGCTCGACTTGGGCGGGGCTGATGCCGCGCGCATTTTCGATCGACCTTTTGAGGTGTCCGCATTACGGCGGACTGCGCGGGCTGATTGCGTTCCTGACCGACGGAGTGGTCGTGCGCAAGATCCTTGGCAGCACCTGGGACTTCCGACCGAGGCGCCAGGCATCGCGCCCGCTCGAGCGTCGCCGAGTTCGAGTTCGCGGAGTAGTAGGTCCGATCCTGGATGGCGCTTCCTGAGCAGGCTCGGGCTGGCGGAGAAATGCTGTCACTCGCACGAGCCGACGGCGGGACGACTGCGGCGCGCTGAATGCGTTCGAAGTCGCGACTTCGATGCGGTACGAGGCTGCGCCGGGCACGTCGCTCCAGTCGAGCGACGTGGGATGAAACTGTCCGATCACGTCGGTCCTTCCGCGGCCCAATGCGTCACATCGCGATCGACGTAGAACATATAGCAGGACTCGCGCGCATCCAGACATTCAGTGCGGCACGCGGGCGAAGGCTGCACGAAGCTCGATGCGATCGGCGTGGCCGCTTTCGTCACGTCGACGATGCGCACGACATCGTTCGAGAGGATCGACTGTGCGCGCTCGCTGCGCGCGAGCGAGCCAGTGACTTGATACGCGATCGAAATCGAGCGTTCCGGTTGCGGTCGCGCGTTGCACCAGAAACCAGGCGAGTGCCGTTGTGAAAAGCGAGAGCTTCACGCTGTGCTTCACGTCCAAAGTTCCGATGACGAACGGACCGCTGCTCGGGTTCGTTGCGATCAGATTTCGCAATGTCCGTTCGTCGCTGCGTGACGCCGATCCGAGCAGTTGGAGACGTGCCGGATCGACCGCTCGCCTCGAAGTTTGGACACCGAATCCGGAGCTCGGACGAAAGAGGAAGCGAGAGTCGCTCGCCGCACCGCTCGACGTGCAGCGAATGGGGTTCGCCGCAGTTCTGCCCGCTACGGCGTGAGCGCGTTCACGACGGCCAACGTCTCCGTCGGATTCGCTCGATCTTGCACGCGCCTCGACACGTATTGCCACGCGATCGAACCGTCCTGCCGCAGCAGTATTTGCGCTGGAATCGCGATGTCTTGACCATTCGGGCCGCCGTTTTCGTGCACCAGTCCCAGCGTGCGCATCACGCGGCCGTCGACGTCCGCGAGGATAGGGAAATTCAGCTTGTCTTTCCTGCGCACTTCGCGCGACTCCTCCGGCGCATCGACGCTGATCGCCAGTATTCGCCCGCCCTTCGTTTCCAATGCTAGTTCGACCTCGCCGAGGCCGCGCAGTTCACTGCGACACGTCAGTCACCAGTGCCCGCGGTAGAAGACGAGCAACACCGGACCGCGTGCGAGTTCGGCGCTCAACGTGATCGCGTTCCCGCGCTCGTCTGCAAGCGTGAAATCCGGTGCTCGCGCCAGCGTCGGCGCGCGCTCGGACCGCGGCAAGCGCGCGAGTCCGAAGAACGCGAAGGTGAACAGCGCGACGACGGCTGCGTCGACTCCGAAGAGCACGCGCGTGCGTCGACGTGAATCGTGTTTGGCCGCGCTACCTCCGAGCGCGAGTCCGATCGCGAGCAAGAGCCACGCTGCGAAGCCGCTCGACCTCATCCACGGCACGTTCAGGGTCGCGATCCACGCGAATGGTGCTGCGAGACACACGAGCAACCCAGCGATCGCCAGGGGTCCTCGCATCGGTTGCACGGCATCGCTCATCTGCGCCAAGACTACTTCTCGCCGACTGGTTCGCGAACGCATCGCGGACCTGTGCGTGCGGAATGAGCATAAATCGTTGGGGAATTCTCGTTTGGACAGTCTTCCGGCGGAGGGCGCTCGCAGTCCGGATGGTGACGGGTTCTCGCGCCGGGCATTCGGCACCCGCCAACCCCACTCATCCACGCACAGCAGGTTCAGCCATGCATCACGCATTCACGCGCCGTACGCGCTCCACTTTCGAAGCGATCATGATCGCGTCTCTTCTCTCAGTCCGCGCGGTCGCACAGGACAGCACCAGCGACCGAATCGCGACCGATGTTCCGCCGTTCGCGGTGAAGCCGGTGCTCACGCACGATCACGTCCGCTACGACGAACCGGGTGACGGCGCGCTGTGGGCGCTCGGCGCCGAGTACAAAGCGAGCTTTGGTGTCGATGGAGCGACGATTTTCCCGGCGTTCGGCTCGAGCGCACCGAAAAACTATCCGCACATGCTGTCGCCCGATCGCGTGACCGTCGGTGGCGAAGCGATCACGTTCGTGAAGACCGCGATGGCGGAGCGTGAAGGTGATCGCGTCGTGATGCAACGCGGCACGTTCACGGAACGCTACGACCTCGCGCTCGATTCGATGGAGCAGAGCTTCGTGTTCGAATCGCTGCCGCGCGCAGGCGACCTCGTGCTGAACATCCCTGTCGCGAGCGAACTCGTTGGGAGCGAAACCCAAGACGGCCTCGAATTCGCGAGTAACTTCGGCACGTTGACGTACAGCCGCGCGATCGCGATCGACGCACAGGGCCGCCGATTCGATGCTCCGACGCGCCTCGTCGACGGAGCGATCCAGATCGAAGTCGCGGCCGAGGACTTGGCCGTCGCGCGCTTTCCTCTCGTCATCGATCCGGTGATCGGCACGATCTACGCGAACCTCGACACGACCGATCTGCGCAACACCGACTCGGCCTTCGACTCGTTCAACAACGTGTGGCTCGTCACATGGAGTCATGCCTATTCCGCCACCGACAACGACGTGTACGGCCGCGTCTACACGTCGTCCGGCACGTTCGTCGACTCGGTCATCGACTTCACGAATTTCTCGTGGAACGTGCCGCGCTGCGCGAACCTCGCCTCGGCGCATCAATTCCTCGTCGTTGCAGCGACGGTGTCGAACAACGCGACGGCGATTCAAGGACGCACACTGCTAACGAACGGCAGCATCAACACGGTCGGATTCCAGTTCGACATCAGCGGGCCCGACGCGGGCGCGAAGACGAATCCCGACGTCGGTGGCAATTCCGTGACCAACGGGACGAGCAACTACTGCGTCGTGTGGGAACGCCTCGACATCGCGAAGCAGATCGCTTGCCGCGTCGTTTCGTCAACGAGCGTTCCGAGCGGATCCAACGCGAAGTACTTGACGACCGCAGTCAACTGGAATTGGGAACTGCCGACGGTTTCGAAGTCGAGCAACGGAACCGAGTGGCTCACTGCGTTCACGTTCAACGATCCGATCACGCGCGCTGACACTTGGGCAGCACGCATCGCGACGAGCGGCGCCGTGCTCTCACCCGCATTCTTGGTGACGTCGGGACTCGGTTGGGAAACGCAACCCTCTGCATCGAGTTTCCAAACAGGCACTTCGCGAGCAATGATCGCGTACAAGTACCGCACGACCGCGACCGGCTCGAACGACATCTGGGTGTCGGTGCTCGACGGCGCGACGATCCTGAGCGGCACCAACATCTCTGCGCTCGAGAGCCAAGGCTTCCAATCGCGCAATCAAATCGATCCGTCGATCGATTGCGATGGTCAGCACTTCGTCCTCGCGTACTCGGAATACGATCCGACCTTCCTGACCTACGACGTGTTCGCGAACGACATCGCGCTCTCGGGCAACTCGGTTCAACTGACGCAGACGCACATCGCCGTGCAGCCGTACGGACTCTCCGAGTACCGTTCGCAAGTTACAGCCGCGCGCACGACGAACGGGAGCGCGAGCCATCGTTACTGCATCAGCTGGGACTTCCGCGAGAACGACACGGACTACGACGTCATCTTCAAGACGTTCGATGCGCTGGAAGGCGGCAACGGCTGGTTCTTCTGCCTCGGCGATGGGACCGGTACGGCGTGCCCGTGTGGCAACATTGGTTCGCCGCTGCACGGTTGCGCGAACTCGGCCGCAGCGGTCGGTGCGCTGCTCCAGCTTTCTTCGGGAGTCGCTTCGACGGTGAACGACACCGCCGTGCTCGGGGTGACGAGCGTCCCGTCCGGATCGACGTGCTTGTTCTTCCAAGGCACGACGCTCGGCGCGGGCAGCGCTTTCGGCGACGGACTGTTGTGCGCGACGGGCACGATCACGCGCCTCGCGGTGAAGTTCGCGCCGAGCGGTTCGGCCTTCTTCCCCGGCGTCGGTGATCCGAGCTTGAGTACAGCAGGCGCCATTCCGCTGAACGGTGGCGCGCGCTCCTACCAAGCCTGGTATCGCGACGCGGTCACGTACTGCACGAGTGCAACCAATAACCTGTCGAACGGCTTCTACTTGAACTGGGCGCGCTAGTCGCACGGCTCGATCGAAAGCGCCGCGCCTCGGATCCGTCCGGTGCGCGGCGTTCGCATTCCGTTCGTGATGCGCTGACGTGCGCGGCATCCGCTTTCGTGCGATGCTCGCGGCATGATTCGAACTGCAGTCCTGGTACTCATCTGCGGTGGCGCGCTCGCCGCGTGCGCCGTCAGCCGCGCAGGTTGGGGTCGCGGCAAGTTCGTGGTCGTCGTCGAATCGATCGCGCTCCAAGTGCGCCGCAGCACGATTCGCGTCGAGGACGTGACCGGCGACCTCGTGATGAATTGGATCGGCGCGCGCGCTCCGTCCGGCCAGCCGGCGCTCGCCGAATTCTCGGTCACGCTCTTCGACGATCGCAACGGCGATCACGTGCCGCAGTCGATCGAAGTGAGTTCGCAACGCGTGAGCAGCGAACGCGCCGACAAGATCCTCTTCAGCGACATCCGCGTGCCGGCGGACAAGTCCTCGGCCACCTGGAACGTGCTCGTGAGCGCTCGCACCGCCGGCGGCAACAGCACGTCGAACGTGTTTGCGTTCGTCGAAGATCGCTGACGCCTCGATGCTCCTGAGTCAGGGCTCAGACCTAGAACCACGAGGAGCAGTCCGCTCGTCGCTCACTCGTGCATCGGTTCCGCCCTCCCGCAATTTCTTGGAACGATCGGAGCGCGCATCCTCCGCATTCCGTCGCTACCTTGGCGCGCCATGACGTCTCAACAACCTCCGGTGCGCATGCCGCGGCAGATCCCGTTCATCATCGCGAACGAGGGCTGCGAGCGCTTCAGCTTCTACGGGATGCGCAACATCCTGACGATCTTCCTAGCGTCGACGTTCTTCGCGACCATGCCGACGGCAGAGGCGCAGGGCGAAGCGAAGGAGATTTTTCACGTCTTCGTCGCGGGCGTGTACTTCTTCCCGCTGCTCGGCGGTTGGATTTCGGATCGTTTCTTCGGCAAGTATCGAACGATCCTGTGGGTGTCGCTCGTGTACTGCTTGGGGCACGCGTGTCTCGCGATCTACGAGAACGAGCCGAAGGGTTTCTACTTCGGACTGTTCCTGATCGCGCTCGGATCGGGTGGCATCAAGCCACTCGTCTCGACGTTCGTCGGAGATCAGTTCGACCAGACCAACAAGCACTTGGCGAAGGTCGCGTTCGACGCGTTCTACTGGATCATCAACTTCGGTTCGTTCTTCGCATCGCTGTTCATGCCGAAGTTGTTGCAAGGCGTCGGACCGGCGGAATGGTGGGGTTGGCCGGCGGCTTCGGTCGCGTTCGCCGTACCGGGCGTGCTCATGTTGGTCGCGACGGTGTTCTTCTGGGCCGGGCGCAATCGCTACGTCAAGGTCCTGCCGGCGCCGCCTGACCCGCACTCGTTCACGCGCGTCGTGCGCACGGCGCTCACGGCGCGTGGCGGAATGACGCTGGGGCTCGCGATCGCGCTCGCGAGTTGTGCGCTCGCCGTGGGATCGGTCGCGATGATTCCGATCCTCGGGTGGAAGCTCGTGATCGGCCTGTGTTTCGCGCTCGTGCTGTTCCTGTCGGGCGTCGGGCTCGGCGCGTGGATTCAGCTCGAAGACGCGCGCGGCAAGCATCCGGACGTAGCGGTCGACGGCGTGCGATCCGTGCTGCGCGTGCTCGTGATCTTCGCACTGGTGACGCCGTTCTGGTCGCTGTTCGATCAGAAGGCTTCGACGTGGGTGTTCCAAGCCGACTTGATGACGAAGCCGTCGTGGTTCAGTCCGGCGCAGATGCAGGCGCTCAATCCGGCGCTCGTGATGTTGATCATCCCGTTCAACAACTTGGTCGTGTATCCGTGGATGCGACGGCGCGGCAAGGAGCCGAGCCAACTCGGACGCATGGCGCTCGGAATCGCACTCGCAGGCGCGTCGTGGATCGTCGTGGGAGCGATGCAACTCGTGATCGACGACGGCGAAGCGATCTCGATCGCGTGGCAAATATTGCCGTACGTGCTCTTGACCGCGGGAGAAGTGCTCGTGTCGGCGACGGGACTCGAGTTCGCCTACAGCCAAGCGCCCGCGTCGATGAAGGGCGCGATCATGAGCTTCTGGAGTTTGGCCGTGACGATCGGAAATCTGTGGGTGCTCATCGTGAACGTGAGTGTCAAGAACGACACGGTGCTCGGCGCGATCGAGCAGACAGGAATCAGTTCGATCGCGTTCCAGATGTTCTTCTTCGCAGCCTTCGCGCTGGTTGCGGCGCTCGTGTTCCACGCGGTCGCGCGTCGGTACCGGATGGTCGACAATTACAGGCTGGCGTAGCGGCGGCGGAAATGCTCGTCGACACGGATGGTTTCAGCGTGCTGTCGTCCGCGGCCGTCGACTGCGCGCGTGGTCGCGACCTGAAACGGGAGCAGGTCAGACGACCTACTGAACGACTGCGCGCTGCGCCTCTCGCTCGGCGAACGCCAAGTACGCCGCGAGCAGAGCGCGTGTGTTCGCACCGACGCGACCGTCGCCGATTTTGTGTTCGGCGATCTGCGTGATCGGCACGAGGCCGCGCGAGGAACTCGACAAGAACGCTTCGTCGACGGTCGCGAGCTGCGTGAGCGGCAGACGATCGTGCACCCACGCGAGCCCCACTGTCGGAGCGATGTGACGCACGACTTTCAGCGTGATGCCCTCGAGCACGCCGTCGCCGGCTGCGATCACGGTCTTGCCGCGCACGAACGCGATGTTAGCGCTCGAACACTCGAGTATGCGTTGCTCGGAATCGAGCAGAACGCCCTCGTAGTGTGCGCGCGTCGAGAGCGGCAGCGGTTTGCGCTTGCGCACGAAATCAGTCGTCTTCACGAGCGGCGCTTCACGGTGCAAGTGCGTGGCGAGTTCGACGCGCACGCCCTCGCGCATGAACTCCTCGGGCACCGCTACGAACGGCGAGAGCGCGATGAAGACGCCAGCGGTCACATCCTGGATCGTCGCGGGCTCGCGCAAGATGTCGAAGCGCAATCGAGCATCCGCTTGGCTGTAGGCGCGGACCACCGTGTTCAACGCGTGACGCAGCGCATCTCGCTCGAGCGTTTTCGTCCATCCGAGGCTCGCCATTGAACGTGCCGTGCGCTCCAGATGTTCATCGAGCCACAAGAAGCGATCGTGATGGAACGTGCGCAGCGCCGAGTAGACGCCGACCGGCAATTGCTCGAGCAGATCGTGAACGGTTCCACTACGGCCCTCGAGCGCGAGCGCGCGCAAACCTGTCGAGGTCAGCGCGTGGAGTTCCAGACCGGCGGACTTGTCGTGCGTGCTGGAGCTCATTGCGCGTCGATGAGCGCGTCGAGCAAGCGCTGCCCGAGCGGCTGCAAGTCGGCCCATTCGCTGTTGCACATCAAGACCACGACGAGATCGCGTTCGGGCAGGAACAGGATCCGTGTGCGCGTTTTCTCCTGCGATCCACTGTGGAAGATCAAGCGTTCCCCGCGGTACGAATCGACGCGAAAGCCGAGGCCGTACTCGGTGATCGCGCCGCTCTTCGTCAGCTGTGCCGTCCACATTTGTTCACGCGTGGTGCGCTCGACCACGCGGCACTCGAGCATTCCGGAGCCGAAGCGAGCCAGGTCCTCTACACAGCAGATGAAGCCGCCGCCAGCGAGCTTCCAACTCACGTCGGAGTCGATCGACGGCACGATTGCGCCTGCTGTGTCCTTGCGATAGCCGATGGTGCGATGCGGTATCTCGATCCACTGTTTGTCGGGACGGAGCGTCGTCATCGCCAAGGGGTCGGCGATGCGTTTCGACACGAGATCCTCGAAACGCTCGCCGGCCGCGCGCTGCAGCACCGCGCCGAGCAGCATGTATCCGTGCGTCGAGTACGAGTACTGCGTGCCTGGTTCACACACGAGCGGCGACGCAGCGAACGTCGTCAGCGCGTCGACTGCGTCTTCGAATGGATGCGCGACATCGGTGCGCGGCGGCGTCTCCACGACGGGCCCGTTCGTGTAATGAACGATCCCGCCCTGATGGCACAAGAGCTGACGCGCGGTGATCGGAAAGAGTTGCGCCGGGAATTCCGGAACGTAGTCGTGCACATCGAGCGAGAGATCCAGCTTCCCCTCGCGCGCGAGTTGCATGGCCACGACGGCCGTGATCGGTTTCGAGATCGAGGCGAGCCGGTACAGGGTCGCGTCCGAGCACGAGACGCCGCGCTCGCGATCTTCGAAGCCGAAGTGCGCGACGTGCACGGTGCCTTCCGCACGCGCGATCGCGAGCGACAGGCCGACGAGGTTCTGACGTGCGAAGTCCTCGCGCGTGATCGTGTCGACTCGAGCGGCGAGTTCCCCCCCTAGCGCCGTCACCGTCGGTTCGCGCACGGTTCGACACGAAGGTGCGAGTGCAGACGACGCGCACAGTGCGGCGACAGTCACCGTCAGGAAGCTCATCTGCATTACCGCGCGGCCAAAGCCTCGTCGATTCGATTCGCGTATCCGTTTCATCATGGGTTCGAGCGTAGCTACCTCGAACGATCCCGCCTATCCTGCGGCCCCCGGATCGAGGAACGGGCGATGACCATGCGCACTTTTTCCAAAGCTTTGATCGCAGTTTCCTGCTGCTTCTCGTCGTGTCACTCCGGCCCGAGCCGATTGTCTCCCGCGGAACTGCACGCGGAAGCGTTGCGCATTCACGGCGATGCGCTGGTGTTCGACGGCCACAACGACTTGCTCGGCGAAGTCCGCGATCTCGCTCATTCTTCCTTCGACGGCTACGACTTGTCTCAGCGCCTGAGTATCAATCACACCGACATCCCGCGCCTTCAGATCGGTAACGTCGGCGCGCAGTTCTGGTCGGCGTTCGTGCCTGTTTCCGAAATGAAGACCGGAACATCGGCGCGCTACTGCAATGAACAGATCGATTTGATCCACGCGATGTGCGCGCGCTACCCGGACGCATTCGAACTTGCGACCACGTGCAGGGACGTCGAGCGCATTCACGCGAACGGCAAGATCGCGTCGTTGATCGGAATCGAAGGCGGGCACGCCATCGAAAGTTCGCTCGCGAAGCTCGACGCGTTTTACGCGCGGGGTGCGCGCTACATGACGCTCACGCACAACGACACGACGGATTGGGCCGACTCCGCGACCGACGAGCCGGTCCACGGCGGGCTTTCCCCATTCGGAGAAGAGGTCGTGCGCGAGATGAACCGCCTGGGAATGATCGTCGACATCAGCCACGTTTCGGCCGACACCATGCGTGATGTGTTGCGCGTGAGCAGCGCGCCGATCATCGCCTCGCACTCTTCTGCGTTCGCGCTGGCGCCGCATCCGCGCAACGTGCCCGACGACGTGCTCGAAGCGCTCACTCGCAATGGCGGAGTCGTGATGGTGAATTTCTCGCCCAACTTCCTGGATCCCGATGCGGCGCGCGTTGCACTCGGCATCTATCCCTTCGTGCGCGAGATCGCGGCCAAGACGAGTGACGAGAACGAGCGCAAGCGCTTGGTCGAGGACTGGCGTCGCGCTCATCCCATTCCGAGCGTGAGCTTCACACGCGTCGTCGACCACATCGAACACATTGCGCGCGTCGCCGGCGTCGATCACGTCGGCCTGGGTTCGGATTTCGACGGCATTTCAGCTGTTCCCGTCGGGCTCGAGGACGTGAGTCGCTTCCCCGTCATCACTGAGGAACTTCTGCGTCGCGGCTGGAACGAAACCGACATCGAGAAGGTCTTGGGGCTGAATGCGCTGCGCGTGTTGTGCGCCGTCGAGGACGTCGCGAAACAGATGCGTGCGAGCGCCGATTCGAGCCATGCGCGACGATGATCCGATTCGTCCGCGCGCGCCTTTGGTGCGTAGCATCGGACGTTGGAGCCTCGCGGCTCTGGTCCTGAACGGCATCATCGGGAGCGGCATTTTCGCGCTGCCCGGGACCGTCGGCGAGCAGCTCGGTGGAGCAAGTTGTCTCGCCTGGCTCGCGGCCGCGGGCGTGATCGGCGTGATCATGGCGTGCTTCGCGGAGGTCGCGTCGCGCTTCGGCGGCTCGGGCGGTTCCTACCTCTACGCCCGCGTCGCGTTCGGGCGCTTCGCCGGACTGCAGATGGGTTGGATGACGCTGCTCGTGCGCATCACGGCGAGCGCGACCAACGTCAACGTCTTCACGACTTACGTCGCCGAATTCTGGAAACCTGCCGCCACGCCGGCGGGAAAAGCGCTGATCGCGACCGTCTTGGTCGGACTCCTCGCGGCGATCAACTATCGCGGCGTGCGCGGAGGAACGCGCGTCAGCAACGTCTTCGCTGTCACGAAATTGGTGCCGCTCGTGCTCTTCATCGGCTTGGGCCTGTGGTGGATGTTCTCGGGCCGCAGCGTTCCGTTCGCGAGCGGCACGGACACGACACCGGCCGGCTGGCTCTCCGTGTTGCTCTTGCTCACGTTCGCTTACGGCGGTTTCGAAGCGGCGCTCATGCCGTTGGCCGAAGCACGCAATCCGCGCCGTGATGCGCCGTTCGCGCTCTTCGTGGGGTTGGGAGTCGTCGTGCTCGTGTATGCGTTGGTCCAACTCGCCGTGTTGGCCGCATTACCGAATCCAGCCGAATCGAATCGCCCTCTGGCGGCGGCAGCGGGCGTGTTCCTCGGGGCGGGCGGAGCAGGATTGATGGCGGTGGCTGCGCTCGTTTCGGTGTACGGCTACCTCGCGAGTGGAATGGTGAACGTGCCGCGCTTGACGTACGCGATGTCCGAGCAAGGCGACTTGCCCGGCTTGTTCGGCCGCGTGCACGCGAAGTTCAACACGCCGCACGTCTCGATCCTCTTCTATGCCGTGTTGACGTGGATCTTGGCCGTGCAAGGAAACTTGATTCAGAACTTGAGCCTCTCGGCGGTCTCGCGACTCCTGACGTACGGCGTCGTGTGTGCGGCGCTCATTCAGTTGCGGCGCAGAGAAAAGATGCAGCACGCAGGCGAGGACGGACCGGCGCTCTGGCGTTTGCCGTTCGGACATGTGTTCGCCGTGCTGGGGATGATTTTCGCCGGTGTCCTCGCAACACGGATGACGACGCGTGAAGCGTTGCTGCTCGGCGTCACGATCGCGATCGCGCTGATTCACTGGCTTTTCGTGCGCAATCGCCAGCGCGTCACATGAAGCGTATGGCCGGGCGAACTCGGGACCTGCTCGACATCGAGAAGCTCAGCGAGGAGCAGGAGGAGCCACGTGATCGACGAGTTGCCGTCGGCGGGCATTCCGCCTGCGGAGGTCGAGCGTCGTCTCGCAGGCCTCGCACAGTTGCGAACCGTGGGCTTCTCTGCGGACATTCGCTTCGTCGAACCGCTCAACCGTGACGAAGTTCGCGAGCGGCCGGATCCGGACGAATCGACGCAGCGTTGATCAGAGCTGCGAGCGCATCTGGTACCAGAACCAGCCGAGTGATTTCTGCCACCACGAGCGTGCGTCCAAGGCGGCGACAGTGACTTCGGTACACGTCCGAAGGTCGACATCGAACTGCTCTGCGAGTTGTGCACCGACCGCGGGATCGACGACGACCAAGCCCACTTCGAGATTGTGCACGAGCGAGCGGTGATCCAGGTTGTAGCTGCCGATCGTCGACCACACGCCGTCGATCACGCCGAGCTTCGCGTGCATCATGCGCTCCCTCGGCCACTCGAAGACGAGCACGCCGAGCGTGAGCAAACGCTTGTGCAAGTGACGACTCGCGTGCGCGACCGCGGGCACATCCGACACACTCGGCACGATCACGCGCACGGAAACGCCTCGTTTCACCGCATTTCCGAACGCTGTGCGCAAATTGCGCTCGGGGATGAAATACGCATTCATGATGTCGATGCGCTTCTCGGCGTTGCGGATCGCCCACAGATACGCGCGATGCATGCGCCAGCGATCTTGCAGCTTCACGTTGCTGATCACTTGGACGCCGAGCGCGCACGCATCGGCCTTCGGAAGCGCAGACGGCGGAATCGCGAACGGACTGCCACCTGACTTGAGCCACGTGTATTGGAACGTCAGCGCGAGATCGCGCACGACAGGTCCCTCGACACCGACGTGCCAATCGAACCAACCAGCACCGCCTTCCGTCGTGGGCAAGTTCTCGTCGCTGTAGTTGATTCCGCCTGTGAACGCGATGCGATCGTCGACGACGAGGATCTTCTTGTGGTTGCGCTTGTTCAGCCCCCAACGTGGACGCCACGGAGCGACTGGATGGAACTCGATCGCTTCGATTCCGGCCGAGCGCATCGAATCCATGAACTGCGCGGGGAGAGTGAACGATCCAACTGCGTCGAACAACACTCGGATGGAGCAACCGGCCTGTGCGCGCTCGATCAGCGCCTCACGAAACTTGTTGCCGACTACGTCGTCGGCCCAGATGTACATCTCCACGAGGATGCTGGTTCGCGCAGACGCAATCGCTTCCAACATCGCTGGAAACGCCCTGCTTCCGTTGCGCAACGGGGTCACGCGCACATTCGGTCGCAGCCTTGCGGGACGCGCGACGTACCGCCACGGCCCCTTCTGGACGTTGCGCGGCGGACGAACGCGCCGCCACAGATCCTTGATGATCGGCTCGATCTTCACAGACATGATGCGCCCGGACGACGCACGTGAATAACGTCACCGACGGTGATCGTTCCACCACGCACGATGCTCGTCATCACACCGCGGCCGCGTTTGCCGACGCGATTGGCGCGAGCGACTTTCTTGGCCGCTACCGCGCCGAAGCGTTCGACGAAGTGGCGGCACGGCCGATGCGGTTTGTCGGAGACCTCGAGCACCACTTCACCGATCGTGAGCGTCGTGCCGATCGGCAGAGCCCCCTCGGACAAGTCCAAGTCGACGTGCAGATTGTCACCGGCGAGTAGAGCGCGCTCGACGTCGCCTTCGCTCAAGCTGTCGATCACGTGAACGTTGATCAGCGCGACTTGATCGCGGCTCTCGCGATCGGGATCGCTCGCCCAACGATCGCCACTGATTCCACCGTCGACGGTGAGCTCGATCCTCGTCGGTGCGGCTCGTTCGCCATTCCGCGGCCGCACGACGCAGCGCACGACTCGCCCCAAGTCACGCGGCGACTGCGGCAATCCTCGATACCACCAGTCGAACCGGAACGAGAGGTCCACGGTGTTTCAATTCATCTCGGCGAGTCGCGAAAGCACTTCGTTCGCCGCTCCGCTGTCGAGCGCACGCGTCGCTTGATCGATGCCTTCGGCCAACGTCATCGCGAGTCCACCAGCCTTCAAAATCAGCCCTGCCGTCAACAATGTCGCATTGCGCGCCGAACCCTGCTGCCCGGCCAAAACGGCGCGCGTCGTGTCGGCTACGAAGCGAATCAGCTCAGGATTGTCGCCCGTTCCCGCATCGTCGGGCGGTGGACCGAACTGCGGCATGTCGGGCTCGTCCGTGCACACCATGCCGAAATCTTCGGGCTCGACGTTCATCGGCACGAGATGGCGCTCGGACAATTCGATGCCGCGCGTGCGCTTCTTCACCGACGGAACGACGCCGCCTTCGATGCCTTGGATCGCGATGCCGCGCGGATGACCGAGCTCGTGGATGACTTCGACAGCAGTGCCGAGCACCGGCCCGCCTTGCGCGCCGAGCAACACGGCCGAGTTCGTCGGCGCGAGCAATTTCTCGACGGTCGCGAGCGGCGTGCGGATGACGACGTCCTTGCGCACGCGCCGCAAGTTCATCAGCGCTGGCAACATCCCCGCGACGGAGCACACGCCGAAGCGCGTCTTCGCGACCCAAGACTCGACTTCGTCGGGATCGAACGTGATCGGAATTTCGAGGCCTTCGAGCACGCTCGCCGCAGTCAATCCGCGCTTCGGCGGGACGCAACGATCGGTGAGGATCAGAACGCGCGCTCCGGCACCTGCGGCGATCAATCCGGCCGCGACTTCGAGCGGCGGCGTGTGTTCGAGCCCGTCGTGCGGCGGACAGACCGAAACCAGCCCCTGCATTTCGCTGCACGGAATTTTGGCGCGCGAACGAGCTGCGCGAGCGAAGCCCATCAGCTCTTCGACGGTCAGTCCCTTCATGCGCACGAGCACGAGGAACGTCGCGATCTCGACGTCGCTCTCGCTGCCCGACAGGATCGCATCGAACGCGCGGTGCGCTTCCTCGTACGTGAGGTTGCGACTGTCCTTGCGTCCGGGGCCCAGGATCCGGATCAGGTTGCGCAGGCTCATCGGTAACTCGTTCGAACGTGCGGCGGACGGGCTTCGGGCGGGATGTCCTAACTCACGCTCTCCGACGAGGTTAGCCTAGCGAGCACGATGAGCGCGGGCAATCGTTCGGAGTGCGCCGGAGACAAGTGCGGAGCGAGATCGGTCGAAAAGGAGTGATGCAGTCGAGCACTCGGTCGAGGTCCGTGAAGAAGCGCGTTGCCGCGCTCATTTTCGGGCTCTTCGCGGCGCTCCTCGTCACCGAGTTCGGCTACCGGGCGCTGCGTTCGGGAGCCCTGTCCCCGACGACGAATTCGGCCTACGTCGTGCACGATCCGGCCCTCGGCTGGAGCTTGAAGCCGTCGGCGCGCGAACGGCATCGCACCTCGGAATTCGACGTCGCGATCGACATCAATTCGCGCGGATTTCGCGGCCCCGAATGGAATGTCAACGGGGTCAAGTCGCGGCCGCGCGTGCTCGTCATCGGCGATTCGTTCGCGTTCGGATGGGGTGTCGAATACGAGCAGAGTCTGTGCGGTCGATTGAGTGCGCTCGAGCCCGGATGGGACGTCTTGTGCGCTGCGGTTTCGGGCTACGGCACGGATCAAGAGGCGCTGCTCGTCGAGCGACTCGCGCCTGAAGTTCGTCCCGACGTCGTCATCGTCGTCTACTGCGAGAACGACCTGTTCGAGAACGCGTCGACGCGTGTCTACGGCCGACGCAAGCCGTGGTTCGAGCGACAGGGCGATGAGCTCGTCTTGCGCGGCGTGCCAGTGCCGCAGACTTGGCTCGAAAGTGTGAGCCGCGTGTGGCGCGCGATCGAGAAAACGCAGTGGGATCGCGAGTTCGAGGCGCGTCGCGCGGATCCGAATCGCGAATGGCCGCTCGTGTGCGATCTCTACCGCAGGATGACGAAGACGCTCGCCGGTGTTCCGCTCGTGATCGTGTCGAACGAGAACCGCTTGGCTGGGTTCGCGCGAGATGAACCGTCGATCGCGCACGTCGACGTGCGCGAAGCCTTCACGCTCACCTACCCGACCGACGGTCACTGGACCGCCGCAGGTCACGCATCCGCTGCTGTCGCCGTCGAATTCGTTCTGCGTGCCCTGTTGAAGCGCGACGGCTGAGCGCGAGGTAGGAAGCCGTCGAACGGTTGCCACCTCGCGCGCAGGAGCTGGACTGCGGCACTCCGCAAAACGCACGCGAGCGCGGCGCTGTCACGCGCCACGCTCGTCGTTCGGCACGCGCGGAGTTCGCTGCACGCCACTAGTGGGCTGTAACGGCTGAATCGCTGGCAGGATTCGTCCTCATTCGTTGTCGGGCAAGAAGCGACGACGACCGCGTATCCTCTGCGGTACGTCGAGGAGGAGCGACGCCGCCCGGCGACGAAAGAGGGCGGAGCCTGCTAGCGATTCAGGCGTTACAGCCCACTAGTCCGTTCGAAGGACCTCAGTCGATCGCGCTGATTACTTTTCGCCGTCCTTCTTCTCCGGCTCGTCTTTTTTCTCGTCGTCTTTTTTCTCGTCGTCGGTCTTCTCGACGTCCTTCTTCTCTTCCGCCGTCGTCTCCGACTCGCCCTTGTCGATCTTCTTCTCTTCGGCAGCGATTGCCGGCCGCGGACGAATCTGTGCGTAGAAGAGCTCGCGTTCCTTGTCGTACACCTGCTTGCCGTCGATGACGGCCCACTGCACGAACGACTTGTAGTGGAGGATGTCGCCGTCCGTGACGATCAGGTCGCAGTCCTTGCCCACCTCGAGCGTTCCGACGCGATGCGACACACCCAGTATGCGTGCCGGCACGATCGTCATCGATTCGAGCGCAGCCTGTTCGGACAGTCCGCCTCTCACCGCGAATCCGACTTCGATCGGCAAGTGGATGATGTCGCGGCCGGCGATTCCGCCGAGGTCCACACCTTCCGCACTCGGCACGATGGCGATCTGAACGCCGGCTTTGTGCAGGATTGCAGCGTTTTCGATGCTCGAGCCGCCTTCGCGCGTCTGTTGCTCGTCCTTCTGTGCACGATCGCGCGGCGTCAAGATCACGCGTGCACCGGCGCGGCCCAGTTCATCGGCGACCGTCCATGCTTCCTGCGCATTTTCGATCACCGGGCGGAAGCCGAACTCTTGTGCAAGCCGCGCGATGCCGAGCAATTCGTCGCGATTGCCCGTGACGAATTTCGCTGTCTGCTCACCCTTCAACACCGCGAGACACGAGCTGTCGACGTTCTTCTTGCTGGGCTCGGCCAAGTCCTTCTGCTCTTTGACCTTCTTCTCCCAGTCGCGGAACTGGCGCAGGTAGTCCGCCGTGTTCTTGAACTTCTCGCGCAACTCGAACTTGGCGCGCGGCGCACGATTGCTCCACGAGAAGATCGCGTAGATCTTTTCTGCGATGACGCTGCCTTCGACGGAGAAGCGCTTCAGCTTGACCGCGGTCGATCCCGAACCCGTCGTCGTGATGCCGGCGGCGAGACCGAGGATCATGCGTGAGTTGAACGGATCGATCGTGTCGTCGTAATCGCCGGCCGCGTTGCCGAGCAGACCTTGCGACGAGATCGCGACCAGTCCCGGATAGATGCGGTACCCGGTCGCGTCGAGCTTCTTCGTGTCTGCCGGCAACTCGACGTCGTAGTCGATCTTCTCGATCTTGCCGTTCTTCGCGAGGATCGTCGCGCCGCGCAGCACGGCACCCGTGCCCGTGTACACGTCGCCGCCGACGACGGCGTACCAACGATCCTCTTCCTTCTTCTTTTTTTCGTCCTTCGCGTCCTTCGTTTCGTCCTTCTTCTCATCCTTCGTTTCGGGCGTCTTTTCTTGGATGAAAGCCGAAGCGAAAGGGGCGAGCGCGACCGTCGCAGCCAGAGCGAGCGAGAGCGTGCGTTGCATGCGGATCATTGGTTCACATCTCCGAACACGAACTTGCCGTCGAGCATCACGGCTTGGATGCGGGTCGTCGCTTCGAACGGATCGCCGTCGAGGAAGACCATGTTCGCGTCCTTGCCTTTTTCGAGGCTTCCGACGCGTTTTTCGACGCCGAGCACTTCTGCGCCGCCGAGCGTCATCGCGTACAGCGCCGTTTCGCGCTTCAGTCCGGCGCCGACGATTTCGCCGACTCCCGCGAGCCACGTTTTGTGCTCAGCGACGTTGTCCAAGCGCGGAATGAAGACGACCTTCGCGCCGGAATTCGTGAACTCGAGTGCCAGATTGCGCGTGCGCATCGTGCCGGGCGTCAACGTCAGACGCGGCTCCATCACGACGTGCACTTTCTTGTCGCCGATCCCGTCTTGGTCGAGATCCCATTCCTTCTTGTTCGCGACGTAGAACAAGTCGCTGTCCTGACTCATCACGCAGCGCAAATCCCAGAGGATGTCTTCCTTGCCGAGCGCATCGAGCCAGTGCAGATACTCAGCCGCCGTATTCAGGCACACGAGAGCACGCAACGACTTCGCGCGCAGATCGACGAAAGCCTTCGACTTCGCGTCGGCCGCGGGCGGCACGAATCCGTCCTTCGATTCGTCCTTCTTCTCGTCGGGCTTCGGATCATCGACCGCCGGTTCTTGTGCGACGCCCTTCTTCTCCTCGGGCTTCTCTTCCTTCTTCGGCTCGTCCTTCTTCGGCTCTTCTTTCTTGGAGCCCTTCTTTTCCTTGTCCTTGTCAAACTTCTCGCGCGCCTTCTTCACCTTCTCGTCGTGCTCGTCGGCCTTCTTGAAGCCGTCGGTGATGCGCTTTTTCGCGCTCGAGTCAGCGCGCACGATCACCTTCAAGTACGCGGGATCTTGCAGGATCATCTCTGCTTTCGTCGCAGCCTTCGTGCGCACCGCGACGGCCAATCCAGGGATGCCGTTCCCCGCCGGATAGATGCCGAGCGTCGTCACCCCGTACTTCAAGATTTCGGCGTACTCCTCGGCTTGCGGCCAGAGCTCGTCCGACGCTTTGACATCGGGACTCATGTCCTCGCCACCCTCGCTGTCCGCGCCGAGACGCGAGTAGCAGTTGACGAGGCCGGGCATGACGGTCCATTCGGGCTTGTCGACGACCGGGATGCCGCGCTCGATGGGCAAGTCCTCGCCGATCGTCACGATCTTGCCGTCCTCGACGAAGATGACGGCGTGTTCGATCACGCCCTTCGCGACGGTCTCGGCGCGACCGACTCTCACGGCCACGAGGTCGGCGTGCGCGGACGTGACGCACACAGCAGAAAGGAGCGAGAAAAGCAGCAGGTTTTTCTTCATGTTCGTTCCTAGAACCACTGACCGTCGTGACGACGGTCGTATTGCACTTCGCCGTCGATGAGCACGAGCTCGACGCGTGAACGGGGATCGAGCGGGTCGCCGGAGCGGATCACGATGTCCGCGTCCTTGCCGACTTCGATACTGCCGACACGATCGTCGATGCCGAAAGCGCGCGCTGGGTGAATCGTCGTCGCACGCAGCATGTTGTAGCTGTCGGCGCCGTAGCGTGCGGACATCGTGCCCTGCAGGAACAACTCTTCCTGCGGCATGACGGGCGAGTCGGTGCACACCGACAAGTTCTCGGCGCCCGCCGCTTCGTACTTCGCCGTGATGCCGGTGATGCGCCCGTCGCGCGTCGAAAAGTAGTCGACCATGCGCGGACCGGCGTTGATCGGCGCGCCAACGGCGACGATGTGCTTCGCGGTGGCGTGCGCGTCGAAGCAACCGTGGCTCAGGATGCAGCGCGTGTCGTACTTCTCTTTCCACATGCGCGACGCCGCCGTGAAGCCGTCGCTGCCGGCGCAGTGGATGAGCACGGGCAGTTCTTTGGTGTGGATTTTCTGCAGATTTTCGAGCGCGCGATCGGTGCGACCTTGTCGAGTGGCGCCGATCGCCTTCTCGTTGATGTCTTCCAAGATCCACGACAAACCGGCGCGCGTCTGACCGAGATCGCCGGCGCCGCGCTCCGGGTTGTACGACTGCGCGATCTTCATCCCACCGACGCTTTTCATCACGGCTTCGTCGTAGGTCGCGTGCGTCTTCGTCTTGTAGACGAGGCCGAAACCGCCCATCGACGTGCCGCTGCCCGGAATCCCGTAAAGCGTCGTGACTCCGCCGGCGCACGCCGTCTTGATCGCCGTGTTCGACGGACGCAACGCGGACGCAGCGCGGAATTCCGGATTGACCGGCGTCACCATGTCGTTGACGTCGCCGAATCCGCCGCTGTGGATGTGCGAGTGCAGATCGACCATGCCCGGTGCCGCGACGCCGGCGGTGTTTTCGAGCAAACGATATCCAGCCGGGATCTCGCGATTCGGCCCGACGTACGCGATCTTCGAACCGCGCACGAGGATCAGACCGTTCGTGTAGATGTGGTCGGCGTCGTCCGCGGTGAGGATCTTGTCGCAGCGCACGGCGAATCCGTGCTCGCCCTCGCGCAGCGCCGACAAATCGGCCTGCCTCGTCGACGCGCAGCTTGCGAACAATCCCAACGCGAGCGCGCCGACGCGAACGAACGTCCGCATCTCCTTCAGGCTCGTGTGTTCGATCGCTCGGCGCATCAGAAGAGCCGCTTGTCCTTCGCCGTGTCGTAGATGCGCTTGCCGTTGGTGAACACGCGCGACACCGATGTGCGCGGATCGGCCGGATCGCCGGTCATGATCACGAAGTCGGCGTCCTTGCCGACTTCCAGGCTGCCGACGCGGTCGGCGATGCCCGAGGTCACAGCAGGAACGATGGTGAGACCGCGTACGCTCTCGAGGTTCGTTGCATCGAAACCGTGGCGCACGGCCATGCTCGCTTGCAGGAACAACTCTTCCGCCGGAATCACCGGCGCGTCTGTGTTGAAGCCGATCATCTTCATTCCGCGCTTCTGGTACTCCGCGGCGATGCCGAGGATTCCCTCGGGATTGCTGCCCGTCCAATTGATGAATTGACGTGTCGGAACTTCGACGTTGCGCGGACCGAGAATCGCGTTGACGCCCAAATCCTTCGCGAAACCGGCGAGCTTGTACCCGGCCATCTCGCCGTGATCGATGTAGACGTCGAGGCCGAACTGCTTCTTCACCATCGTCAACGTCGTCATGACGACCTGGTAGATCTGCGTGTGCGTCGAGATCTGCGTCCGCTTGGAGTAGAGCTCGCGGAAGATGTCGAGATCGAAGTTGCGCTCGGGTTTGGAGCCCTGGCCCTTCTCGAAATCATCCCACTTCTTCGCGTAGAGAACGCCCCGCGAGAACATGGCGCGCGTATTCCAGTTCATGAACGAGCGGCCGATGCCGACGGTCCAGCCTTCGGGATTTCCCGCTTGGGCGAGCTTCATCGAACCGGGATTGCGCACGAGCGCTTCCTCGAAACGATCGAGGCCGATCTTCATCAAGATCCCCTGGCCGCCGACGTTCACGCCCGAACCCGGAATGAAGAGGATCGTCGTCACGCCGGATGCGACCGTGACCTTCAACGTATCGTTGTGCGGGATCACCGACGCCGAGACGCGCAGTCCCGGGTTCGTCAGGTACACCATCTCGTTGATGTCGAACGTGCCGCCGACGTGACTATGCAGGTCGATCATCCCCGGCATGATCCATTGCTCGCCCGCGTCGACGACTTCGAAGTCGCTCGGGATCGGCGTCGTCGCGGCCGGGCCCAACCCGACGATTTTACCGTCTTTCACGAGCAAAACCGCGTTGTCGACGAACTGCACGCCTTCGAGCGGAACGGCGAGAGCTTTGCGAGTCTTCACCGCGAGGCCAGGGCCGCCGAGCTCGCCTGCGATGCGCGTCGGCACGGCGTTGGCCGGCGGAGTCGGCGTAGGGAACGAGCTGTCGGATGCGAATGAGTGCGTGAGCGACGCGCTCGTCGCGAGGAGTGCACTGAAGAGGAAGGTTCGCTTCATGATCACCATCTGCGCTTCTCCACGGCCGCGTCGTACACGCGACGACCCTCGATGAACACGATCTCGATGCTGTTGCGCGGGTCGAGCGGATCGCCCGTCGACACGATGAAATCCGCGTCTTTTCCAGGCGCGAGGCTGCCGACGCGATGCGCGATGCCCGCCGTTTTCGCCGGCACGATCGTCAAGCCACGCATCGAATCCTGGCGCGAATCGTCGAAGCCGTAGCGCACGGCGACCGCGGCTTGGACGGACAACTCTTCTTGCGGCACGACCGGCGAATCGGTGTTGAAGCCGATGTTCTTGTGTCCGTTTTGCTGATAACTCGCCGCGATGCCGAGGATGCGCCCATCGGTGTCGATCGCGCTGGAAGGCACGTCTACTTCGCGCGGACCGACGATCGCGTTCACGCCGATCTTCTGCGCGTACGCGGCCAACTTGCTGCCGAACCACTCGCCGTGATCGATGTACACGTCGAGGCCGAAACCGACGCGCACCATCGTCAACGTCGCGAGTACGACTTGGTAGCGCTGCGTGTGCGTGCTGACCTGCGTCTTCTTCGAGTAGAGATCGCGGAAGATGTCCCACTGGATGTTGCGCTCGGGCGCCGGCGCCGCGCCCTTTTCGAATCGGTCCCACGCTTTGGCGTAGGCGAGTCCGCGCTCGAACGTGTTGCGCGTGTTCCAGTTCATGTGCGAACGG
>JAWXBU010000239.1:0-4477 GCA_034440255.1 Planctomycetota bacterium | reverse complement strand
GCGACGCTGCGTGACCCAGCGACGCTATGTGACCCTGAGACGCTGTGCGAGCCGGAGAGAATGCTGCTCCGCCGCACCGATGCGCCGTCGAACGGATCGCCGCGCGCAAGATCGATCGAGGCATCGGTTTCTGGAACCGAGGCGAGTGCTCTCGCTTGTCGGCAGCGTTCGTGGCGGGAATGGCTCGCGGGTGGTTCGTCGCGCGAAGTCTTGGCGCGCATCGTGCAAGAGGATCCGCTCGGCGTACGCGAGCACGTCGCACGTGCGTTGCGCGACGGCTGCTACTTGCTCGACGGTCAACGCGTGGCCTTGCGGTGCTTTGCACTCGTGGCTCGACACGCTGTGCGTTACCGCGGGCGACCCGACCTCGACGAATGGCTCCAGATTCTCGCGCGCGAAGCCGTCTGCGCGATCTTGCGCGACGACAGCGAAGCGGAGCGCAGGGCCGTCGTGACGGGTCGCGACCCCGGCCGCGAACACGGCGAGGCGTTCGGCGCACTCGCCCGGCCCCTCGGGCTCGACTCGGATGCGATGGGACGAGCATGTCTGGCCTTCAATCGCTTGCCGTGCGCAGATCGCGGAGCTTTTTTCGCACTCGTGATCGCGAGTCGCTCGCTCGAAGAACTCGTGCGCGAAAGCGGCGAGAGCGCCACCGAGATCGCGCGCCGCGCTCGCCGGGCGCTCGACACGATTCTCAGCGCCGCGACGCCGCCCGATGCGAACACGGTGGTGAGCTCAGCCAAGGCTGCGAGCGAGGGCCGCGCGCTGGCGCCCAAATCCGCAGCGACAGGTGCGGCATCGGCGCAGGCTTCTGTGGCGCAGAATCCCGGCCAGAACGCGCTCTTCCACAAGCTGCCCTCGACCCCATCGGCACGAGCCAAGCCCGTGGCACCGCAGATCACCACGAGAAAACCGGTCGGCCGAGGGCCCGGATCCGGCGGACCGGCTGCGGCCAAACCCAGAGGCGGTCCATCCACGGACACCCGGAAAGGACGCTGACCGATGTCGAACGACGAACGCAACTGCACGAGTCCATCGCTCCGCGACCTGCGCGACGCCTACGTCTGCTGGACGAGGGACGGATCCTGGCCGCACACGCTCGCGCATTCGGCGACGGAGACACTACCGCGTGCGGAGCTCGAACTGCTCGGCGTGCACCACAGCGAGATCGCGCGCATCTTGAGGCGCGCAGTGCAGTGGTTGGAACGCCGCGCTGGCGGAGCGCGACTCGTCGCATTCCAACGGCGTGCTGCGGGAGCCGTGGCCGCAGCGCGCGACGCGGGCGTCTGGGTGCCCAGTGTCGCAGAGCGCGTGGCCCACCGGCACCCGTTCGAATGGCCCACCAAGATCCTACTCGCACGCACGGCGTTCGAACTCGATCCGACATTCGAGCACGAAGAACTCGTGCAGCGCCTGCAGTCGGCCGGTGAAAGATCGTGATCCGCATGACACGCCCCGACGACGCTCTCGAAATCCTCTTGCCGGACGCAGACGACGTCTCGGTGAGCCGCGCGCGCGACGTCACGCGTTTCCTGCGGCTCCTGTCGAGCGATGCCCAACCGGCCTATGCATCGACTGTCGGAGTCGATCTGGAACGCGCGCGCAGTGAACTCGAAGCGGCCGATAGAGCCGACATCGAGGGCGCACTCTGCGACCTCCTGCACCACTACCTCCTGGCCGCCTGCGCAGCGGATTCGTTCGCGCACTTCGGAGAGGCCGGCCTCGACGTGCGTGCGGCGTGGCGCCTGCTCGCCGAATTCGAGCTCGAGTTCGATTGGATCGCCGGGCAGCCACTGCCTGGCGAGACCACGCTCGCTGTGTGCACGCGCTTGATCGCGAGCCTCGAGCGCCTGGCCGTTTCGCCCGAAAAAACGGCCTTGTGGCGAGCGCGTCTCGCCCACGCGCTCGACGGTCCGCGCTCCGGTGAACGCGCCTACCGCGAACTGTTGCGCGCGGCCCTTTCGAGTGCGCAGTCGAATCCGCTCGTGGGTGCGCCGGGCCTGAGCCTGCAGCGCGCACTCGTCGCCGGCATCGCCGAATGTCTGCTCGAACGCGGCGCCGTGCGCGATGCACGCGCACTCTTGTTCGAACATCTCGCCCGCCACGGGACGGACACGCGCGCCCGTCAGTTGTTGTCATGGGCCCGACTCGCGCTCGGCGATGCCGCCGCAGCGCGCGCGCTGATCGTCGGATTGCGCCCTTGGTTGGGCGCCCTGCCGGCCGGATTGCTCGCGCTGCGCGAAGCACGACCGGAATGGTTGCCGTGTCTAGCAGGCCGCTCGGTCGTGGAACGCGTCCTGCCACGCGAGTACACCGTGCGCGATCGTTCCGATGTCGGCGCGGCGGTGTTGGCTGTGTTCGCGTTCAGCCCGCGAGCCGGTGCTGGCGTCCTCCACCTCGACGTTGCGCCCGCACTTCGAGACCGCGTGCGCACGTGGTTACTGGAAGTGGCCGACGCGCACGAGTGCGCCGGATCGCCAGAGCGACGCGTCATCGCCGAAGCGCGCACCGTGATCGACCATGCACCGCAGGCGTTCGACTCGGCGGCTCCGAGCCTGGAGCGTTCGTCGGGGTTTCTCGACCCATCGACCGCGAGCTTCGAACGCGCGTCGCGGGGGAGTGATTCGACACCCACACTCTTCGACGACCCGGCGTCGAGTGGCCAGCTCGATGACGCAGACGGGCTGATCGCGCGCGCGACCGACGGATCGGACAGCAGTCGCAGTGCGCTGAGCCCACCGCCCTCGAAACTGAGATCCAAGCCGGGCACGCTGAACAGGCCGGGAGGGGTGGCCAAGTCGGGAGGTTCCTCCAGCAGGCTCCCAGCGGGCGCGAGCCGCACGCTCTCGCCGGTCGATGCCGGCCGTGCGGAAGGCGGACTGCGTTTCTCGGTCGGCGGCGCTGCGGCCCGAGCCCGCGCGCTCGTCCCGATCCTCGACGACGAAGCTGAAGTCGCTGGCTGGTTGTACGTCGAATGCGAGCATCATCTGTTGCCCGGACCCGCGCGGCTCGCAGCACTGGCGCGTGGCTGGCGAACAGCGGTGTTGCTCGCGCGCGAGCGCGGCCCCGACGCGGACTCGAACGACGCTGCGGCCGGCGGAACGTCTGCGAGCGCAGACCTGAGCCGCGCTCGCGAACTCGAATCGTCGCCGCTGTCCCGCGTCTTCCACGATCTCGTCGGAGCGATCGGGATCAAGTTGTACCAACGGCTGTGGAGCGGTTTTTCGCTGGAGAATGGGACGGCGTGTCTCGTCGCGAGCGGCGGTGAAGGCGTCGGCTTCGACGGCGATCATGCCGCGGGTCGCGGACGAGCGCTCGCGCGAGCGATCTCGACCGGCGGGACGATCGCTTTCGAAGAACCCGACGAGCGCTTGTCGCTGCACGCGCGCGCCGCGTCGGGTTTCGTCGTCTCGCTCACGGTCGCCGACCGCGCAGTCGGCTTCTTGGTCGTCGAATCCAGTCGGCGCCGCGATTTCAAAGCGAAGGACGTCGAACTGTGCGCTCGACTCGCCGCGGATCACGGGCTGGCACTGCGCATGGCGCAGTTCGCCGTATGGCATCGCGCTCGTTTTCATTTCGAACCGTGGTTCGATCCCGCGCGAGCCGATTTTCGTTCGTTCGCGAGCCACGCGATCGCCGCCGCGCGCTCGCGTTCGGGCGTCGTCCTCGCCGGACCCAGCGGCGCCGGCAAGTTGGTGCTCGCGCGCTGGATTCACTTCGAGAGCGATCGCGCATCTCGACCATTCAAAATTCACGGCGCAGCGTTGGACGCGGATCCGCACACGAGCTTGGCCGAACTCGTTGCAACCGCCGCTGGCGGCACGCTCGTCCTCGACGACGTCGAGGAACTCGCGCCCGCTCGCCAAGAAGAGCTGTTGCGCTATCTGGAAAAAGTCGAGCGTGCCACCGACCGTGACGGACACTCGGAAACGGGAGTGCGCATCGTCGCGACGACGAAACTCGGGCTCGCGGCGGCGCGCGACGCGGGACGCATGCGCTCCGATCTCGCGGCGCGGCTCGATCGTGTGACGCTGCTCGTCCCGTCGCTGTGCGAGCGACGCGAAGAAATTCCGGAGCTTTTCGCTGCGATGGCGCGCCGTTTCGCAGACGAAGAAAACGCTGCCACACCGCGCCTCACCGACGAAGCGCTGGCCTTGTTGTGGCGTCAACCTTGGCGCGAGAACCTGCGCGGACTCGAGAACGTCGCGTACAAGCTCGTCTTGCTGTACGGCGGCGAGGCCGTGACGCCCGAGCACTTGGCGAAATTGGCGCGGCATTTCGGCCTCGAGCTCGTGAAGAAGTTGCCGTCGCGCCATCCCGATCCACGTGATCTGGTCGCTGCGCTGCGGACGACGCGCACGACTGGCGGGCGGATCAACAAGACGCGTGCAGCGTTTTATCTGGGCTGGGATCCAGACACGCTGGTCGCGCGCATGCAGTCAGAGGGGATTCGCGAGGAGGCGCTCGAGGAGGAGGC
>JAWXBU010000238.1:0-6156 GCA_034440255.1 Planctomycetota bacterium | reverse complement strand
GGGGACCCAGAGCCGACACCCCACGCGGGCGCGCCTGATCGCGATTGGTGCGCGATTCCTGTTAACCACAGGAACGCGACAGCTCGCTTTTCGAATTGGTGGCTCCCCGAGTAGGGCTCGAACCTACAACCCTGCGGTTAACAGCCGCATGCTCTACCATTGAGCTATCGGGGATCGAATGGGCGCCCAAGGTTACCCACCGCGGTAGGCAAGTCAAGCGCGCGCGAGGCGAGAGAATCGGCTGACCCACGCCTCGAAGTTGAGCGACGGAAGCGATTTCCATCCTCCGCGACCCGCACTCTCTCCCCCGCTGCTCGCCGGCGCGCGAAAGCGACTTCCATTCTCGTCGGCCCTCGCGTGCCGCGCATCTCGCCGACCTGCCCCGCTCGTGTGCACGCTCTCGACACCGGCTGCGATCCCAAGGCGACTCTGCACGATCCGCCTCCGAGCCCTCCGTCCCTCCGCGCGCATCTGCAAAATCTTCTGTCGCGATCCGGCGGCGGACGGAGCGCAGTTCGACACGAGCGACGCGACTGCGATCGCGTTCTGTTGGGGATCTGCGATCTCGATACGCCTTGGCGACGACGACGGACCCGCATCGAAGCCGTCGAACGTGATGGCGCGCGCGAGCAGCGGTTCGTTGCGCTCTCGAATCTGCGCTCTTGCCGCTTCCAAGCGAGCGGCGCCGCGCTGCTTCACGACGAGCGCGCCGACGCAGGTCGTGTCCACGATCACGAAGGCGAGCGCGACGACGATCCACAGGCGACGTGCTGTGCGCGAGCTCGACCGTTCGACGCGCATCAGTCCCAATCCTCGGCACAGAGTCGTCGAAACAAGCGCGCTCGCGTCGGCTTCGTACTCACGATGGCGTCTTTGTCGGCACGGGTCAGGCGCTTCAGGCGCATCTCGACTCGTTGCGCGGAACTGCGATCGCCGATCCGACAACGATAAGCCAGCTCCAGCGGCCCACGCCCGCGCAGGAATTTGGCGCCGCGACCACGAGAGTGCGTGAGCAAGCGCTCGGCGACGTCGGTCGTGATGCCCGTGTAGAGCCGGTCGTCCGCGGTGCGAATTAAATAGACGAACCACGTGCTCATCGATGCGACGAGGATGCTCGATCGGTCGAGCGCATTCCAGCGCGGGCACTGCGCAGCGCCGCTTCCGCACACGGCGCTGCACTCCGACGAGATGTCCTGCAATCCGATCTGCGCGCGGGGAGGAGGGCAGCGGCGTGTGAGTTCCGCCGCACGCGACACTCGGCTTCGAAATCAGTAATCTCGACCGGTCTTCCAGGTCTAGTTCAGCCGCAGAACGCGGCTGCAGACGTCACATTCGCAAAGCAATCGCGCTCCCACGGCCTCGATCCCACCCTACCCACGCCTTGAAGACCTCCCTTCGCCCCCCCTCCTCTAACTGCGGCAGCGTCAAGTGGATCCTCGCGGTCGTCGTGGTCCTCGCCGGCTGTGCCGCTTGGTATTTTTCGACGCGGACGAAGCGTCCCGGCACGCTCAAGAACGTCGTTCTCATCAGCATCGACACGTGTCGTGCTGACCGCTTGAGCTGCTACGGCTACTCGCGGCCGACGACGCCGAACATCGATGCAGTGGCTCGCGAGGGAGTGCTTTTCGAGCGCGCTCAAACGCCTGTGCCGCTCACGACGCCGGCGCACAGTTCGATGCTCACGGGGCTTTATCCGCCCAGCCACGGATTGCATTTGAACAACGGCGATCACCTCGCCGATGCGAACGTGACGCTCGCCGAGTGCCTGCGCGAAGCGGGTTTTCGCACAGGTGGTTTCGTCGGCGCCTTTCCGTTGGACGCCCGCCTGGAGCTCGATCAAGGCTTCGATACGTACGACGGCACGTTCGCGGACGTCGGACATCAAGCCGGTCACGCAGCCGATCGCACGGCTGAAGAAGTCAATCGTTCGGCGCTCGATTGGCTGGGAAAGGACGTGGCCAAGCCGTTCTTCCTCTTCCTCCATTACTACGATGCGCACCAGCCTTTCGAACCGCCCCAGGCCTTCGCTACAGCGTTTGCCGGCGACCCTTACGCAGGCGAGATCGCGCACGTCGATCAGTGCATCGGCCAGGTCCTGGATCGGCTACGCACATTGGGTGTCTACGACGACACGTTGGTGATCATCACTTCCGATCACGGCGAAAGCCTGGGCGAGCACGGTGAATCCGGCCACGCGCTGATGATCTACCAAAGTACCTTGCACGTCCCGCTGATCATTCGCACGCCGACGTCCGACGTCGCGCGCCGCATCGCAGACGGTGTGAGCTTGGTCGACATCGTGCCTACGGTGCTCGACTTGGTCGGAGCCAAGTCACCGCCGCGCGTTCAAGGAATCAGTTTGCGCGCGGCACTGACTGGGCAGCCGCTACCCGTTCGCGAGTGGCCGCTCTATTCGGAATCGCTCGAGGCCGCGAGCTTCGGCTGCAGCACGCTCGACGGTCTGTTGGAAGGGAATTGGAAGTACATCCGAGCGCCGCGACAGGAGCTCTTCGACACGGCGGTGGACCCAGGAGAACTGAAGAACCTCTTCGGCACCCACACCGGTGTCGCCGAGAACTTGCGCCGTCGACTCGAAGCGTCCATTCAGAAAATGGTGGCGCTTGCTCCAGGCCGGAGTCGAGGACCGGTGGATCAAGCGGCAGTGAAGCGCTTCGAATCGCTCGGCTACGTGGGCGGAGGCACGCTAACGGAGAATTCGACGTTCGACGCGAGGCTCGAAGACCCGAAGGATTTCTTGCAGACGTATGAAAGTCTGCAGCGCATCAACCTGCTCGTGCAAACAGGCCGCGGGAACGAGGCTGTGCCGGAATTGCAGACGCTCGTCACGGGTCGTCCGCGGCTGATCACGCCGCACGCGATGCTCGGATTGATCGCCGCGGGCGAACGGCGCTTCGACGAGGCCGTGCTGCGCTGCGCGGCGATCGTCTCGATCCTCTTGGACTCCAAAGAATCCGGTCGATCGCCGCCGGGCGAGAGCGACGAACTCGTCGCGGGGCGTCTGGACACGCGCGATCTCGCCACGGCCCACGTCAACCTGGCGCACATGCTCACACAGGCGGGTCGAACCAGTGAAGCCGTCGATCAATTCGAGCGCGCACTGAAGGTCAGGCCGGACTTCGCCGAGGCGCATTTCCAACTGGGCGTGTTGCTGGCACAGACGGGAAAAGCGCCCGTGGCCAAGTTGCATTTCGAGGAGGCCGTCCGCCTGAATCCCGAACACGCAGGCGCTCGGCTCAATCTGGCCAATACACTCATGCAGTCAGGACAGACGGACAAAGCGCTAGAGCAATATGCACAGGCGGTTCGAATCGATCCCAACTATGCAGATGCGCAGTTCTACTTCGGTTCGGCGCTGCAGAAGGCCGGTCGGCAGGCTGAAGCGCTGGAGCGCTTCGAGCGCGTACTGCGCCTTCTGCCGGACTACGCACGCCTCAATCCGCGGATGACTCCGGCCTTGAACGAGGCCCGGGCTGCGGCGAGCGCCAAACGCTGAGCACCACGGCGCCGCTCGACCGGGATCTGAGATCGGGTTGGATCCGCCGACGCGCGCGTACGTGCTGCGTCTCAGCGCGACGCGCCGGCGGCGAGGATCTCGGCGACGGATTTCCCGTGCACTTCTTCACGCAACGCTCTGTTCACGGCCTCGACGTCACCGGGGGGGTCTCGCAGTGCTGCGACGCTCGTTCGCGATTCGATGCGGACCAGCGCATCGGTGAAAAGCGCGATCTCCTCTTTGGTCATGCTGCTGCGCATCAGGTCGAGCGACCGATTCAAACTCTCGTCCGATGCTCCGTCCGCGCGTTGGACCAGATCGGTCTGCGCTGAACGCTCAGGTGAGTACGTCGGCGCGATCCGCGAGCACGCCACAGCCGTACACGTCGATGCGAAGAAGCCCAGGTGCAGGAGGTGATTCATGCCCGACGTATCGAACGCGTGCGTCTCGAAACGAAAATCCGCCGGTCGATTCTCGGCGACCCAGAATTTCCAGCCTACGCCGAGGGTGAAGACCATCGTGCTGGTCTTGAACCCACGCGCTTCTTCCGCTTCGCGCCAGCGTGACGTCCGCGCGAAACGCCGCGGGACGAGGTGCGCGCTGGCGCTCCCTCGTCCCGCGGTGGAATGCAACGCGTGGTTGCGTTCGCTGCGACTACTTGCCCTTCATCGCGTTCTTGGCGGCCTTCTTGGCCTGCTTTTCCTTCGTGGACAGCTTGGGTTTCTGAGTCTGCTTGGCTTGTTGTTGACCTTTGGCCATGAGGGGATCTCCGTTGTGTTGCGTGAGAGGAATTCGAATCGAACGGGCTCACAAGGAAACGCATCGACGAGTTCAAGTCAAGCCCGCGCGAAGACGCACAGTGATTCTCTGCCGAATCAAGCTCGCCACGGTCGAGATCCGAGCCGGATTGGATTCCGAACGCACACGCGCGTCCGTACGACTCTTCGTGGTGCGTCGCTTCAGCGGCCCAGCTTCTGACGGCGCTGTAGTTCGAAGTCCGCGCGCCGCCTCTCTTCGAAGCCCGCCTCCCCCGCGGGCTGGTCACCGATCCAATGCTCGACATCGACAAGCGCTTCGATGCCTCACGCGAGCGCTCCGATCCGCCGGTGCAGTTCGATCTCGACCGGATCCATGTCGGGCGGAAAGTGGTCGAACCACTGCGCACGGAATTCAGCGGCGCGACGACCGATCGCGAGCGTCAACTTCGAAGACTGCGTGTGGTTGGCGATGTGCCGACAACGATGGTCGAGGCGCATGAAGTCGAGCCGGTCGAGCGCATCCAAGAGCGGCACGAGCCGTTCAGGCTGCATATCGAATTCGAAACGACCGGGCGTTTCGCAGTACTGTCGCTCGTCGAAAACAGCGACTCCCGAACCGTACAGCGTGATTTCGTACACCCGAGAAGCGCCGTGGGACGGACCGCGCCAGAGCGAGATCGACACGTCGGACAAGTCCTCGTTCCCGTGCCGTGCGGGCACGTCCAAATTCGCATGCGCGGTGGGACGCGGAGCCAGTCGCGAGCCCTCGAGCGAGGACTGCACGCACAGGACGAGTGCCAAGAGCGCAACGCAGCAGACGCACAGTTCGAGCGCGAGCGAACCGGTCGTCGAACCGAAATCCGCACGATGCGAGATGCCGTCGCGCGATCGACGGTCGAAATGCCGCGGTCTGTTCAACTTGATTCGGCCGACATTCATGCGTCAGGAGAGGTCGGTTCGTGCGCGTGGAGTCGCATCCCCGACGCTCGCGAGAAGCGCCGATGGCGGAGCGCTTCGCCCACCCTTCATCGAACTCGATTCGGCATAGAAGTCCTGGAACCGCGCTCGTCCGCGTCGGGGTCCAGAACCGCTGCGCAGGTGTCAACCGCGCTTGTCGAACACGTTCTCGAGCTTCTTGAGCATGGCCGCTTCGGCGCTGGACACTTTGCCGATGCCGAGCACGCCGCCGCTGGCCTCCGCGACCGAGCGCGCGCGGTCGACCAGTGTCGTGCGCAGTTGAGCGACTTCTTTGGAGTTCAGGTGCTCGCACAAACCGTGGACGAGGTGCGTCCACGCTTCGAAGAAACGCGGGGCCGGCCGTTGATCCAGCCACATCTCCAGCAGCGCGTTCTCGCGCGAGCCGGGCATGAAGCCCTTCGTCAGCGCGTGCGCGACCAGTGCGGCGCGCTCTTTCGCGTCGATCGAACCGTCGGCCCAGGCCACTTCGACGAACGGCAACACCGACAGCGCCGCAGCGGTTTCGCCGCCGATTTTCAGGGTCGCGAGCCTGTCGAGCACATCCTTGTTCGTGATCCCGGTCGCTTTCGCGAGCGTGTCCCGCGTCGTCTCGGCATCCTTCAGAGCGCGCAGTTTTTCGAGCAGCTTGGCGTCCTCGCGCCGGAAGAACTCTTCCTCCATGTTGTGACCGCGCTCGCTCAGAGAATCGTTGGAACTCATCGGTGTCGCCTCGCCCTTTGTCTTCGCATCTTGGATGAAACTTCGAGTCGCCGGACAGCGTATCGAGCGCCCGCGATCGACTCCACAGCCGGCTGCTGCCCCAGGAAAGTTGCGAGGACGATCCGTTCGGATTCTGCGATTGGCGCAGAATGAGATCCGGGCACCATGTGTAGGAAGCCGCGCACGCTGGGTCCCCGCGCGCACGCC
>JAWXBU010000237.1:0-15369 GCA_034440255.1 Planctomycetota bacterium | reverse complement strand
GATTTGACGCTGCGCTGTGTCGATTTGACGCTGCGCTGTGTCGATTTGACGCTGCGACGTTCCGCACAAATCTCCGACCGGTCGCTCGGCCGGACTGAACCGAACCGGCTCGGCCGCGCTCGGTTTCACGCACGGCTCGACCTCGCGCACGAGCTCGCGTTCCGGGAGGACGATTTCGGCAGGAGAGACGTTCATCGTGAAGCCGTCGGGATCGATGGGGATCCGCTCGGAATCGAGGATATGCGAGTTCGCCCATTCGCGCATGAAAGCCCTGCCGATTGACGATTTCCCGTCGGACGCCTAGCGTCTAGTGGTCGGCTCTGCGGCTCTCCCGCGTGCCCACCACGCTTTCGTCGTCCGCGAGAGCGCGTTCTCTCACTTCGCAACTAAGGTCAGCCCCCATGACGCATGCTCTCTCCACCGCATCGTTCTTTGCTTCAGCGACTCTCGCGCTCTTCTCTTTCGCGCCGACGACATCGGCGCAGACGTGTCCGGACATCGGTCCGGTTCAGACTTACACGAACCAACCGGGCGGAACGTACGCGACGTGCAACTGCTTCGTGCCGGGCGAAGAAGCGGGACAGTTCTTCCCGACGAGCATGATCCCGGCTGCCGACTACCCGATCCAGATCACGAAGATCGCCATCGGTTGGTACAGCCAAGCGGGCAACCAGGGCACGACGATCGAGGACTCGATCAACATCTACGCGAACGGCGCGTTCCCCAATCCCGGCGCGTTGATCATGTCGCTCGGTGCACCGCAACTCACCGACGGCGCACTCAACGAATTCGACGTGACGCCGCAGAACATCGTCGTGAATTCACCGGGCTTCTACGTGACGCTGCGCTTCTTCAACACGAACGACGGAACCGTCGTCCCGCCGGCGACGACGCCGACGATGGTGAGCGACAGCCCGATCGATGGTTGCACGGCGAACCGCAACGTCGTCAAGGTCACGAGTCCGTTCTCGGGCTGGTTCAACTTCTGCGCGCCGTTCTTCCCGGGTGGTAGCGGCGATTGGATGATGCACGTCAAGTACAAGAAGGTGAGCTGCAGCGGCGGCGGCGGGTTCATCGGCTCGACGTACTGCTTCGGCGACGGATCGGGCGCGACCCTGTGCCCCTGCGATCCGGGTCAAGCGGGCGGCGTGGGCGAAGGTTGCGCGCACTCGAGTGGAACGGGCGCCAAGCTGCAGGCCACAGGACTCGCGTCCGTCTCGGGCGACACGGTCGCGCTCACGGCGACGAACTTGATCTCGTCGACGGCGATCTTGTTCTTCCAAGGTACGCTCAAGCAGAACGCTGGCAACGGGACTGCGTTCGGCGACGGATTGTTGTGCGTCAGCGGCACGATCACGCGCTTGGGCGTGAAGTTCGCATCGGGGGGAATCGCGAACTTCGGCGCGGGCGTCGGCGCTGATCCGCTGTTGTCGATTCAAGGCGGGATACCGGTCAATGGTGCTGTGCGGCGTTACCAAGGCTGGTACCGCGACTCGGCCAGCTTCTGCACGGCGGCGACCTTCAATCTGACGAGCGCGCTCGAATTGACTTGGACCCCGTGATCGCGGATGCGTCGCTGCGGCCGGAGGGGTCGACGACGCAGTGAAGCCCCTTTGCATCCTGCCGACGTCAGACGTCGGCAGGATGTTTCATTGTCGCTCGATGTGACAGGCCGCCGCGTGCAACGCGGTGCTCAGTTCCGGCCGCTCGGTCACGCAGCGATCGCCGGGTACGCGCACTCGTTCTCCGCAGCGCGGGTGGAAAGCACATCCACTCGGCGGCGAACTCGGTGACGGCGGATCGCCGAGTAACACGATTCGATCGCGTGTGCGTTCGACACGCGGATCGGGAACCGGGATCGCCGACAGCAAGGCTCGCGTGTACGGGTGGGCCGGATGTTCGAAGACGTCCTCGCGCGTTCCGATCTCGACGATGCGACCGAGGTACATGACGGCGACGCGCTCGCACAAGTTGCGCACGACGGCGAGATCGTGCGCGATGAACAAGTATGCGATGCCGAAGCGCTCGCGCAGTTCTTTGAAGAGGTTCACGATCTGCGCTTGGATCGAGACGTCGAGCGCGCTGACGGGCTCGTCGCACACGAGGATCTCCGGCTCGAGAGCGAGTGCGCGGGCGATGCCGACACGCTGACGCTGACCGCCCGAGAATTCATGCGGATAGCGCGCCGCATGTTGCGCCGACAAGCCGACAGCTTCGAGAAGTGCGAGCATCCGCACGCGACGTTCGCGCGGCTTGCCGAGTCGATGCACGATCATCGGCTCGATCACGGTGTCCCCGATCGTGCGGCGCGGATCGAGCGACGCGTACGGATCTTGGAAGATCATCTGCAGACGGCGTCGATGTGGTCGCCACGTCGCTTCGCTCGCGGTTGCCAGTTCGACGCCGTTCAAGCGGATCGAACCTGACGTCGGCGCGAGCAGGCCGGCGACCATGCGCGCCGTGGTCGACTTGCCCGAACCCGACTCGCCGACCAAGCCGAGGGCCGAGCTGGGCTCGAGCGCGAAAGACACGTCGGTGACCGCGTGCACGACTTTCGGAGCCGGGGCAAAGAGGCCTCTGGAACTGGAAAAGAAGCTCTTTTCGAGCGCTTTCACTTCGAGGAGTGCGCTCACGACGGTCTCGCCTCCGACTGTGCGACGAAGCATGCGGCGCTGTGCCCGGTGGGCGCGCGCTCGACCGGCTCCTCGACGTGATCTTCGACTTGATCATCGAGTGGGTCACGATTCGGCACAGGGCCCACGCGCGCGAGGTTCTTGCCGAGCGAACTCAGCAGCGGTCGTTCCCTTCGACAACGATTCAGGGCCAGCTCGCAGCGCGGTGCGAAGGCGCAACCGACGCGCTCGCTCGATGCATTCGGCGGCGTACCCCCGATCGTAGTCAACGGCGCAGTCGGATCACTGTCGATGCGCGGCACACTCGCGAGCAAGCCGCGCGTGTAGGGATGCGCGGGTCGCGCGAACAAAGCCTCGGTCGTCGCAGACTCGACGACGGAACCTGCGTACATGACGAGCACGCGATCGGCGACGCGCGCGACGACGCCGAGCGAGTGCGTGATGAACACGATCGCGGTGCCGTGTCGATGTTGACAGTCCTTCAAGAGCTCGAGCACTTGCGCTTGCACGGTGACGTCGAGTGCCGTCGTCGGCTCGTCCGCGATCAAGATGCGTGGCTTCATCATGAGCGCCATCGCGATCATCACGCGCTGACGCATGCCGCCCGACAATTCGTGGGGAAACTGATCGGCGCGCGACGCGGGATCGGCGATGCCGACATCGGCGAGAGCCTCGATCGAACGCGTGCGAGCCGCCGAGCGCGTCGCGTTCTCGTGGCGCTCGAGCACTTCCGACAACTGTCGCTCGATCGTGAGGAACGGATTCAACGAGGTCATCGGATCCTGGAAGATCATCGCGATCTGTGCGCCGCGTAGACTGCGCCATTCGCGCGGGCTGAGACGCATCGCATCGATGCTCCCGATGCGCATCGCTCCGGCTGTCACGCGTGCCGATCGCGCGTCGAGCAGGCCCATCAAGGCGAGGCTCGTCACGGACTTGCCCGAGCCCGATTCCCCCACGATTCCCAGTGTTTCTCCGGCCGCGAGGTCGAACGAAACGCCATCGACGGCGCGCACGATGCCACGATCGGTCGCGAACTCCACCGCGAGGTCGGTGACTTCGAGCATGCGCGCTCTCACGTTCTACTCGCTTTCGCCGTCACGGACTTCGGGTCCAAAGCGTCGCGCATTCCGTCGCCGAGGATGTTCAACGCCGCCAGCGTCGTGCCCATCGCGACAGCCGGCCAGACGACGATCCACCAGTCGATCCCGAGCGGCGTGAGCGTCTCGGCCCCGTCGACCGCGAGCAGGCCCCACGACACTTTGGGAGCTTCGATTCCGAGACCGAGGAACGTCAAGAACGACTCGAACAACATCACCGCCGGAATCGAGAGCGTCAAATACACGATCACGATGCCGAGCACGTTCGGCACGATGTGCACGAACAGGATGCGTGGCGTCGATGCGCCCATCTGTCGCGCGGCCTCCACGAATTCGGCGCGCCGCAGACTCAACACTTGTCCGCGCACGACGCGCGCCATCGTCAACCAGTACACGGCGCCGATCGTGACGTAGAAGACGACTTCGCGGTCGATGCCGAGCCGAGTCTCGAGTACGTCCTTCCAACCCTGCAGCACGGTGATGAGGAAGATCACGATGAAGATGAACGGCAGTGAGTAGAGCACGTCGACGATGCGCATCATGACGCGATCGACGCGGCCGCCGACGTATCCGGCGCAGGCCCCCCACGTGACGCCGATCGCGAGGCTCGTCAGCATCGCCAGTAACGCAACGGCGATCGATGTGCGGCTGCCCCACACGATGCGCGAGAGGAGGTCGCGTCCTTTCGAGTCGGTGCCGAGCCAGTGGCCTGTCTGCCAATCGCCGAACACGGCGACGCGCACGTCGACGAAGAAATCGTCGAGAGCTGAAAGGGGCCAGTATTCTCGTGCGAAACCGTGATTTCCGAACTCGACCCACGGCGCCGTCGGTGCAAGTGGTTCGATGCTCGCACGCAGAGCCGCGGGAGAAGGCAGAGGCAGGAGCGGTGCGAGGAAGCTCGCGCTCGCGATCACGCACAGAAAGACGAGTGCCGTGAGCGCGAAGCGATTGCGCTTCAAGCGTCGCCACGATTCGGCGACGAGGCTCGTGCCAGGCTCTGTGGGGACGAGCTCTGTGCTCGGTGCGAGCGACCAACGCCACGATGCCGACCTCACGCCTGGTCCTCCAACGACACGCGCGGATCGAGACGCGTGTAGATCACGTCGACGAGTGCATTCAACGCGCACACGAGCGTCGTGTAGAGAATCGTGACGCCCATCGCGAGCGTGTAGTCGCGGTTCAACGCGCTGTTCACGAAGTGCGAACCGAGGCCCGGGATCGCGAAGATCTTCTCGATGACGAGGCTGCCCGTCAGGATGCCTGCGGTCGCCGGACCCAAGTACGAAACGACGGGCGTGATGCCGGCTTGGAACGCGTGTCGCACCAGGATCGTGCTGGGGCTGAGTCCTTTTGCGTGCGCCGTGCGGATCCAATCGTTCGACAGTGCGTCGAGCATCCCGGCGCGCGTCAGCCGCGCGATGTACGCCGCGAACGGCAGACCCAATGCACATCCCGGCAACACCAAGTGTCGCCATGTTCCGTAGCCGGCGACGGGGAACAGCGGCACGAGGAACGCGAACACGATGACGAGGAATCCGGCGATGACGAAGTTCGGCAGCGCGATGCCGATCGTGGCCGCTCCACGCACGACGAGGTCGAGCGCGCCGCCGCGGAAATGCGCCGAAATCAGGCCGGCTCCGACGCCGATCACGATGGCGAACGCGAGCGCGAACGAGCCGAGCGCGAGCGAAATAGGCAGCGCTTGTTTGATGACGTCGTTGACAGTCGCGTCGCGATAGCGGAACGAAGGCCCGAAATCTCCGGCCAAAACCCCGCCGAAAATGCGTGTTCCATCGCCGCCGACGAGTGCGGAGCCGCGATCACTCAGATCGAGCGGCCCGACGTACGCTGCGTACTGCTTCCAGAGCGGCCAATCGAGGTGGTAGCGCGCGCGCAAGTTGGCTTCGATCGTGGGTGAAAGCGCGCGCTCGCCGTCGAAGGGCCCGCCGCGCACGGATCGCATCAACGCGAACGACAACGTGACGACGCACAACAACGTCAGCACGAACCACAACAGTCTGTTCAGCACGAAACGCATCAACGCGGTTCGTCCCCGACGTGTGCGCGTCGCCAGAACTTCGGGAAGTGGATGTCGAGCGCGTTCGGATGGAAGCCCTCGAGCGCCGGGTCGACGAGGCTCGTCGTCGTGAAGCCGAACAACGGGATGATCGGCAGCGCGGCGAGCAGACGCTCTTCTGCAGCACGGTAGAGCCGCTCTCGCTCTGTCCCGCGCGACGTCGCTGCTCGTGCGAGCAAAGCATCGTACTCGGCGTCCTCGAAGCCGGTGCGATTGTTCGCGCCGGTGCTCGTCATCACTTCCAGGAACGAAGACGGATCGGGGTAGTCCGCGATCCACGTCGAGCGCGACACGTCGTAGTCGAGTCGCCGCTGCGTGTCGAGCGCGACCTTCTTCTCTTGATTGACGAGCCTGACATCGATCCCGAGGTGCGTCTTCCACTCGTGCGCAACGAGTTCGGCGACGTCGCGGTTCGTCGACTGCGTGTTGTAGTGGATCTCGAGGCGGCGCATCGGCGGCTTTTCAGCGGAAAAACCGGCTTCAACGAGCAAGCGACGCGCTTCCAGGACATCGCGCGCGAAAACTTCGCCGTCGAGCGCGCTCGTTCCGCGAAAAGACGGCGGCTCGTAACCGGTGACATCGCGCATCGCCGCCGGGACGAACGAGAAGAGCGGCGGTTCGCCCGCGCGCGTGACGCCGCTCGTGATCGCGCGCCGATCGATCGCGAGCGCCAAAGCACGACGGACGCGTGGATCGTCCAGCGGCGGACGCGTGACGTTCAAGCGATAGAAGTACGTCGCGAGATAGGGCGTCGGCTTCCAATCCGCGCGCCCCGTGAGACGCGGCACGACGAGCGCCGGCACCTCGTTGACGAAACCGATCTCACCGGTCAGGTAGAGGTTCACGTTCGTCGTCAAGTGCTCGGACGCGAGGACGTCGAGCGTTTCGAACGCGACGTTGTCCTGATCCCAGTACGCATCGTGCTTCGCCAGCCGGATGCGATCGTTGACGCGCCGTTCGAGCACGCGCCACGGGCCGTTCGTGACGATGTTCTGCGTGCGCAGACGTTCGATGCGCCATGTATCCGGGAAGCGCGTGCGCATCGAGTCGAGCGCGCGACGATTGAGCGGTGCGAGCGGCGGATACGCGGCCAAGTACAAGAACCACGGCACGGGGGAGTCGAGTTCGACGACCAGCGTGCGCGCATCGGACGCGCGCACACCGACGGAATCGAAACTGTGTCGGGGCGCGCCGTGCTCGTCGACTTCGGTGGCGAACGCTCGAGCGCCGCGCACGGCGAAGAGCAAGTACGCGTACTCGGCTGCCTCACGCGGATCGAGCAAGCGTTCGAACCCGTCGCGAAAATCGAACGCCGTCACTTCGTCGCCGTTCGTCCAACGCGATCCGGCGCGCACGAAGAACGTGTACGTCAACTCGTCTGGGCTGATCGTCCAACTTTCCGCCATACCCGGTAGCGGCTGACACGTCTTCGGATCGAGCACGCACAATCCTTCGAACAGCGCGCGCAGGAGGCGAGCCTCGGGTACGCCGGTCGTCTGCGTCGTGTCGAGCGAACTCGGTTCGGCGCCGTTCGCAAAGGTGAAATCGGCGCGTGGCAGCGTCGCCTTGGAAGCCAGCAGAGACACGGACAGTGCGACGAGGGCGAACCCGCCGAGTGCCCAGAAAAGGCCTCGTTTTCGCGGCCCGCCGCCACGCAGGCCGTGTTGCGCGCTCATTGCCGGAGCCTAGCAGCTTCGGAGCCGGTCTAGAAGCAGAGAGACCTCGCCTTGACCCGCACTTTGGGCCTGCATACGGTGACTCCGAATGGTTGCTGCAAGGACCGAGTCGACTAGGGGAGAACGATCGCAGGGTCGAATGTCCGTCGAATTCAAGTTGGTCACGTTCTCACGACGGTGTGCGCTCCACAGCGTCCTCTGCCTGTTCGCGGCATTGTTCGTCATCGAAGCGCAGGCTCCGGCCCAACGCGGGGAGCCCGCGACGCAGCGCATCGTCGACGAATTCCATCCGGAGCGGCAGCCCGACGCGAACGGCAAGCGAGCTGCTCTTCCGAAGCCCGCGTACGGCGGTCGCGCGATCGTGCACGTCGATGCGCTGCCGAAGAGCTTGTGCTACGCGATCGAGAGCTCGGGCGTCACGCGTCGCATTCTGCACGAGATGCACGAGACGCTTCTCGCGCGCGATTTCGAGACGTTCGAAATCAAGCCTGTCTTGTGTGAGAGCTACACGGTCGAGGACCGACTCGTTCCGAAAGTCGACTCGGCCGAGTCCGCAGTCTTCGGCGCGGTCACCGACGGCGGCGACGATTGGATCGTGACGCCGGCGAGCGCAGAAAATCCGACGCGCACCGAACGCCGCTTCGTGAAGTCGAGCGTCGATCGAGTGGCGACCGGCACCGTCTTCACCTTCCGCTTGAGGAGCGGGATCCGCTGGCACGACGGCCATGAGTTCGACGCGCGCGACGTCGCGTTCAGCTTGTCGGTGTACGCCAACAAGACGGTGAAGTGCGACGACAAGCGCTTCGCCTACGCCGACATCGTGAACGTCGAAGTCGTGTCGCCGCGCGTCGTTCGCGTGACGTACGGTCACCCGTACTTCATGGCGCTGATGAGCCTCGGCGATCTGTTTCTCCTGCCGTCGCACCTGTACGACCTGGCCGATCCCGACAACGCGCTCGCGGACCCCGAATTCCACGCGAAGCAGCGTGCCGAAAATGCAACTTGGAAACCCAGCGCAGAGGAGCAGGGCCACTACGTCAACGAGAACGCGCACAACAAGGCCTTCGTCGGACTGGGGCCCTACGCACTCGCCGAGTACACGAACGAGTACATCGAAGCGCGACGTTTCGAGCGCTACTTCGATCCGTCGCGCGGCGGTTACTTGGACACACTGCGTTGGCGCGCGATCCCGGATGCGTCGGCGGCGTTCCGTGCGTTCCTGTCGGGCGAGCTCGACTTCTTCGACATGGTGACGACGGACGACTATTTCTCGAACGCGCTCACTTCCGAAGATTTCACGAAGAAAAACTACCGCGGTTGGCACGAGACGTCTGCCTACTGGTTCATCGGTTGGAATTGCCGTCGCGAAAAACTCGCTGATCCGCGTGTGCGACGCGCGCTGGCGCACTTGTTCGACTTCGACGAGTTCAAGGACACGTTCTACCGCGGCCTCGCGCGTCAAGTGACGGGCATGTACTCGCCGAACTCGCCGGCTTACGACAAGGAGGTCGATCCCTATCCGTTCGACCCGCGCAAGGCAGCCGCGTTGTTGCTCGAAGCGGGTTGGTACGACCGCGATGGTGACGGACTCGTCGACAAGGACGGCGCGCCCCTCGTGATCGAACTCTTGATGCAGGCCGGCAACGCAGCTGGGAAGAACTTCTCAGCCAAATTCCAGGAGAATTTGAAGCGCGTCGGCATCCAACTCGTCGTGAACGGCCTTGATTGGGCGACGCTCAACAAACGCAAGTCGGACGGCGAGTTCGACGCCGTCGCGCTCGGTTGGGCGCCACCGTTCGAGAGCGATCCCGAGCAAGCTTTCCATTCGCGCTGGGGGCTCGCCGAGAAACGGGGCTCGAACTACGTCGGCTTCGCCGATCCAGAAAGTGATCGTTTGATCGATCTCGGTCGGGCTGAGCTCGACTGGACGAAGCGCGCAGCGACCTGGCGTCTACTGCACAAGCGCCTGTACGAGATGCAACCTTATCTCTTCGCCTACAACCCGCCGCGCAAGTTCGTGATGAACCGCGCGCTGCGTGGATTCCAAAGTCTCGGACTGGATCCGAACTACTCGCTACGACGTTGGTACTACGCGGAAGGCACGGCCGGCACACGCCCGCAGCCGGGCCGGTAGTGCAGAGCCATGGGAGCCGGCGCATCGAGTCCGATCCTGCGTCGCATCCTGTGGATGTTGCCGACGCTACTCGGCATCACGCTCGTCGTCTTCCTGGCGATGCATGCGGCTCCAGGCGATCCTGCGGATGCACTTTCAGCAGGGGAACTGACCGGCATGGACGTCACGGCTGCAGCGCAACGCATGCGCGCGGACCAATTGCTCGACGCGCCCCTGTGGCGACAATATGTGCACTTCCTCGGTCCGTTCGATCTCTCTCCGAACGGACACTCGTGGTTCGGCGGGAGCGGGCGAGAGCGCTGGCATGGGCTTCTCGCACTCGATTTCGGCCGCGAATTCCAGCGTTCGGACATATCCGTCGGCGCCGAGATCGCACGACGCGCGTGGGTCACGATTCCACTCGGACTGGCGGCCCTCTTGCTGACCTACGCAATTGCAATTCCGCTCGGGGCTTGGTCGGCGGCACGGGCAGGCACGCGACGCGAGCGATTCGTCACGCTGATCCTGTTTCTCCTACACGCCGTGCCGGTCTTCTGGCTCGCTCTGATCCTGGTGCTCGTGTTCGGAGCGAGCGGACTTGGTTGGTTGCCGGCGATCGGAATGCACGACAAGGATGCGGCAACGCTCGGGGCCTTCGAGCGTGTCATCGACACGCTACGACATGCGATCTTGCCGGTGATCGCACTGTCGCTCGGAAGCCTCGCCTACCTTTCGCGGCAGACGCGGGCCGGAGTCGTCTCGTCGCTGCGCGAGGACTTCGTGCGAACCGCGCGCGCAAAGGGAGTGCGCGAGAGAGACGTTCTCGTGCGCCACGCGCTGCGTCACGCCTTGCTTCCGGTCATCACGCTGCTCGGCACGGTGTTCCCGGCTCTCGTCGCCGGCTCGGTCGTCGTCGAGACCATCTTCGACATCGAGGGTTTGGGTCGCTACGCGTTCGAGGGCGTGCTCGCTCGCGACACCAACATCGTGCTCGCCACGACGGTGGTTTCAGCAGTGTTCACGATGCTCGGCATCCTCGTCGCCGATCTCCTGTACATGGCGGCGGATCCGCGCATTCGTCATGCGTGAGGCAGAAACGACGTTCGCGCGACGCTGGTTCGGCGCATGGAGCACGCGGTGCGCACTCGTCGTGATCGTGACGTGGATCAGCGTGGCCGTCTTCGCGCCGTTCCTCGCGAACGACCGGCCGCTCGTGATGCGCGCCGTCGACTACGGCCGTTTCGAAGAGGCGCGCGCGAGCCTCGTGCCGGTGACGCGCATGTGGCTGGACGTCGAGGCGCAAGGTCCCGTCGCGTGGCGCGCGTCCAATCCGGCACGGGCCGAGCTCGACTTCGTCGATGCGGTCGAAGTCGAGAAGCAAGCCCTCCTACGCCGCATCGCGATCGTGCGCGATTCGCTCACTCCCGACGAGGACGTCTTGCGGGCGTCGATCGATCGCCTCGGCTCGAAAGTGCGCGGATACGGAGCGATGCAGGACGCAGGCGGTGTGATCGAACTCGCGCGGTCCACGGCAGCCGATCTCGAACTCGACGGTCAGCCCGGAGACGAACCGCTCTCCGCTGCGGGCGGAGCAGTGCGGCTTGCGAGTCGTGTCAGCGCTCCGGTGTTTGCCGCGCTGACTCCACTCGACATCGCTTTCTCTGCGGCCTGGATCGCCTTGGGCGCGACGATGCTCCTCTTGCGAACGTGGCGTCGGCGCTGGTTCACGGTTGCAATCGTCTTCGCTCTCGCGTTGATCGCCTGGCCGCTCGCTCGACCCCTCTATTCGGGGCCAGCGTCGATCAAGGGTGCCTCCGCGCGTGGCGATCTCGTCGTCGACTGGGCACTGTTCCCGCCGATCCCGATGGGATTCGCCGAGACGCACATGCGCGACGCGTTTCGCGCACCGTTCACGTCCGTCCACGCATCCGCTTCCGAGAGTTCGAGTGCGAGCACGTGGTCAGGCGCTGATTTCGGTCGTTTCTCGGCCGAAAAACAGCAGCCCACTGCGCTTCCGTTCGAACGATCGATCGATTCGCGTTGGCGTCATCCGCTCGGCACCGATTCGCTCGGCCGCGATCTTGCGGCACGACTCGTGTGGGGAGCGCGCATCAGTCTGTTCGTCGGCAATGCGGCAGCACTGCTTCTCACCGTGATCGGTGTCGCACTCGGCCTCGTCGCTGGATGGCGCGGCGGCTGGACGGATTTCTGCGTGTCGCGCGCGACCGAGATCGTCGTGTGCTTCCCGGCGTTCGTGCTCGTCCTGTGCGCGCTGTTCTTCATCCCGCCGACAGCTGCGGCGCCGCTCGTCACCGTCGCGATCGTGATCGGCATCGTTGGTTGGACGACCGTCGCGCGCTTGGTGCGTGCTGAAACGCTGCGCGTGCGCGAACTAGATTTCGTGGCCGCTGCGCGCGCGCTCGGCCTGACCGAAGCACAGATCCTGTGTCGCCACGTGCTGCCGAACGCGATCCAACCGGCGATCATCGCCTTCGCGTTCGCCGTCGGTGCCGGCGTGCTGACGGAATCGGCGCTGTCGTTCCTCGGCTTCGGCGTGCAGGTGCCGATCCCGTCGTGGGGCGCACTCGTGTCGGATTCGAAAAGCCCCGATCAGGCTTGGATTTGGCTCATTCCAGGGTGCGCCATCTTCACGCTCGTCGCGAGTTACAACGTCCTCGGCGAGGCGCTGCGCGACGCGCTGGATCCGAAGCATGAGCGCTGAATCGACTCGACAGTCGGTCGACGCGCTGTGCATCGCGCGCGACGTCGGTGTCGTCTTCGGAAGCGCGAGTATGGGCGTGCACGCGCTCGCCGGAATCGATTTCGACATTCACAGAGCCGAACGCGTCGCACTCGTGGGGGATTCCGGTTCGGGCAAGAGCACGTTGGCCTTGGCGCTCGCGCGACTCCTGCCGCGCAACGCGCGCGTCACGGGCTCCATCTGCTTCGAGGGTCGCGAGATCGGTGCGCTCGAGGACCAAACCGTGCGCTCGATGCGTGGTGCTTCGATCGGGATGGTGTTCCAAGATTCGAAGAGTGCGCTGCATCCGCTGATGCGCATCGAAAATCAGGTCGCCGAGACGTGGATCGCGCACCGACGTTGTTCGGGCGCGCAAGCTCTCACGAATGCACGCGCCGCGTTGGCGCACGTCGGGCTCGACGCGGACCTTGTCGCACGTGCCTTTCCGCATGAGCTGTCGGGCGGCATGCGACAACGCGTTCAGATCGCGACGGCGCTGGCGCTCTCGCCTGCGCTGCTCGTGCTCGACGAGCCGACCACGGCGCTCGACACAGTGACGCAGAAGCGGATCTTCGAGCTGATCGAGCGCCTCAGAGCTGCATCCGGTTTCGCGACGTTGTTGATCACGCACGATCTGCCGCTGGCGCGAGCTTGGTCCGACCGTATCGTCCGACTCGAACATGGGCGAATCGCGCCGAGCGGACCCTTGGCGGCAACTGCTCGCGGGAGTGCGTCGGCGGTTCGGTTCGGTCTGGACGGAGCGGCACGCTCGAATACCGATCGGCCTCGAAAACAAGCGGAAAACGTGCTCGAAACTCGAGCTTTGTCCGTCGCCTACCCAGCGCAGGGCCGTCTGCTCGCGCGTCGACGGGGACCCCTCGTCGTCGATCAAGTCTCGATCGCACTCGGGCCCGGAGAGGCGCTCGCGCTCGTCGGCAGTTCGGGGTCGGGCAAGACGACGTTCGTGCGCGGACTCCTGCGGCTCGTGGAACCCGTCTCGGGCACGATCGAGTTCCGAAGACGCGACGGCGAGAGCGCCATCGACCTGCGCACGCTCGACGGATCCGCGTTGCGTGAAATTCGGCCCGACTTGGGCGTCGTGTTCCAAGATCCGCTGACGAGTTTGGATCCGCGACAGACCGTGAGCTCGGCTCTTCGAGAAGCCCTGGAGGTCCGACGAGTTGCGCGCGGAGAGATCGAACTCTCGATCGCACGCCTGCTCGAGGACGTCGGACTGACGACGGCACATGGCGCTCGGTTCCCGCACCAATTGTCCGGTGGTGAAGCTCAACGCGTGTGCCTCGCCCGCACATTCGCATCGAGGCCGCGTGTGCTCGTGCTCGACGAAGCCTTGTCGAGTCTCGATCCGACGATTCGCGCGCGCATGCTGGAACAGCTCGCACGTCTACGTCGCGAGGAAGGGCTCGCGTGTCTGTTCGTCACGCACGATCTCGCTTCCGTCGAGCACTTTGCGGATCGCGTCGCCGTGATGTCCGCGGGACGCATCGTCGAGACGGGCGCGACCGAGCGCGTGTTCCGTGCGCCCGCTCACGCCGCAACACGCGAATTGCTCGACGCGCGCCCTGGTTCAGTCGATCGCGATGCCGAAGTCGCGCCGCAGGATCGTGCGTAGTTCGCCGAAGTCCTGGATCGTGTAATCGGGCTGGATCGACTTGCCCTCGAGCCCGTGCCGCGCCGCACGTTTCGCCCACACCGTGACCATGCCGATCGAGCGCGGCGGAGCGATGTCGTGTTCCGGGCTGTCGCCGACGTACATCACCTCGTTCGCGGGCAGCCCGAGGTCGACAAGAGCGGTGACGTACAGCTTCGGGTTCGGCTTGTTGATCCCGATCTGATCCGAGATGAACACCGCCTTCGGATCGAGGTACGGCACGACGCCGAGGCGCACCAACTTCTCAGCTTGTTTGACCGTCCATCCGTGCGTGATGACGCCGAGTCGCACGCCCGCCTTCGACAAGTCGCGGAAGAGCGGTTGCGTGTCTTCGAAACCCTTGAGCTCGCGGAATTTCGTGTCGTGGTACGCCGCGACCCCGGCCGCGACGATCAACGCCGGGTTCTTCCTCGCGAGAGACGCCGGTCGCAGACGTTGAATGAGCTTGTCGAAGTGATGCTCGTAGTTCGACGTGAACTCCGCGAGCACTTCCTCGAGCTCCTTGATGACGACTTCGCGCGGCACGTCGAGGCCAGCGGCGTTCATGGCGTCGACCGCGTTCGCGCGCGCCTTGCGTGCGAAGAGGGTCGTCGAGTAGAGCGTGTCGTCGATGTCGAAGAGGACGGCGGAGAGCTTCTTCACGGCATCTATTGTCGCGGATGAACAGGCAGGAGTCAGCCCTTTTCAGCCAGAGCCTCGTCACGATGCAATTGTCGATAGGATGCCGCGCACAACCGTCAAGGAGATCGCCATGAACCGTACTGCTTGTTTCTTCGCCGGAGTCGCTCTGGCCACCTTCGCACCCCACATCCTCACAGGAGTCACCTCCGAACCCGTACTGTCCGCCGAATCAAGTGTGGACGACAAGGCCGACGAGACGGCGAAACGTCGCAAGAAGGTCGAGGAACTCCTCGAGTCGATGGATCAGAAAGCGATCACGACGCGCACGCTCGAGGTGTCCATGGAGTCGTTCACCGAAATGGGCTTGCCCGAAGACTTTCAGACGTGCTTCAAGGAGAACTTCAGCATCGATCGAGTGATGGAGTTCACGACCGACATTTATACGGAACACTTGGAGGAGAGCACGGTCGACGCGCTCCTCGCGTTCTACAAATCCGACGAGGGGAAGGCCTTCGTCAAGGTACTGCCCGAGATCACGATCGACGGTCTCAAGAAGGGGACCGAGTACGGCAAGCAAGTCGGCATGGATTGCGCGCAAGGGCGCTGACGGCCGCGACGGGGCAGCGGCGACGCGCCCTATTGTCCTGATTTGGAAGTTCGCCGACCGCCTCTGGCCCATGAATCGACGGTACGGTGCCAGGTACAACCACGACGGTTCGGGCTGGCCGCTGATCGTG
>JAWXBU010000236.1:0-13939 GCA_034440255.1 Planctomycetota bacterium | reverse complement strand
GACGCGGCGAATTCGCCGCGTCACGGCACCCAAGTCACCTGCACCGCATTCGTCAAATTGAAATTCGACGGCGAGCAGAACACGAACGCATCGCGGTACCACTGTTGGTATTGACGCGTGTCGCCGATCGCGACCGAACCGCTCACGGAGAGCGTCGGATCGCCCACGCCAGGGAAGCTCGACACGCCTGCGATCGAGAACTTCACACCCAGGCGGGTGATCGTGCCGCTCGCGCACAAGAGACCGTCGCCGAACGAGACTCCGTTTCCGCCGGCAGCTTGGGTATCGCCTTGGAAGTAGAGACCCGGACCATTGGGCATTCCGGTCGTGGTCAAGACGAAGCTGTCGGCCGAGATGCGCGGCAAGCCCGCGCCGCTCAGGTTGGCTCCGGCCGGATTCTGCGAGTGCGCACAACCGTTGCCGGCCAACCCCGCATTGCCGCACGGGCACGCTGCACCCGAACCATCGCCGAAGCAGAACGGCGTCGGCAGGCCGTAGCTACCCGGGATCGGAACGCCGACCGCCGTCGCGTTGCCACCCGAGCGGAAGAGGCCGATCTCGATGTCACCCGAGACAGGCGCGATGTTCGCGTCGAAGCGGAAGTTGTAGGTCGTGCTCCAACGCAGCGCGTTGGCATTCGCATTCGCAGCGAACGTATCCGTCGACCATTCGATGTTCGACACATTGCGCGCGCTCGTCCAGTCGGTGCTGCTGTACGGTTCACCGCTGTGATAAGGCACGTCGTGGAAGTCGATGCTGCCCGGCGTGACCGTGACCGTCAGGTCGGCGGGGATCGTGATGCTGCGCGCACCATCGTGATTGTTCATGTTCAAAACGGCGTACTCGTAGTGCCAAGTGCCGCCGCCGAGGTCGGTGACTTTCGCGCCGACCCAGAAGCGTCCGTCACCAGGAGTGTCCACCGACACCAACGTCACGCCGGTGTCGATCAGCGGCCAACGTTGGAGCGCAGACTGCTCGCGGTTCGTCGTGCCGGAGAAGGTCATGTTGTATTGAGACCCGAACGCGCCGACAGTCGCCGCACGGTTGCTGTAGTTGTTGTACTTGTTGGCGTCAGGCTCGTCGGTGCAGATGTAGACGACGTCGACCAGGTACTGCGCGCCCGCATTTTGTGCCGGATCGAGATCCGCCTGTTGGACTTGGGTGCGCTTCCAAATCGAGTTGCCAGTCACGTTCCAATTGAGGACGTAGGGATACGGGTACACGCCCGTCCAAGGATTGATCTCGGAGCGCGGTCCGCATCCCGTCTGGCTGGCGTTCAAGCCCGAGCTGTAAGTGTCCGTCGACCACAGCCCGAGCCAATCGCACGATCCGTTGGGCGTCGCCGTTTGCCCGCAGTTGCTGGCGTCCGCCGCACAGAAGCCGTGCTTCAGCCAACTCATGCCGATCTGCTCGAAGCGCGTTGCGCCGTTGACCGTCTTCAAACGGTAGAGCTGCGTGCCGATGACCGGATGCTGATTGCAGGTCGGTGCGCCAGTCGTGCAATCGATCCAGATCGCGTCCTGCGTGCCGATGTTGCACGACACCGTCTTGACCGAGTACGCGCCGATCGTGCCCACGGCACCGTTCTCGGCGAAGTCGGTTGTGGTCGTGCTGTCGCCGATCGTGCTGACGATGACGTCCGGTCCAACGAGCGACAGCGCGGAAGTCATCACCGTCGGACGCGACTGCGGCGCCGAGCCGCTGACGACGTACGCGGAACCCGGAGCGCTCGAACCGTGGATCACCGTGGCACCCACGATGTACGGCGGCGGAAGCGAGGCATCGAGACCCAACTCGGCCGCCATCGATTCGTCGAGCACGAGTTCGCCGCTGAGCGTGAACTCGTAGTCGGACAAGCGCTTCAGAGAAGCCGACTCCGGCGTCATCGCGAAGATCGGACGGCCTTTCAGCTCGCCGTCTGCACCGAAGAAGGTCCAACGACCGTCGATCTTGTGCAGCGAGAGATCACCGAGCGTGAGCGGTGTGGCGCCTTGTCCGCCGATCACGAGCGGCTTCGATCCGTGCACGAGCGCACCCGATTCGAAGCGCGTGAGATCGGGACTCGCATTCGCAATGCTGTGCACTTCGAGCAGGAGATCGCTCTCCATACGTGCACCTCGCGGTGCGACGATCGTCGCTTCCGGCAATCCACTGACGCGCGGCGAATAGACGAGGATCTCGCCGTCGAGTACGTAGTTGATGCCGAGCGTCGTCTGCGATTCGCTCGAAGGCGAAGCGACGGCGATCGACGCGAGAGAGGTGGCTGCGCACAAGAGCCAAACGCGCTGGATCATGAGTCGAATCCTTGTTCTCGAAATGAGCTGGGGGGCGATTCGCGCGGCGGTGGAGGCGCTGTCGGAATCGAAAAAGAACTACCGCGTTGAGGTTATTCCAAGGCGCACGAGTCCGCAATGTCACACCGCATAATGCTCAGAGTCGCGTCAGCGCGGACTCGGGGCCGGTTCAGGCCCCAGGTCGAGCTCTGCCGCGGCTTCCGCATGCCGACCCAGCGAACGCAGGACGTCGGCGCGAATTCGACGCCAGTCCGCGCGATCCGGTGCGAGGGCGAGGGCCTGCGCGAGATGCACGAGTGCACGTTCCGAATCGTTCAGTGCGAGCAGCGCTCGAGCGCACAGCGCGTGCGTCTCGGCGTCGTCCGGATTCTGCGCGAGCGCGATCTCGAATTGCTCGACGCCCTCGCGGAAGCGTCCGACTTGACACAACATGCCGGCCAAGTTCTCGCGCGCTTCGAGCGAGGTCGGGTCGAACGACAGCGCACGTCGAAAGCGTTTGATGGCGCTCTCGACGTCGCCCGACTGAGCGCTCGCGACGCCTTGATTGAAGACGACCTGTGCGAAGGCCGTGCGGCCAGAGCGGCGCAATTCGAGCTGTTCTCTCGTCGCGAAGACGAATCCCGACAACACGAGCACCATCGCACCTGCGAAGACGAACCCGGCCGAACGCCACGCGCCATTCGACTTGAGGATCGTGTGCTGCAACTTGACATCCGCGCGCTTCGTCAAGCGCAGGAGTTGCACGATGCTCCACGCGAACAGGCTCGACAGTCCGAGTGCGAAGAGCAGCGGCACCAAGCCGTTCAACCCGCGGCACGCGAGTAGTGCAGCGAGGAAAGACACGCCGAGCAGGGCCTCCTCGACGAGCGAGAACTCCTGTTTTCCGGCCGCTTTCGAGCGAAACACGAACATCACGATCAGCGACGCGGCCGACAGCGTGCCGATCAATCGCCAGTCGGCCGGGTTCGCGTACGCGCCCACTTCGCCGTTGAAAGCGGACAACGCCCAGAAGGCTCCGACCGTGAACGCGGCGACGACGAGCCAGCGTGCGACCACGTTCTTGGCAAACGACTTCGGCTCGCGCCGCGGCTTGGCGACGAAGGCAGGCGCACCGAATCCGACGTACAACGCGTTCTTCGGGCACACGCTGACGCAGTCGAGGCACTTCATGCACGCGGGGTCGACGACCATCTTCCAGTCGCGCACTTCTTGGTGCACTTTGACGTTCGAGGTGCACACCGCCGTGCAGTGACCGCAACCCTCGCACGCGTCGGTCACGCGGATGCGCATGGGCGCGAGCTGATCCGTGATGCCGAAGATCGCGCCGTACGGACAGCCGTAGTTGCAGAAACCCTTCGCGCCGAGGAAATAGACGATCGCGAAACCACAGACGAGAAACGTGGCCACCGCCACCGGCCAAGTCGGAAACGTGCGCCAGAAATCCGAGGTGTAGAGCTGCACGCTCGTCGCAACGAGCGGCGCGCCCTCGAGGATGCGGCCAACGAACGGCATCAAGAACATGTACGTGAACGCGATCCACGGGACCGACCGCAAGAGCCCCATGTTCACGAGACGCGGGCGGACGCCGATTTTTTCGAGCAGGTAACGGCAGAAATCCTGCAGCGCCACGACGTGACACGCCCAACCGCAGAACCAGCGCCCGAGGATCAGCGTCGAAACGATCGTGATCCCGAAGAAGATCAGGCCCGCGTTGACGACGCCTTCCGTGGCGAATTGCATCGCCTCGCTCGGCTCGACGGGCGTCAGCGTCTCGCGATTCGATTTCCAATGCAGAAGGTGCGCGACGAACACGACGTGCAGCAAGACGAGCACGAGCGCGCGCCATTTGCCGACGCGCGATGGGCGAATTTTCGGATGGAGCGCGGACTTCGCTTCGTCCGCGTCCTGATGTTTCGTGCACGCGCTCATGCCGGTTCGAACCTTAGATTCTAGCACCACAGACGCTGTGATTCGGCGGTGCGTCCTCGCCGGCGAGTGCGCGCGAGCGCTTCACCCCGTTGCACATTCGCAGTTGCGACGTGCACACGATCGACAGGCTCTCGTCGACCGCGTTAGTGTTTCACTCGCTGAGCGCCGCTGACGGTGTGCTCGGCAGTGACCGTTCGATCACGAGCCAAGGGCTTTCCCACATGCCGAATTCACTCTTCGCGATGGTCGCACTCGCCGCTCTTGTCGCGGGACGCACGCCGCCCCAAACGACTCCTCCGACGCAAGTCTCGAGCGCGCGTGCGGAACCGAAGGACCTGGTCGGCACTTGGCTCTACTGCGAGGATCGCTCGGAGAAACGGCCTGAAGAAAAGCAGCGCCCGAATCAGGGTGCGCGTTTCATCTTTCGACTCGAGAGCGCTGCGCTCGTGCTCGAAGCGCCGCGTCCCACTACGCCGTACAGCATGCGTCTCACACTCGACGGCACGCCCGAGGTGATCGAACGGAACGACACCAAGGACACGCACAGTGGGCGCTTCGAAGACGGCGCGCTGCGCATGTCCATCCGCATCGACGCGCCGGGTCGCGGTGAGAAACGCGAGATCACCGTGTCGCAGTGCCACTTCACGCCGACGACGGAGGGACTGCTCGTGCGGATGCAGACCCAAGAGCCGATCCAAGTCGAGAGCGTGTGTCTCTACAAACGCCTCGAAGACATTCCGGTGCCCACCCCGACCCGAGCCGACATCGCCTCACTCGCGTGGCTCGCCGGGAATTGGACTGGTACGCGCGGCACGGCGTCGCTGGAGGAACGTTGGAGTCCGCCGGGCGGCGGCGCGATGTTGGCGACGGCGCGCACGATCGCGAAAGAGAAGATGGTGTTGTTCGAATTCTTGCGCGTGGTCGAGCGCGACGGTGGATTGGTTTATGTCGCGCAGCCCAACGGCAAACCGCCGGTCGAGTTCGTGCTCACGCTCGCAGCCGAAGGTCGTTTCGTATTCGAGAATCCGCACCATGATTTTCCGCAGCGCATCGTGTACGAGCGCAGCGGTGAGAGCGGAATGTTGGCGCAGATCGGATACATGCGTGGCGGCACGCAGCGGTTTGAATTTCGGCGGGAGGGGAACTGAGGGCGGGGGATTGAGAGAGAGGACGCCGAGGCACCCGAGAACGAGACATCGCCGAGGGCGGCGGAGAAGGATAGACGTGTGATGTGAGTCGTGACCGGAGCGGACGGCGCAGGCAGGGAGAAGATGAATGCCGGTGCGTTGTCAGTCAGAACCGGAGCGGACGGCGCAGGCAGGGGAGAAGATTCAGGTCCTGGCGTTGTGAGTTTTGTCCGGAGCGGACGTGGATGCGGCCCTAGGGCAACGTGGGACCGGCACGGAATCCTCCGCTGGCTGGACGCGGCGAATTCGCCGCGTCGGCGCCGCGTCACGGCGAAAACACCACCGACAACCCATTGGTCAAGTTGTACGTACTCGTCGTGCAGAACGCGGCCGAATCGCGGTACCAGACCTGGAAGTTCATCGTCGTGCCCGCCGTGATGACGGCAGCTCCGCCGATCGAATTCGACATCGCGACGAATCCCGGCCCATACAGAGCCGTGCCCGCGACATCAGCAGCGGCGATCTGCAGTCGGAACACCGTCGGGCCGACGCACAAGCGTCCGTCACCGAAGGGGATGTCCAGCTGAGTCGGGCCCATGAACAGCAACCCGATGCTGAACGGCGTCAATTGCGTCGCCGCGATCTCGAGATCGTCGGTCGCGACGCTCGCCGTGCGCGCACCCGACAACAAGCCGCCGGTCGCCGCACTGTTCAAGCATCCCGCCGCCGGCTCGTGGTTGCCGCACGGACCTTTGGGTGCTTCGCAGAAGCAATAGCGCGTGTAGTTCTTCTCGCACTCGTCGGGGATGTTGTTGCCGTTCGTGTCGACCGAGTAGCCGACAGTGATGTCCTCGGCGTCGTCTCGCCCGTTCATGTTGCAGTCGAGGTACGGTTCGCGAACCGAACCGAGCGCGTCGAGTTCGTCGCGTTGAGCCATCGCGCCGCCGCCACGGTTCGTCTTCAACCCGAGACGTTCGGCCGCGATGAAGATGCGCGGACGCGCGCCCGGAGTCATCGGCGGAGCGAGGATGTCGCCGGGCTCGATCGGAATCCCGAACTCCGTGTCCAGCATGCCGACGATCGCGGATCCGCGGCGCACCGAGAACAGGACCATGTCCGTTGCGCCCGTGAGCCACTGGTAGTGGTTGATCGACGGTTGGTAGATCCCGTCGCCGTTCTCGGCGATCAACAGTGCATCGAGATCGTCCATCGTCGGACTCAAACCGAGCAAGAACGGATTCGCGTAGACCGTGCTCGAACCGCCCGGCGAGGTCGAGTGCTGCAGGATCGCGCTCGCAGAAAAGCCTGCAATTTGAGCCGAATTCGTGCCCGACTGGAGCGTGAGCGGATCGACGGTGTTGCCGTCGAGAGAAAAGTAGATGTACGAGTTCACGCCGCTCGGCACGGTCGAGATGGCGAGCGCGTCCAAATCGTCGAACGGTCCGAGTTGACCCGGCTCACGCAGTCCGAGTCCGCGATAACGCTTGCCCGCCGTGTTCGGCAATCCGTTGCCGTCGAACTCACCGCGGTTCGCCCCCGTCGTGGGCGGCACCCCCAGCGGCCCCGCGATCGTGCCGATCACGGTGAAGATGTCCGCCGCCGCCTCGTTCGTTCCGAGCGCACCTTCGCTGAACACATTCGGCGCGAGACCACTCCCTGGAACACCCGTCGCGAAGCGATCGACCGAGAACATGATCCGCGCGCGATTCATCGCTCCCGCCGGAAGCGTGTTGTCGAACGGCGCGTCCGTGCCGAATGAAAGCGCGTCGACTTCGATCTGACACGGTTGCCCAGGCACTTGCGACACGCACGCCGTGTACGCCGAGAGACCCAACGTCGATCCGTCGAACTGCGTCGCCGGCGGCGGCAGCGGACCGAAGGTCGGTTGCACGAACGGCGGGCGCATCAAATCGGATTCGTGGATCGGCGTGCCCGTCTGCGAGTTCGGCTGGGCGATCGTTCCGCCGCGGAAATCGATCGAGAAGATGACCTGCGTCTGCGCGCGCAACTCGGGAGAGAGACAGAAGAGAATTGCAGCGGCGAACGGAACGGCGCGATTCGGCGTACGGCGCGTGCAAGCGCTCTGGGCACTCGTTCTAACACTGTGAACATGGGTGGGGGGAGTCATGACCGAGCGCCGTTCCGTAGGTGTGCGTCGAAAGTTGAGGGCCTAGATGCAGCGTACTCCCGCCTTCCAAAGCGGGCAATCGCACCAAGATCCGCTCTCGATAGACGGGTCTCGTGCACGATGGGTTCCGCTCGTTCCGTGCGGTTCGAAAGAGGTCTCTGCATCACGGGGAGGTTCTCCAGACGCAGTGACCCGCGCCCGTGGGCCGTGGAAAGGAATCCGAGAATTTTCGGTTTTCTCAGCGGTATTCGAGCGGTTTGGCCAGTTGGACCTCGCGCCCGATCTTGCCTTGATTCAGGGCCGGCAGTCGCCGCGCGCGAGCGATCGGCAACGGGTCGAGCGGCCAGACGCTCACGCGTCCGTTCGCACATCCGGTGATGACGCGTTGCGAGCCGAGTGCGCTCGACTGCGAGCCGCACGTGATCGCACTGTCGAAACCTTCGCGCCGCATGAACGGTGAACCATCGCTCGAATACCACGCGCGCACGCTGCCGTCTTTCGACGTCGTCAACACCATCGAGCCGTCGGCGGAGTAGCACGCGCTCGTGATGTCGTCCGTGTGACTGCTCTTCGGTGAAATCGACGCGTTCAAGACGGGCAACTGCGCCGGATCCCTCGTCAGCGTGATCGAGCGCACAGCGCCTCCGCCTTTCGTTCCCGACAAGAGCGCGCGCCCGCCGTCCGCGCTGAAGGAGAGCCCTCGAAAAGCGAATTTCACGTCTTCGTCGATCGAATGCGTGCCTTCGGAAACGTCGAACCAGCGCAAGCACAGATCGCGGCACGCCGCTGCGAGTTCGTTCGTGCCGGGTCTGAAGACGAGTGCGACGACGCCGCTGTCACCCGGCTGGGGGCGCGTGAGGTCGAGCGTGCGCACGACGTGACCGTCGCTGGAGTCGTACACGGCGATCGAGTCGCGCGATCCGCCGACGGCGAGCCAACGTCCGTCTCTCGAGAACGTGAGCGCGGTTCCTTGTCCGCCCGCGCCCGCCAGTTCGATCGGTGCGCCGTTCGTGCGCGAGGGCCAGATGCGCGCTCGTCCATCGACGGAAAGTGTTGCGAATCGTTCGCCTGTCGGATCGAGTTCAGCCGCGACGAGAGCAGAGCCGCTCTCGGCGAAATCACGCAGCGGACGGCCGTCGATCGCGCTCCACGTGCGTGCTTCGACGCCCGCGCCTACGGTGAGCACGAGCGTCCCATCCGAACTGAATCGAGCCGACTGAACCGGTCCGGGATGAGTCAGGCGCGCGATTTCACGTCCGACCTTTTTGCGATCGTGCGGATCGACGTTCCAGATGCGCGCTGTTCCGTCGAGCGACGCAGTCGACGCGAGCTTGCCGTCGGGTGAGAATTCGACGGCGCGCACAGCATCCGTGTGCCCCTCGAGATCGAACACATCGGGAGCGACGCGCGCGAACCAGACCTCCGCCGCGCCACCGATCGAGCGCGTGAGCAGGTGCTCGCCGTCGGAACTCCACGCGACGTCTTGTTCGCGGATCGTCGCGGTGATCGAGCGCGACATGCGGCCCGTCGGCACTTCGTAGAGACGCACCTTCGAATCGTGCGCCGTCGTCGCGAGGCGCGTGTGATCGGGACTGAAGGAAAGTTGAGTGACGCGGCGGCCCAAACCGTATCCGAGCACAGTCGACGTCCCGAGCGCGACGTCCAGCAGATACGCGGCGCCCTCTTCCCCGCGATTCGTCGCGACGGCGACGTGGCGTCCGTCGGGGCTCGCGACGAGGAGCGTCGGCGCGAGCGGAAAACGCAGCGTCGGACCGATCTCGCGCCCGTCGGATGCGTCGAGCACGTGCAGCGCGCCGTCGACGCCCGCGATCAGCAATCGACTCGCATCGGCACCCTCGCTGAAAGCGGCATCGCTCGTTCCGCCGCCGCTCGCGACGTCGAACATGCGCGCGCCCGTCGCCGCGAAAACAGCAGCATTTCCGCCCGTTTCCCACGCGACGAGCGAGTGACCGCGCGCGGTGAACTCTCCGCGCGTGAACTCGTCGTTCGCGCACGCGAGCTGCGCCAGCGGCTTCAACGTCTGCGCGTCGAGCACGACACCGCCGATTTCGGAGCCGAATGCCACCAGCTGTGTACCGTCGCTCGAACTGCGCACGCACGACAGCGGTCCAGCCAGCGCACGCTCGACGATCATCGCGCCGCTCTTCGCGTCGTGGAAACGCACGACGCCCGAGTCGCTCGCGGCGAGCAGGCGCGTTCCGTTCGCGTCGAACGCCAACGCGATCTGTGCATGCTCCTTCGATTCGATGTGCGCGACCTGGAGTCCATCGTCGAGCGAAACGATCGTGATCGAGCCGTCGTCGAACGCCACGGCTCCCAGATTGCCGACCGCACTCGTCGCGATGTTCTCGATCTGCAGGCCGCGCGTCTCGTCCCCGATCGTCGTCATCAGCCAGCACGCGTCGAGCGCCGTGAACAAGCTCGAGCGCGTCAACTCGCCCGGAGCTTTTTCGACGCCCTTGATGCCGAGTACGACGGCCGTCGGCGGATCTTCAGCGGACAATGCGACCGCGCGCTGCGCCAAGTGCTTGCCGAGCGCGACGTCGAGTGCGTCGTCTTTGCCGCGCAAAGCATCGCGCTCGTTCGCGAGCAACTTCAACGTGACGACGAGGCCGATCGCGAGCGAGGCGATCGTGCCCGAGATCGCGACGGCCAACGCCGGATGTCTGCGCACCCAGCGCTCGAGCTTCACCGCGACCGACGCCGGCCGCGCTCGGATCGGCTCGTACTCGCGAATACGCCTCAAATCCTCGGCGAATTCGAACGTCGAGAGGTACCGACGTGCGCGCTCTTTTTCGAGCGCCGTCTCGAGCACGACCTTAACGTCCTCCGACAACGCCTTGTTCTTCTTCCTCGGATCCGGCGGCGGATCGGATTGGATCGCGCGGTACAGCAGACTCTTCGCCGCGTTCTCGAAGGGACGCTCGAGCGTCAACGCTTCGTACAGCGCGATGCCGAGCGAGTACACGTCCGTGCGTCGATCAAGATCAGACGAAGGCAACGACAATTGCTCGGGCGACATGTACGCCGGCGTGCCGAAGACGTCGCCCGACTGCGTCAGCGTGCCCGTCTCGGACGTCTCGTCGCGCGCGAGCCCGAAGTCGAGCAGCACGGGCCGACCGTCGACCGCGACGATCACGTTGCCCGGTTTCACGTCGCGGTGCACTACGCCGCCCTCGTGAGCCGCGTGCAGCGCGCGCGCGGCGCGTTCGAAGAATGACAGCACCGCGTGAATTTCGACGGTGTTCGTCGGTGGAAAACGCAGACCGAGGATCTCGGCGCCGCCTTTCTCCTTCGCTTCGACGAGACATTCGCCGAGCGTGCGTCCCTCGATGAAGCGCATCGCGATCCACGGCGCGTCACCGGTCAAGTCGGCATCGTGGATCGAGCACAAGCCGGGGTGCTCCAACTTGGCGATGACGTCGGCTTCGCGCTTGAAACGCAGACGCTTTTCGTCGCTGATCGAATCGAAGCGCGACGTCAACATCTTCAACGCGACGCGCCGCGCGATGCGCGTGTCTTCGGCGAGGAACACCGTGCCTTGTCCACCGCGACCGAGCTCGCGCAAGATGCGGTAGGGGCCGACGCGATCTTTCGTGTCGACGCTCGCGCTGCTCGTCGCAGTTGCGCCGTCTGCGCTCGCGCTCGTCCCCGGCTGTCGCAGCGTCAGCCACTCGCGCGCGATCGCCGCCTGACTGCGTGGAAAACGCTCCAACCAATACGCCAGCGGGCGATCCTCACCGCGCTCCAGATCCGCGAGGTACAGATCCACGAAATCGAAGACGTCGGCGGTTTCTGAATCGGCGGTCATGAACGGGGACGGATTCGATTCTATGCGCGCATCGTCCTCGGGTCGCGCGCCGGGTACGATCGAATCGTTGAATCACGGTCCCGACGAACACGACGCCGAGCCTGAGCCCTCCGACACGCAGCGGCTCGCTCGCGCGGCGAAAGCCGGGGATGCTGCACGCTTTGCGGAGTTGTACGAGCGCATCGCTCCGGCCTTGTTCACGTGGGCGTCGTTGCGGATTCGACCGGCCATGCGTACTGCGCTCGACCCGCAGGACGTCGTGCAGGAAGTCTGGTGTCGCGCGTGGAAGAGTTTCGAGCGCTACGACGCGAACGCGACCCCGTTCCGCTTGTGGGTGTTCCGCATCGCGAAGAACGTCTTGCTCGAGGGCTTCCGCAAACTGCGCCGCAGCGGCGATCCGGCTGCCGGACCGACGACGAGGCTCTTCCAATTGCAGAATCTGCCCGACAGCGCGACGGCCGTGAGCCGCAAGATGGCGCGCCACGAAGGCATCGCCGCGTTGCTCGCGTGGGCCGAGACGTTGCCCGAGGAAGATCGGCAGTTGTTCGTGCACTGCGGGCTCGAGGGCTTGTCCTACGCCGAGGTCGGAGAACGCATGCAGTTGCAGCGCGACACGGTCGCGAAGCGTTGGCAGACCTTGCGCGCGCGCGTCGTGCACTTCGGAGCGCCGCGCGATTTGACTGCGAACGATTGACGCGCTTCGAAGCAGGCGGCGCTGTCCTCACCCGTTCTTCCTGCGCTGTGATCGCTTCCGGATCTGCGCGCTGTGGTTCGAGCGACGGCCTGCTCGTAGGATTTCACGCGTGATGAACGTCCTCGCTTGGGTTGCACTCCTCTCTTCGCCGTATCTCGATTCGAAGCCGCCGACGCCCGAACTGCTCGCGCAGGCGCGTTGGGTCGAAGTGCGTGTGGTCCGTCCTGCGAACACGCCCGCCGACGAGCGCTTCGAGGTCGTCGCGCATGCGGTCGGCTTGCCGAAGTTCAACGATTTCGCCGTTTCTGTTGGCGGAAACGGCACTTTCAAAGTCGCTTTCGCACACGACGCGCGGCGGGGAAAGTTGCAGTTGCGCGCGCGCTACGCGGTGCTGGAGGAGGAACCGGCGTGGCTCCCGAAGGCCGATGTGCGCGAGTTCGAGTTGAAGCCCGTGATCGGCGCATGGCTCGTCGGTCGCGTCACGTCGGAGACCGCGAGCGGCCGTTTGCGCGGTGGTGAAGTCCACATGCGCGGCATTCCTACGCGTTCGGGCGGTCGCATTCTCGAGCGCACGACGCGACCTGCTGCCGACGGAGCGTTCGAATTCGGCGGCCTCGCGTGCGACCACGAATGGAGCGCCACTGTGTTCGCGGACATGCATCGACCGCTGCTGGTCGACGCCGTCGTTTGCCAGCCGGGCCGGCGCACCGACGTGAATTGGACTGTGCAGCGCGGCGTCATGCTCGCGGGACGCGTCGTGAACGAATCGGGTGCCGGAATCGTCGGCGCGAAGTTGGTTTTCGATTGCCGCTCCGATCCGCTCGCGCCGCTCGCGACCGAGGTCGCGAGCGGTCTCGTCTCGGGCGTCGACGGCGCTTTCCTCGCGCTCGGGCTCTATCCCGGCGACGTCTTCGTGCGTGTCGAGCACGTCGATCACATGCCGCGCTCGGTCGAGTTCGCCGGCTTGCGCGAAGGCGAGATGCGCATGGATCTATCGATCGTGCTGGCTTCCGGAATCGTCCTGCACGGCAAAGTCGTCGATCCCGAGGGCGCGCCCGTCGCGGGAGCCAAGCTGTCCATCACACAAGCGCGACCGGGCTGGAGCGAGTACGCGCACGTGCTCGAGTCGAGCGCGGATGGGACGTTCTCGATCGCGGGTCTCAGCGCGCTCCCGATGCGCATTTTGGGCGAGAAATCGAGCCCGAATCGCGTCTTGCGTGTCGATCTCTCCGGTGTGGATCCCAGAGCGGCCGATCTCGTGGTGTCGCTCGCCGAACGCTACGTGCTGAAGGGCCGCGTGCTCGACGATCTGGGGCGCACCGTGTTGCGCTACACAGCTGGCGTGCGTCGCATCGACGCGAACGATCCCACGCCGAAGCCGCGCACGATCGACGTCAAGAGTCAGGACGGTGTGTTCGCGATCGACGACCTCGCCGCTGGTCCGTTCGAAGTCTTCGTGTACGGTCGCGGCCTCGTGTTCGAGCCCGCGCGGCGCGTCGAAGTGCCGTATCGAATCGACGATCTCGTGTTCGCCGTGCGCCGTCCGGCGGTCGTGAGCGGTCGCGTGATCCTGGCCGACGGCTCGCCTGCCGTGCGCGCGCTCGTCGAAGTCGAATGGGATCGGCCCGCGATGTTCGGCGGCGGGATGATGAAGGAGCAGACGAGCGTCACCGCGTCGCACGAAGGTCATTTCGAACTGACCGAGATCTTTCCAGGGAACGTGCGCCTGCGCGCCGTGAGTGAGGACGGAACAGCGCGCGGAACCGCGGCGGTCGATCTGGTTTCGGGCGAACTACGTGCGGACGTCGTGGTTTCGATCGCACGCCGAGACTGACTGCGCCCTCGCCGCGTAGCTGACGCGCCGCCTCGCGTGAGCGGAGATCCGTGCGTCGAGGACGCTTGATTCGGCGGACATTGGTGAGTGAACGGGCCCTG
>JAWXBU010000235.1:0-14669 GCA_034440255.1 Planctomycetota bacterium | reverse complement strand
TCGGACGCTTTTTGGTAGAGGCGCGTAAGCAGGCGTACTTCGAGAACACCGTGTTCATCGTCGTCGCCGATCACAACGTACGTGTGCACGGCGACGACGTCGTGCCGGTCCATGGCTTCCACATCCCCGGCTTGATCCATGCGCCGGGACTGGAGCCGCAGCGCTTCGCAGGACTCGTGTCGCAACCCGATCTGCTCGCGACCGCGCTCGGCGAATTGGGTCTCGACTTGCGCTATCCGATCCTCGGCAATTCGATCTTCTGCGAGCGTCGCCAACCGTTAGTGATGATGCAGTTCAACGACACGTACGGTTTCCGCCGCGGCGAACAGATCGCCGTCTTGCGCGCAGGTCACGCGGCCGAGACGTTCGATCTCGTGGGAAATCGGTTGAAGCTGGCACCGGAGAATCTCGAGTTGGAGCTCGACGGGCTCGCGCTCTTGCACGTGACCGAGGACTTGTACGAGCGGCGGCTCTATCGCTGACGTGCTGCGTGCCGTCCCGCGTGCCGACGATCCGGACCCCACGCTTTTCGATGGAGAACTCGTCTGGCTCGCGAGTGATCCGCAGTCTCGCGCCGTGCCGTTCGCTATCCTCATCGCCCTCATGCACCAACTCAAAGCACTCGGAATCCAACGGGACCACAGCGGCGCATACGACGGAACTTGGCGCAAGACATCCGGAGCGATCCTCTCGAGCGAGAACCCGGCAACCGGACTTCCGATCGGCACCGTGCGTCAAGCGCACGCGGCCGACTACGAAGCATGCGTGAAGGCTGCTCAATCCGCGTTCGAGCGCTGGCGCATGGTGCCCGCACCCAAGCGTGGCGAGTACGTGCGTCGCATCGGCAACGCGTTCCGCGACAAGAAGGCGGATCTAGGCGCGCTCGTCTCGATGGAGACCGGGAAGATCCTCCAAGAAGGTTTGGGCGAGATCCAAGAGGCGATCGACATCGCCGATTTCGCCGTCGGGTTGTCGCGCCAGTTGTACGGCCTCTCGATGCACAGCGAACGACCGCTGCACTCTATGCGCGAGCAGTGGCATCCGCTCGGGCCGATCGGAATCATCAGCGCGTTCAATTTTCCGGCCGCGGTGTGGGCGTGGAATTCGATGCTCGCGCTCGTGTGCGGTGACGCGAACATCTGGAAACCGAGCCCGAAAGCCCCGCTGACCGCGATCGCGATGACGAATGCGGCGCGTGAGGTTCTCGAACCCGACGGATTCGGCGCGCTCGTGTCGCTCGTGATCGGCGGCAACGAAGATGTCGGGACGCGCATGGTCGAGGACGCGCGCTTGCCGCTCGTGTCGTTCACGGGCAGTTCGAAAGTCGGCCGCGGAGTCGCTGCGAAAATCGCGTCGCGCTACGGACGCGCGATCCTCGAGTGCGGCGGCAACAACGCGATCGTGTTGATGGAAGACGCGGACCTCGATCTCGCGCTGCCGGCCATCTTGTTCGGCGCCGTAGGAACGGCGGGACAACGCTGCACGTCGACACGGCGCTTGCTCGTGCACAAGAAGCTCGCTGCTCAAGTCGAGCGCAGATTGCTGAAGGCGTACCAAGGCATCAAGATCGGCGATCCGCTCGTGAAGGGAACTTTGTGCGGCCCGCTGATCGATCGCGCGGCGGTCGACGCGATGCAAGCGACGTTGCGCCGCGTGCGCGACGAAGGCGGCAAGGTGATCTGCGGCGGCGAACCGATTTCGCTGAAGGGCAAATTGGCCGGCGGACACTTCGTCAAGCCCGCGATCGCGGTCGTCGAGAATCGCTATCAATCGGTGCAGGAAGAAACGTTCGCGCCGATCCTGTACGTGATCAAAGTCAACGACATCGACGACGCGATCACGCAACACAACGCGGTGCCGCAGGGCTTGTCGTCGTCGATTTTCACGCAGGATCTGCGGCGCGCCGAACGCTTCCTTTCTGCGGTCGGCAGCGACTGCGGGATCGCGAACGTGAACATCGGCACGAGCGGCGCGGAGATTGGCGGCGCCTTCGGCGGTGAAAAAGAAACGGGCGGCGGTCGCGAGTCGGGTTCGGACAGCTGGAAGGCGTACATGCGCCGCCAGACGAACACGATCAATTGGTCGCGCGAGATGCCGCTCGCGCAGGGGATTCAGTTCGGCTGACCGGACGGTGGCTTCTTACCACCCGTCTCAGGGTTTCAAGTACGGCTGGAAACGCCCGAGCAGTTCGTAGTCACTCACGTCCAAGAGCAGGATCTGGAGTCCGTCGACGAAGATCTTCACCTCCATGCAGCCGAAGCAGAGGTGATACTCCAAAGCGTCCACACCGCCGGCGAACACGAGTGCGAAATCGGCGTGAAAGCCTCCGCACATTTTGAAGACCCCTTCCTCCGGCAGCGTCATCCGCTCGCCGCGCGCCAAGTAGGCACGCATCCATTCGACGTCGCTCGCGCTCGGAATGAGTGGCGTGGCCTCGAACAACCCTGACTGGCGGGGCACGGCAGTCTGCAACTCCCGCTGCCCGGGGTGACGCGCGATGCCGCGCCACATCTCGAGGGTCGAGGACGCATCGACGATCGCAGCGGCGTCGATGAAGGCGGGGAGTTTACGCGCAGGAACTCTCGCGTCGGGCGGGAGTTCGTTTCGATCGCACGCTGTTCGGGTCGCGCACGCGAGTACGAGAACGATCTGTGTGAGCCGTGCGGTGACCGATTCAATGCAAAGGCTCACGCGTGTCATCTCGCTCGCGCTCCGTGCCGGAGTCCACTTCGATCTCGATCCTGCGGTTCTCGGCGCGGGACTTCGGGCAGTGCGCTGCGATTGTGCGCCCTTTCAAGTTCTCGACGCGGATCACGCTTGGAGCAACACAGAAATTCGACCGCAACCGTTGCGCGCGCCTTTCGTCTCTCGAGTTGAGGAGCGCGCTCGGCGCAGTGCGTGCCAGCTCGATGTCACTCGTTCGTTTCGGATTCTCTTGCTGCGGCCTCGCAAACCAAGCGATCGCCGCGCAGGCAAGGAGGGAACCAACAACTTTCATTGTCGCGCGCATCGCGAAGACTCCTGCAGTAACCGTGGTCGAAGTCGAGGGCGCAAGCGCGTCTTCACCGTCGTCAGCGGAACTCCGAGGCGCTCGGCGACGACGCGCGTTTCGCATTCTTCGACGTAGCGCAAGAAGATCGTCGTGCGGTAGGGCTCTTCCAACTCGCGCACGGCTTCCGCCACCTGACGCGACGTGTCGAGTCGCGCGACGATCTCACCCGGCGTCGGAACCGGCGATTGCGTCGGTGCGAGTGCTTCGCTGCACGGCCTCGCCGACGCTTGTCGAGCACGTTCGAACGCCCGCGAGCGCACGACGCTCGCCATCCAACCGCGCAAATTCCGTCCGTCGCGCGGCGGTCGCTCGAGCGCGACGACCAAGGCTTCTTGTGCCAAATCGTCCGCCACGTTCGGATCGCGCACCAACGCTCCCGCCAGGCGCCGCACGAAGTTCGTGTCGGCGAGGAGTGCGTCGAAATCGGGCGGGGTCATCGCGTCCATTCTGTGCTTCGCCAGTTGCCTTGGGGGCAGCAGGGGAACGGACTGCGAGCCGTGGAGGATTCGGATATCTTCGAAATGTGCGGCGAACTGTGCATGTCGTGCGGCGGTCCTCTGCGACACAGTCGTTTCCGAGCCTGATCGAGCGTCGCCAGGGGTGTGCGGACGCGGTGCGACCAGAGCCGACTGGCCCGCGACCAACTGGATTCGGCGGACATTGACCGAGTCCCGCTCTGAATCTCACCCGTCCCTTGACAGCCCCGGTGCATAAGCGAGGCTTGAACGGTCATCCCTCTCTCTCCGGGACCTCTCCATGCGCTTCTACTCTCTCTTCCTCTGCGCGTTGCTCGCGTCACCTGCGGTCGCGCAATGGAATCCGGCCGCCGGTCAGTGGGGCAAAGTCGACGCGGCCGATCTGCGCGTCATGACGTACAACATCGAGGACGGGCTCTGCTCCTCGAACACGAAGGTCGAAGGACAGAACGATTGGTGCGGCCTCGCGCGACTCGTCGCAGCGTTCAAGCCGGATGTGCTCGTGCTCGAGGAGTGCGGCGACAACACGGGGCAAGGCACCGGCTCGGGCGTCGATTCGGTTGCGACGCTCACGACCGTCATCGGCATGTTCTTCCACGGCGGCGTCGACACGTTCAACGGCTCGACTGCGATCACGTCGTGGGTGCAGAAGTACGCGCCTACCTACGATCTGCCGTTCGTGTTCATCTCGAGCGAGACGGACGGCTTCAATCGCAACGTCATCCTGTCGCGCTATCCGTTCACCGATCTGAACGGCGACACCAAGTCAACGCAATCCGACATCCCGACCGTCACGGCGACGGGTTACGCGCAAGGCGGCGACGGCGGTATCCGCGGATTTGCCTTCGTCGAGATCGACTTGCCGAATGGAACGTACCGCGGCGATCTCGTCGTCGGCGGCGCGCACATGAAAGCCGGCAGCCTGACTTCGGATCACGACGCGCGTGTGAAAGGAGCGACCAACGTCGCTTACGCCGTGCGCAATTGGTTCAACGGCAACGGCGGAGCGACGCCCGACCCCGCGGCGAAAATCGCCGACAGTCCGGCGGCGACGTTGGTGCTCGACGCATTCACGCCCGTGATTCTGGCCGGCGATTTCAACGAGGACGAACTGCAGAACGGCGTCGTGCGTGGACCGCTCGATTGGCTCAGTCAAGCGCTCACCGTCGGCGGAACGAGCGACGGCACCGACCGCGACGGCACCGACATGACGGTGGACGGCGCTCTCAACTTCTTCACCGGTTCGGACGCGAGCCACAGTTCGGGTGACAAGTTCGACTACATCGCTTTCCAAGACAGCATCGCGCAGTTGCGTCTCGCGACCATCTTCATCAGCGGTTCGACACCGCCCGCCGGCCAACCGCCCGAAGTGATCGGCTTCACCGGCGGCACGTCGAGCGTGACTTCGACCGCGTCGGATCACCGTCCCGTCTTCGTCGATTTGCGACTGCCGTTCGTCGATTGCAACGGCAACAGCGTCGCCGACTCGACCGACATCGCGCTGGGTTCTTCGCTCGACTCGAACGCGAATCAAGTGCCCGACGAGTGCGAGTGCTTGGTCAACAATTACTGCGTGCTCTCGCCCAATTCGGTGGGCGCCGGCGGACTGATCGCGCAGAGCGGTTCGCTCTCGATCGCCGTCAATAACTTCACTTTGCTCGCGAACAACGTGCCCTTCAACACGATCGGACTGTTCTTCTACAGCCAGACGCAAGCGCAGATCGCGTTCGGAAACGGCACGCGTTGCATCGGTGGTGCGATTCAGCGTCTGCCGCTCGTCACCGCCGATTCTTTCGGGCTCGTGACGTTTCCGTTGAACTTCAACGCGCTCGTTCCGCCCGGTGTGATCGCTCCGGGGCAGGATTGGAATTTCCAGTACTGGTTTCGCGACTCGGCGGCCGGCGGATCGAATTTCAATCTCACGAACGGACTGCGCGTCCGCTTCTGCCCGTGAGCCGAGCGACGCCGGCAGCAAGCTCAGTCGGCGCGCGCGAACTGGTTTTCACGTTGCTCGTCGCAGCTTGCGCGGCACCGGCCTTTTGGCGCGGATCGCGCGGCGAACCCGATCCGCTCGCTGCCCTCGCCTGGGTGACGTTGATCGCACCCGCCGGCGGATTCGCCTGCGGAGCGCGACGCATCCAGATCTGGCCGCTCGCGCCGATCGTGCCCGTCACGTGGATGCTCGTCGTCGCCGCCGTCGACGCGATGTCGGCGCGAGATCTGCCGTCGCTCGCGTGGAGCGCACTGCCCGTCACAGGATTGTTCGCACTCGGATTCGCGCTGCCGTCGCGCTCGAACACGTCGCCTTGGCGCGGAAGCGCGAGCCTGTTCCTCGTGACCGTGCTGCTCGCCGCACTCCCGTTGCACGGACTGATCTTGGAGGCCGCCTGGCCCCCGCGCGTTGCAGCCCGCGTGCTCGACTTCGCTCCAACGACGCTCACTGCCGAATGCGCTGGCGTCGACTGGATGCGACATCCTCCGATCTACGACGGATCTGCGACCGTCGACATCGATCCGAGCTTGCGCACGCCGTACGACCCGCGCCTTGCAGGTGGACTCGTCTTTGTGGTGGGATCTCTCGCGGCCGTGTGGAGAGCGCGGACTCGACGCGAAACCGTTGCCCAGAAAGTCGCCTGAAACATGGCCAAACACCGCTATTTCTGCACGTTCCCGCAAGAGCTCATCTCCGAGCCGATCATCAGCCACACGCTCGGTGACAAGTTCGGCGTCGTGCCCAACATCCGCGCGGCGAGCATCACCGACACGATGGCGCTCGTCGCTGTCGACATCGAAGGGGACGAGGGCGCGATCTCGCAATCGGTCGCCTACCTGAAGTCGCGCGGTGTGAAGGTCGAGGAGATCTCCGACCAAGGTCGATAGCGTGCGGACGCACTGGATGTCACACGTTCGTGCCGGCGCCGGCGGTCTGTTCGCGACCTGTGCTTTCGCGGCACGGTTCATTGCTCGCGGATACCTCGCGCCGCGCGCGTTCGCGCATCGCGGTCCAGCCTGGGCTGCTCTCGCGCTCGTAGTTGTCGCGAGCGCCTGCCGCAGTGCCACGGTGTTCGGTCGCGAGGCCGTGTGGCCGACGCCGAAAAAGGGCGCCGTCGTGAGCGAACATCCGCTCGCGACGCAGGTGGGACTCGAGATCCTCGACGCTGGCGGCAATGCGGCCGATGCGGCGGTCGCGACGGCGCTCGCGCTCGCAGTCGTCTATCCGCAAGCCGGCAACTTGGGCGGCGGTGGTTTCGCGTTGTACGTGCCGCACTCCGGTGTCGCGCGCGCTTTCGATTTCCGCGAGACCGCGCCGGCCGCGGCGAAGAGCGAGCTCTACCTCGACGGACGCGGTCGTTTCGTGCCGGATCGCAGCCTCGTCGGTCCGCTTTCCGTCGCCGTGCCGGGCTCTCCAGCCGGACTCGCAGCTCTGCTCGAGAAGTCCGGTTCGGGTCGATTCAGCCTGGCGCAACTGTGCGAACCGGCGATCGAGTTTGCGCGCAAAGGTTTCGAAGTCGACGCGTGGCTCGCGCGCGATCTCGTCGCCGAGGGCCTGCGCGAATCGATGAATGCGCCGGCGCGCGCGCTCTTCTATCCGGGCGGGCGACCGCTCAAGGTCGGCGACCGACTCGTTCAACCCGACTTGGCGCGCACGCTCACCGTAATCGCCGAGAAGGGCGCGAACGGTTTCTACCGTGGGGCGCTCACCGACCTCATCGTGCGCGAAATCGAGCGCGGTCGCATCCCGCGCGGAGATCTCGGCGGCGCGATCGGCGACGGGTCCGGCAGCGGTTGGATCACGCGCGAGGATCTCGCGTCTTACACGGTGAAGGAGCGCGCGCCGCTCAAGGGTTGGTTCAGGGGTCTCGAGATCGTGACGATGCCACCGCCGTCTTCGGGCGGGATCGTGCTCGTGCAAGCGCTCGGCATGCTCGAAGGTCTGCCGCTCTCGACCGATCGCAACGAGACGCTCGCCGCACACGGAATCGAGAAGGAGAAAGGTGCTTCGACTTCGACAGACACGCCGGGCTTGTCGGAGCGCATGGTGCATTGGTGGATCGAGTCGTTGCGCGCCGCGTTCGCCGACCGCGCGGAGACGATGGGCGATCCCGATTTCGTGAGCGTGCCCATCGCAGCGCTCACGTCACCGGCTTGGATCGCACAGCGTCGTATCGAAATCGGTGAGAGTGCGCGCGTCGACGTCGAACCTTGGCATCCGCCGGCGCGCGAAGGCGGCGAGACGACGCATGTGTCGGTGCTCGACGACGAGGGCAATGCGTGCAGTCTGACGACGACGCTCAACACGACTTTCGGCAGCAAGACGATGGTCGAGGGCGCGGGATTCTTCCTCAACGACGAGATGGACGATTTCGCTATCCAAGCTGGGACGCCGAATGGTTTCGGGCTCGTCGGGGGTACGGCGAACGCGATTCAGCCCTCGAAGAGGCCGCTGTCCTCGATGACGCCGACCGTGTTGCGCGACGGCGGACACGCGAACGTGATGGTGATCGGATCGCCTGGCGGACCGCGCATCATCACGGCTGTTTTCCAGGTGTTGTTGCGCGTTCTCGTGCTCGAACAATCGTTCGCAGACGCGGTCCGTGCGCCGCGATTGCATCAACAGTGGTCGCCTAAAGAAACGCTGTTCGAGAAGGGCTTCGATCCGACGATCGTCGGTGCGCTGGTCAATCGCCGCGGACATCCAGTGTCATTCGCGAAGGGGAGCTTCGCGAGCGTGCAGGTCGTCGCGCTCGACGCCGTGGGCGGCGAACCGATCACGGTCAGCGATCCGCGCCGCGGAGGAAACGGCGCGACGCAAGGCCGATCACCGAGCAAGCCTGCGCTGCCGACCGAGAGTTCTATGGAAGGGCCTTGAACCCCAAGTTGCGCCACGCGCAACACGATCCCTGGTACACGCCGAGTCCCCATCCGCCGGCGAGTGCAGTCCCGCAGTCGGCGAGGGAGAGCACCGGCTTGTCGTCGATCCAAACCTCGATCGCCTTCCCGTTCGCGACGATCTTGAACGGGATGAAGCGACCCTCCTTGACCGCCTCGATCGGGCTCTCTCCGAGCTTCTTCCAGCGTTCGCTCTCGGGACGGCGTGCATCGAACTCGAGGACGTCGACGCCGTGATCAGCGACGAAGGCGACCGCGACGAAGGTATGTTCGGTGCGCGCGAGTAGGACGTTCGACTGACGGTGCTCGGCCGGAAAAAAGGCCGTTTCCCCCGTGATTTCGTAGCGCTCGAGCGCCGAGACGTCGGCACGCCACGCGATCGCATTCACGCTGACCGCGGCTTGGATCCAAGTGTCGCCGACCGGCCACAACGCGCCGTGCAGTTCCTCCCACGCCGGCACCTGTCCTCGCAACCAAGTGTCGAACGACGCTTCGAGTCGGCCCTGTGCCTGCGCGTCGCCGACGACCGAGCGCAGCACGCGTGAGACGGCTTCCGCGACGTCGTCCTGCTTCGTCACGCGCGCGGCGTACGCAACGGTTTCGATCACCTTCGCGTGCGCGGGTTCTTTCAAGAAGCGGAACAACTGCGAGGCCACGGCTCGGCGCTCGTCGTTCGTGAGTCCGCCGGGGAACCCGTCCACGAATGCGAAGAGATTCGGCAGTCCGCTCGCAGCGAGCAGTTGCTTCGTTCGCAAATGCAAACTCGACGAGGCCGGGTATTCGAGACGCGATTGGATGAACCCTTTCGCGATGCAGGCTTCTTCGGCGGCGTAAGTCGCACCGCCTTCCAAGAACCAGTACGGCCAACGAGCGGCGAGGGGACTCGCGCGGTGCGCCCACAATTCAGCGGCTTGTCGCGCGACGGCAAGTTTCGTGTGGACGGGGAGGCCCGTTGCGCCGAGCGCGTTCCCGACACTCGCCGGTGTGATGAGGACGTACGCAGCGCGCGTCGTCGCACTCGTGAAAGCAAACTCACTCGCGTAGTTCGTCGGGGGCGAGCGCTGCGCTTCCTCGGCGAACTCCGCGGGATTCCAAAAGAGGTGGATCGGCATCCGCGGCTCGGTGATCACTGCGCCGCGTCGTGCGAGCTCGACCGGTCCGAAGATCGGAGTCAGTGGAATCGCGACGGCTTCGGCGGCGACGAGTGCTTCCTCGGCCAGTTTGCGCCCGTCGAAGTGCGCTACGACTTCGAAGTGCGCGCCACGCAGTGTCTCCACTTTCGGAACGTTCGCGTTTTGGATCGTGGTGCACAACGCGAGCAAGAATGTCGGACTCATGGCGGCTAAGATCGCGTCCATGCGGTCATCAGACAAGCCTTCGACCCGATTGAACGAGCGCGATTCGGGCGCGAAACAGGCCTTCGAACTCGTCTGCCCGTACGATCCGATGGGCGATCAACCGGCGGCGATCGCGAAGCTGACGGCGGGTCTCTTGGCCGGCGAAAAGCACCAAACGCTGCTCGGGATCACCGGCTCGGGCAAGACCTTCACGATGGCCGCAGTCATCGAAAAGGTGAATCGTCCGACGCTCGTCTTGTCACCGAACAAGACGTTGGCGGCGCAGCTCTACTCTGAGTTCAAAGAGCTCTTCCCCAACAACGCGGTCGAGTACTTCGTCAGTTACTACGACTACTATCAACCCGAAGCGTACGTCCCGTCGACCGACACGTTCATCGAGAAGGACGCGAGCCGCAACGAGAACATCGAGCGCTTGCGCAACAGTGCGACGCGTTCGTTGCTCGAGCGTCGTGACGTGATCATCGTCGCGTCGGTCTCGTGCATCTACGGTCTCGGTTCGCCGGACAACTATTCGCAGATGGCGATGACGCTCTCTGTCGGGCAGACGATCGAGCGCGAAGATTTGCTGCGCGCGCTGACGAGGATGCAGTACGCGCGCAACAACATGGACTTCAGGCGTGGGACGTTTCGCGCGCGCGGCGACGTGATCGAAGTCTTCCCGGCGTACGAGGACGACCGCGTCATCCGCATAGAGATGTTCGGTGACGAGATCGAAGCGCTCGTCATGGTCGACCCGCTGAAAGGCGAGGTGCTCGAAGAAGCGCAGCGCATGGTCGTGTACCCGGCGAACCATTACGTGACGCCGACCGAGCGCTTGTACAAGGCGATCGAAGGCATCCAGCTCGAGCTCGTCGAACGGCTCGAGCAATTGAGCACGTCGAAGAAGTTGCTCGAGGCGCAGCGCATCGAGCAGCGCACGCGACACGATCTCGAGATGTTGCGCGCGACGGGCGTGTGCAACGGCATCGAGAACTATTCGCGTTGGATGGATGGCCGCAAACCAGGCGAGTCGCCGTTCACACTGCTGCACTATTTCCCAGCCGATTGGGTCGTGTTCGTCGACGAAAGCCACGTTTCGGTTCCGCAGCTCGGCGGCATGTACCGCGGCGATCGCGCACGCAAGGAGACGTTGGTCGAGCACGGATTCCGCCTGCCGAGTGCGCTCGACAATCGTCCCTTGCGTTTCGAGGAATGGGACGCGCTTGTGCGCCAGTGCGTGTACGTTTCGGCGACGCCGTCGGAGTACGAACTGAAGAACAGCGGGACGAACATCGCCGAACAGATCGTGCGGCCGACGGGATTGCTCGACCCCGCGATCGAAATCCGGCCGGCTAGAACTCAAGTCGACGATCTGCTTCACGAGATCAGACTGACCGTGAAAAAGGGCTGGCGCGTGCTCGTCACGACGCTCACGAAACGCATGGCCGAAGAGTTGACGAACTACTTCACGGAACTCGGCGTCCGCGTGCGTTGGTTGCACTCCGAAATCGACGCGATCGAGCGCACGGCGATCTTGCGCGATCTGCGGCTCGGCGAATTCGACGTGCTCGTCGGCATCAATCTGTTGCGCGAAGGGCTCGACCTGCCCGAAGTCGCGCTCGTCGCGATCCTCGACGCAGACAAGGAAGGCTTCCTGCGTTCGACGACTTCGCTCGTTCAAACCTGCGGCCGCGCTGCGCGCAACGTCGAAGGTCGCGTGATCATGTACGCCGATCGCGAAACCGATTCGATGAAGCGGGCCATCGGCGAGATGACGCGACGACGCGAACGGCAGATCGTCTACAACGCCGAGCGCGGCATCATTCCGCAGACCATCATCAAGCCGATCCGCGCGAGCATCGAGGCGCTTTACGAGATGGATTACGTCGAAGTCGCGCCCATGCCCGACGCGAAGTCGAAGAAGAAGCGCGACGGTTCGTTCGAGGATCCGTGGACCTTCGAGCCGGCCCGTTTGCGCGGCGAAATCGCCAAAACGAAGGCCGACATGCTGCAAGCCGCAGGTGAGTTGCGCTTCGAAGACGCAGCCAAGCTGCGCGATCGCCTCGACGAGTTGCAGGGGATCGAACTGAAGCGATGAGCACGCTCGCCTGGTCGAGCGCCGCGGATTTGGCGCAGGTGCCCGAGCGTCCGGGCGTGTACTTGTTCCGCGACGAGGGCGGGACGGTCTTGTACGTCGGCAAAGCGGCGAACTTGCGCTCGCGATTGCGCAGCTATCGATCCGGCGGCGACGGGCGGATCATGATTCGCTTTCTCGAAGCGGAAGCGCGCTCGGTCGAGACGATCGTGACGCGTACCGAGCAAGAGGCTTTGTTGCTCGAAGACACGCTCATCAAGACGCACAAGCCGCTGCACAACGTTCGCCTCAAAGACGACAAGAGCTTCCGCATGTTGCGGCTCGACTTGGGCGAGCGGTTTCCGCGACTCAAGCACGTGCGTGCGAGGAATCCGGACGTCGGCAAGGAAGGCGGGCGCTCGCGTTACTTCGGACCGTTCGCGAGTTCGAGTGCGTTGCGACGGACGTTGTCGGATCTGCATCGCGTCGTCCCGTTGCGCGACTGTCCGGATTCGGTGATGAACCATCGCTCGCGTCCGTGCTTGAAGCACCAAATCGGTTTGTGCGTCGCGCCGTGCGTCGGATTGGTCGACGAGCGCGCCTACGCCGAGCTCGTCGACAAAGCGTCGCGCGTGCTGTCGGGTGAAACGCAGGAGTTGGAACTCGATCTCACGCTGCGCATGCGCCAGGCGGCGGAATCGATGGAGTACGAACGTGCCGCCGGTTGGCGCGATCGGCTCGGGGCGTTGCGTCGCACAGTCGAGCGCCAAGGCGTCCAGTCGAAGGACAAAGTGCGCCGCGACGTGCTCGGGCTCGTGCGCCGCGGCGAGGACGCGGTCGTGCACCGCTTGTCCTTCCGCGAAGGGAATTTGAGCGAGAGTCGCAGTCACACGTTCCGCTCGCAGCTCTCCGACGAGGAACTGATGCACGTCGTCGTGACGGCGCTCTATGGCAACGAAATGCGTGAAAAACCGGCTGAAATCGTGCTCCCGTGCGAGCCCAACGAGCGCGAGTTGCTGGAGCACGTCATCGGTGAGAACACCGTGCTCGTCGTCCCGAAATCAGGAGAAGCCCGGCGCATGCTCGAGATGGCCTTCGAGAACGCGCGCGCCGAATTGACGCGTCGCGATGCCGAGACGAGTCGTGAAGAAGAAGCGCTCGAGCAGTTGGTCGAGCTGCTCGATCTCGAAACCAGTCCTGAGGTGATCGACTGTTTCGACATCTCGAACATGCAGGGATCGAACGTGGTGGCGAGTCGCGTGCGCTTCCGTTCAGGTCACGCCGATCGCGCCGGCTATCGGCGTTTCAAAGTGCGCGGCGTCGAAGGCCAAGACGATTTCGCGTCGATGAAAGAAGTCGTCGGACGCAGCTTGAAGCGCGGCGTCACCGAAGGAGACTTGCCCACGTTGGTCGTGATCGACGGCGGTGCCGCGCAACTGGCGAGTGCTCTCGAAGCACGCGAGGAAGCCGGCGCGTGGGACGTCGCGATGGTCGGGCTCGCCAAAGCGCGCTCGGAGCGCAAAGTGAAGGGCGTGACGAAAGAGAAGTCCGAGGAGCGCGTGTTCGTTCCGGGCGCTAAAGAACCGATCGAACTGCCGCGGCACAGCGCTGCGCGACATCTGCTCGAACGCATACGCGACGAAGCGCACAGATTCGCGATCACTTATCACCGCAAGGAACGCGGCAAGATCACGTCACGCCTCGACTCGATCCCGGGCGTTGGTGCCGCGAAACGCAAAGCGCTGTTGCGCGCGTTCGGCAGTGCGAAAGGCGTCGAGCAAGCCAGCATCGAAGCGATCAGTTCGATCGCTGGCATTGGTCCGGATCTGGCGCGCAAGATCCTCGACTCGCTGCGCGGTGCCTGAGGCGGCGTCGAGACGCGAGCGAGGAGCAAGGCAATCATCCTCGTCATCGGAACGAGACCTTGGATTGGACAAGCGAGCCGGTTGGGATGGATCCTTCCGTTGCCGGGCGGAGGGATCATGCTCGCAACGTACTCGCTCACGACTGAGTTTGCACTTCGAACGGTTGGCACTCGATCACTGCCGTATCCAACGCGGATTTCCGTCGAGATGAAACTCGGACTCGGTGGCGCAGCGCTCGTGCGCGAGGGTCCGATCGAGCCGCGTCGCCCGGCCGTGCCTGAACCGTTTGCAAGTCGCGCGCGCGCGACTCCAGTGCCGCGCCTGAGCGAGCGCGCCCGCGACGCTATTCGACTGCGCCACTACAGATCGCGGACGGAGGAGGCCTACCTCGGGTGGATGCGTCGCTACTACGAGTTTCACGGCCGCCGCAATCCCGCCGAACTCGGCGCCGCGCACGTCACCGCTTTTCTCAACGATCTCGCGACCCGCGGGAGCGTCGCAGCCTCGACCCAGAACCAAGCGCTCGCCGCTCTGCTTTTTCTGTACCGCGAAGTCCTCGACATGCGGCTCCCCTGGCTCGACGACCTCGTCCATGCCAAGACGTCCGCGACCTTACCTGTAGTGCTCACGCGCGACGAAGTGCGTGCCGTGCTCGGTCGCATGGAGGGCGAGCCGCGCTTGATGGCGACACTGCTGTACGGGTGCGGTCTACGTTTGCTCGAGTGCTGCCGCCTGCGCGTCAAGGACGTCGATTTCGGTCGCAACCAGATCACCGTGCGGCGCGGCAAGGGCGACAAGGATCGGGCCACGATGTTGCCGCTCTCGATCAAGGTCGAACACGCCGCGCATCTCGAGCGCGTGCGTCTTCGCCATGAGCGCGATTTGGCCAGTGGCGCCGGCTGGGTCGAGTTGCCCGGCGCGCTCGGGAAGAAGCTCCCGAACGCGGGACGCGAGTGGCCCTGGCAGTGGGTTTTT
>JAWXBU010000234.1:0-40317 GCA_034440255.1 Planctomycetota bacterium | reverse complement strand
CGGCGACGACGATGAACACGGTGTTCTCGAAGTACGCCTGCTTACGCGCCTCTACCAAAAAGCGTCCGACCGCATAGTCGGCGTACTTGATCGCGTTCTCGACCGAGGCGCGCGCGACGCCTTCGACCCACTCGATCTTGCCGTCGGGCAATTCGAACGGAGTGTGATTCGACGACGTGAAGACGACCGATGCGAACGGGCGACCGCTCGCATGTTGTGTCATGTAGAGCGCGTTCGCCTCGAGGAGCAAGTCCTCGTCGCTCACGCCCCAACTGCTGCGAAACCCGGGGTTTTCGTAGTCGCGCTCCTCGATCACTTGATCGAACCCATTGCCGATGTACCAGCCGCGCATGTTGTCGAAGCGCGCTTCACCACCGTAGACGAAGCTCGTCTGATACCCGTGCGGCTCGAGCAGCGACGCAATCGAAAAGAAGCCCGACTGCGACTTCGGACGCTTGAGCACACCGTCGCCGAGCAAGGGTTGGAATCCGGCGCTCATCGCCGCGAGTCCGCGGATGCTGCGCGTGCCGTTCGAATACAGATGCGTGAACGTGAGGCTCTTTTCCGCCAGCACGTCGATGTGCGGTGTCAGCCCGCGCTCGTCGCCCAAGTGGCCGACGAACTGCGCGCCCAAGCTCTCCTGGATCACGATCACCAAGTTGCGCGGCCGCGTGAGAGCGGTGCGCGGTGAGGCTGCGCGTTGGAACGGATGTTCCGCATCGGGCATCGTTCCGATCAGCGCGTTCGTACGTCGGTACGCTTCGTCCATCGCGATCGCGCCGTACTTACGGGCCAAGCTCTGGCCGTCGCGTCTTCCGCGGTAGGCCTCGTATGCGACGCTGAAAGCAGAGTTCTTCGCGATCTCGCCAGCGACGCGATTGTTCGAGTACGCGGCATCCGACAGGTTCGCCGGTCGATGGCCGGTCGAGGAACGAATGCCGAGGAAGACGAGGGCTGCAGCCGGCAAGAACCATACGGCGCGTCGTGGCCACGAACGCTCCAGCAACGTCTCGATGCTCGCGAAGGCGCGCATCCGCACGAACGCGAACGTGATCGCGACGACGGCGACGAACTGCAGGAACAGGCCGAGTTTTTGGTCCTTCCAGACCATCGCCGCGACCTCACGCGGGTACTCGAGGTACGCGACGAACAGGATGTTCGGGCGTACGTCGTACTCGGCGAAGAACGGGAACGTGGCGAGTTCCAGAAGTACGAGTAGCAACAGGGCGCCGAGCACGTAGGCGCGCATCAGTGGCGACGTGACGCGACGCCAAGCGCTCGGCGTCAGACACAAGACTAGGCATGGCAACGCGAGCAAGTAGCCGAGCGCGATCGTGTCCATGCGCAGTCCGTGCAGGAATGCCGCGAGCGCTTCGCTCGTCGGAATGTCTGCGAGCCGATCGAATAACCACATGAACAACGCCAGCCGGCCGATCGTCGTGACGAGCAGGCAGGCGAGATAGATGCGCGCCAAAGTCGAGAGCACGCCGCGCGCCGATGCGGCAACACTTCGGGTATTTTCGGCAGGCATCATCTGGTCATGCCTGGTGGCACGCTCGAGACATCACTCGCGACATGCTGAGCATCACGCTGCACGGGCAGGCCGACTGCTCCTAGAGGCTGACGCGCGCCTGCGACTGAATTTCGGCCTCGTCACGTCGTTCCGGGATGCTTGCAGGACGCGAAATGCACGATGCCTGGTGAACGCGTCTCATCAGCGAGCGGAGGCGTCGAACAACGCGCGCTCGCATTCCGAATGCGCGAACATCTTCTCGTGATCGTGCGGAACGCCGGCGGCTTCGACGATGCGCCAGTGGAACGGCCAACCGCGTTCGCGCGCCGTCTTCTCGCCCAGCGCAAACGCGGCGCGACCGCGTTGCAAGCGACCCTCGCCTTGCTTCATCGAGTTCTCGCTGACGTCGAGATCTTCGTCGGGACGATCGTCGGCTGTGCCGAGGTAGAGCGTCAGCGGCGCCGCGAGATAACCCTTCAAGCGCGCGTCGTTCGACAGCGCGTCAGGCAATCCGCCGAAGCCCCAACCGAACGGCAGGTCGCGCGTCGGAAACAAGTCCGTCCCTGGATTCGCAGCGACGATGCGCTCGGCGCCGGTGTCCTGGAATGCGCTCATCCGCATCGCGAATTGTCCGCCGGCGGAATGCCCGATGATCCAGAACTTCAGGTCCGATCGCCCTTCGCGCTCGCGCATCGCGGCGGCGATCTTCGGCACGAACGCGTAGGTCCATTCCATCGGCTCGGCTGCGGTCCCGTCCTCGTTCAAAATGCCGCCGCGTTGGTACTTGCGTGACGGAAAGCGCTCGGCGTCGAAGCGCGGCGCGACGATCAACGCGTCGAAGCGGTCGCCGAGCACGAGCGCGTGATCGCGATACTCGTCGGCGTTACGCAGCACGCCGTGGTGCACGACGATCATGCGCTCGCCGCTCCAGCGCTCGGGCTTGTAGAGGAAGCACTCGATGTCGGTACCGAGCGCGAGAACGACCGACGATTTGCCCTGCGGCGCGGGAGTCGCAACGCTCGAAACGGCCGTGCGGCAACTCGCGAACAGGGCCACGATGAGAAGCGCGAAGATCTGCATGCGCAGATCTCTATCACGAGCGCACCGAGGTGTGGAACCAAATGCGCTCGGCCGCAATCCCGTCCGCAGACGTGCCTCGAGCGGCACGTTCACGGCGTCCAAGTCAGCCGGACTTCCCGCGCAGCAGACTGATCAAGTCGTCCGCATGCTCCTCCTCGGTCGCAAGGATGCGCTCGAGCATGCGTCGGGTCGTCGGATCGTCGTCGCCGATGTAGCGAATCAGCTCGCCGTAACTCTCGATGGCGATACGCTCGGCGATCAAGTCTTCGCGGATCATCTCGACGAGAGAATGGCCGGGCTTGTACTCCGCCTGGCTGCGAGCCGTCAGTCCATCAGGATCGAAGTCGGGCTCGCCGCCCAGTTGCACGATGCGCGCAGCCAATTCGTCCGCGTGACCCTGTTCTTCGTTCGCGTGCTCGAGAAACTCGTCCGCGACACTCTGCGCGTGGATGCCCTCGGCCATGAAGTAGTGGCGTTTGTAGCGCAACACGCACACGAGTTCGGTCGCCAGAGCCTCATTCAAGCTGCGCAGGACTTGCTCGCGGTCCGCTTTGTACGAATCGGTGACGGCGCCCGACTCGACGTGCAGACGAGCGCGTGCTCGCAAGCTCGAAACGTCCGAAAGCGGTGATTTCACCGGATGATTCGCGGGGGTGACTGAGGGTTTCATGTTCTGAATTCTGGATGGTCGGGAGGCACACGCGGCTGCGCGGAATACAGCTGGATACACGTTCGAAGGCAAATGCGCCTCGACCGAGTTCGCTCCGTCTGGAACGACGGTCCCATGGTACTCGCTCGCAGAATGCGGTTCAGTAAGTGGAACAAGGTACCTACGCGAGGGCCAGCGTCCCCATCGAACACGTCTCTGGTCCTCTGGGTCCGCGTCCCGCTGAGAGGCCAAAGGCCGCGAGCCCGCACTCTAGCTCCACCGCGCGAGCGTAGCACGCGCTCAGCGGCGTGCAGCGCGCGACGCGACGACATCCGCCGCACGCGAACGACGCAGTTCTGCGAGCTTTCGGAAGCCGATCAACTTGCGTGATGACTCGTCCCACAGGCGCAAGCGCAACGTCTTCGAACTCCCGAGCAAAGTGATCGCCTTCACCCTCTGGAAGAGCGGGTCGGAGTGGTGGCAGCGCTCCAAGTTGTAGTTGGGAATCTTGGTGCTGAGGTGATGGATGTGGTGGAAGCCGATGTTGCCCGACAACCACTGCAGGACCTTCGGCAGCTTGTAGAAGGAACTCCCCTTCAACGCAGCTGCGGTGAAATCCCAGGACTCGGTGTTTTCCCAATACGCATCTTCGAATTGGTGCTGCACGTAGAAAAGCCAGATGCCGGCCGCACCGCCGACCGCCATCGCGGTCAACTGCAGGATCAAGTACGGAACGAAGCCGAACGCCAAGCTCATTCCGAAGCCAACGCACACGATGGCGAGGTTCGTGAGCCACACCGACCGACGATCACGCGCGTTGGCTTTGCGCGCCGGGAAGCGTTGCACGACGATGAACATCGCGAGCGGCGCGAGCACGAAGAGCACGAACGGATTGCGAGCGAGTCGGTACGCGAAGCGCTTCCAACGCGAAGCCTCGAGGTATTCGCGCACGGTCAACGTCCACAGATCGCCGACGCCACGCCGATCCAGATTGCCAGCGGTGGCGTGGTGCAGCGCGTGCTCCCAACGCCAGTGCGTGTACGGCGTGAACGTCAGCACTCCGATCGTGAATCCGACGATGTCGTTCGCGAGCTTCGACTCGAAGAACGATCCGTGACAGCAGTCGTGGAACAGGATGAAGCTGCGCACCATCAGCGCCCCGGCGAAACACGCGAGCGGGAGCGCGAGCCACCACGAGACGCTCGCCGAGAGATAGATCAGGTACCAGACTGCGGCGTATGAGCCGAGGGTGTTGAAGAGCTGCCAGGTCGCGCGCTTGGCGCTCGGCACTTGGTGCTCGGCGACGAGCTCGCGCCACCTGCGCGCAGAGGCCGTGCCGGATTCGTCCGGCGTCTCTGCGACTTGTGCTGCTGTGTGCATCGATTGCGGAGAGTCCAGTGTGCACGCGCGTGCCCACGAGGTCCCTCGCTCCTCATCGTAGCCCGGTGGCCCCCGACTTCGAAAACCGATCCGGCGAAACTCCACTCGCCTCGTCGGAGCGAAAAAGAAGCACGCCATTCGGTGACGGCGAGTTCCACGCCGCTCTCCGCATCGCTATCCTGTTCGCCCCCTATGGCCGACAAGATCATCTACCAGATCCAAGACCTCAAAAAGTACTTCAACCAAAAGGAAGTGCTGAAGGGCATCACGCTCTCGTTCCTCGAAGGAGCGAAGATCGGAATCATCGGCGCCAACGGTGCCGGCAAGTCGACGCTCTTGCGCATCCTCGGCGGCGCCGACAAGCAGTTCGAAGGCACGGCGCGACCGATCGCGGGGCTGACCGTCGGCTATATGGCCCAGGAGCCGCCGCTCAACGAAGAGCTCGATGTCGAAGGCAACTTGAAGGAGGCGGTCGCGCCGTTGCTCGAGATCGAGCGTCGCTACAACGAGCTCATGGAAGCCGGCGACATGGGTGAGGAGTACGAGAAGCTCCTGGAGGAGATGACCCACAAGGGCGTGTGGGAACTCGACAATCACTTGGAGGTCGCTGCGGAAGCGCTCGGTCTGCCGCCGATGGACGCCGACGTGCGCAAGCTCTCAGGCGGCGAACGTCGGCGCGTCGCGTTGTGCAAGTTGTTGATGATGCACCCCGACATGCTCTTGCTCGACGAGCCCACCAACCACTTGGATACCAGAGCGGTGGAGTGGCTCGAGCACTATCTGAAGGAGTACCAGGGCACCGTCATCCTGATCACGCACGATCGCTACTTCCTCGACAACGTCGTGTCGTGGATGCTCGAGATCGAGCGCGGGCTCGGTCGCCCCTACAAGGGGAATTACACCGGCTATCTCGAGCAAAAAGCGCGCGAGATGGAGATGCGCAAAGGCCAGAGCGAGACGCGCGAAAAGATCATCACGCGCGAGCTCGAGTGGATCAGGAAGACGCCGAAGGCGCGCTCGACGCGCAGTAAGTCGCGCCTGACGCGCTACAAAGAACTCGTCGAGCAGAAGGCCGAAGAGGCTTTGGATCCCGTCGATTTGCGCATTCCGCCGGGGCCGCGCCTCGGTGACAAGGTCATCGACATCAAGCATGTCACCAAGGGCTTCGGCGACCGCGTCCTCATCAAGGACCTGTCCTTCGAGATCCCGCCCGGCGGCGTGCTCGGCATCATCGGACCGAACGGTCGCGGCAAGACGACGCTCTTGCGCATGATCACGGGCCGCGAGAAACCCGACCAAGGCGAGGTCGTCATCGGTGCGACGGTGAAGATGGTGTGGCTCGACCAGTCGCGCACGGTCCTCGACGACGACAAGTCGGTGTACGACAACATCTGCGAGGGCAATCCGCAGATTCCGTTCGGCAGCAAGACGCTCGATGGTCGTGCGTACGTCGCGCGCTTCAACTTCAAGGGCGAGGACCAGCAGAAACTGCTCGGCGAGTGCTCGGGCGGAATGCGCAACCGCGTGTTGCTCGCGAAGATGTTGAAGGAGCCGGCCAACGTGCTGCTCCTCGACGAACCGACGAACGACTTGGATCTCGAGACGTTGCGCGTGCTCGAAGAAGCCGTGCAGGAGTACACCGGTTCGGCCATCGTCGTGACCCACGATCGCTACTTCTTGAACCGCGTCGCGACGCACATTTTGTCGTTCGACGAAGTGGAAGACCGCATCGTGTTCTTCGCGGGCGACTACGAAGAGTTCCACGAATGGATCGAGAAAGACCGCGCGAAACGCGGCGTGCGCCAAGCGTCGAAGGCCGGCAAGTACAAGAAGTTGCTGCGTGGCTAGCGAGCTCGTGCGCTTCGAGGATTTGCGCGAGGAGCGCGACCTCGTCGTCGCGCGCGAGCTGATCACGGACTTCCGATCGAGCGAGGAGCAGCAGATCGACGCGCGAGCGCAGATGCTCGCGTGGATCGACCGCTATCCGCTCGATGCGCATTTGCGCACGCGGCTCGAAGGCCACTTGACCGCGTCGGCGCTCGTCGTGAATCACGAACGCACGCACGCGCTGCTCACGCACCACAAGAAACTCGGACGGTGGTTGCAGTTGGGCGGACATTGCGACGGCGACGCGAATCTCGTGCGGGTCGCAGTGCGCGAGGCGATCGAGGAGAGCGGCATCCAAGACCTGACCATCGATCCGCGCGTGATCGATATCGACATCCATTCGATTCCGGAGCGTGGCGCGGAGCCCCGACATCTGCACCTCGACGTCCGCTTCATCGTCACCGCTCCCCGAGGTGCACAGGAAATCAAGTCGGACGAATCGCACGCGCTCGCGTGGGTCGCACCTTCCGAACTGGGCACGCACTCGACCGACGCTTCCGTAAGGCGCCTCTTCTTACGCGCTTTCGGCCCGCTGTAGCCCTGGAAGGGGCAGGAGCCTCTGGATTCGACGCCCGCCGCTAGGTATAGAAGACGCCGCTTTCCCGGGCGATTCACGTCGCACGGGCGAGCAGCGGCCAGCGCGTCATGCGCAACGCGCCGCGTCTGGTCCCCCGATCCAAACTCCCTTTCCAAGTCCTAGAGACAGGAACCGAATCCGATGAAGAAGACCTTCCTGGCCGCTGCCCTGGCCCTCACCCTCGCGACAAGCTGCCTCGGCCCGAACAATGCGTTCAACGGCCTCAACCACTGGAACCACAAGGTCACCGACAACAAGTGGGCGAACGAGGGCATCTTCCTCGTTCTGAACATCATCCCGGTGTACGGCCTCTTCTACTTGGGCGACGTCATCATCTTCAACTCGATCGAGTTCTGGGGCGGCAAGAACCCGATCGACAAGTCGAGCATGTGAGATCGGCTCGGGCTGTATTCCGCTCGTCGGAGTTCGCCTGAGGCTGTTCTCCTGATGCACTCGTGCCGAGGTCGGTTGACACCGACCTCGTCGCATTTACCCTGGAAGCGCACACATGCAGAAGTCCATCCTGGCGGCCGCATTTGCTCTCTCGCTCCTCGCGGCGAGTTGCTTGGGCCCGAACAATGCGTTCAAAAACTTGAACCACTGGAATCGGCACGTCACCGAGAACAAGTGGGGCAACGAGGGCATCTTCCTCGTGCTCAACATCATCCCGGTGTACGGCCTCTTCTATTACGGCGACATTTTGATCTTCAACTCGATCGAGTTCTGGGGCGGCAAGAACCCCATCGAGCCGAGCGGCAACTGATTTTGTAGAGGCCCTGCGTCCTCCCGACGCTCGTCCTCGAACCAAACCAGCGCGCCCGCCCGATCGGGCGGTTTCGAGCGGACACCGTCGGACGCGGTGATGTCGTGCCTCTGCGAGCGCCGCCGGCCGTGGTCTCGCGGGGAACGTCCCTCGTCAGCGCACGCGCCGCTGGTGCGCAATCAGTCCGTGCCTGCGCCACCGCCGGTCGTGAGGACAGCGAAAAGGAGGAGCGCGAGCATCGGACGGCGTAGCCGCGGCCTTCCGCGCGGTCACACGGCGGTGCTCGCACTTCTAGCGGTCGAAGCCGCGCGACGGAGTCGTTCACAGATCCGCTGCATGAGAGTTCGGAGCCGAGTGACCTGGAGCACTCTCACCATTCCGCGCTGCGCGAGCGCGCCCGCTCACGGCACCGACGGCGGCGGAGAGACGATCGTGTGCGGATCGCTCGGATCCGTGACCGAGCGCGACAAGCCGCCCTGCACATCGCCCGCGTGCTTCGAGTGCTTCGGCATCTTCGAGCGCTCGTTGCGCGAATCCGCGTTGCTCTTGTGGCTGAATTCGATCAGTGCGCAGTCCCACAGATCGCGCGATTCGTCGTTGAATCCCGGCAAAACCAGGCGGAACGGACCACCGTCCTCCGCCGCGAGCGGCTCGTCCCCGCGCGCGTAACACACGATCGCGAGGCGCTCGATCTCGCGACGCCACACCGACACTTCGAAGCCGCCGTGCGTCTTCGCATTGACGAACATCGCTTCGGGCAACGCTTCGACCATCTCGATCAAACCCGCGATGCGCACGCCGCGGATCGGCGCACCGACGACGCGCGCCGGCGTCGAGAAAGCGCCCACGTTTTCGACTTGGTACTTGGCGTCCAAGCCGTCCAAGTCGGCGAACGTGAGCGCGAAATTCGGTCGCTCGATCAAACCGCCGATGGCGAGGTGACCGACGTTCGTCGATGCATGACGGAAGGGTTTCGTAAGCCAGAACATCGGTGTTTTCGCTCTACTCTAGAAGTGCTACTGGGGTTTCGCGTTCGCGCGCGCACGCTCGTGCAAGCGGCGGTGTTCTTCGTCGTTTTTCGGCCGTGTGTCGACGCCTGGAGCAGCGAGGAACGAAATTTTCGCGAGCGCTTTGACGCTCACACATTCGTCCAGATGACCGCATGCGAGCAAACGGAACGGGCCGCCTTTTTCCGGCGGCAGCGTTTTCCCGTCGAGCTCGTACACGACGACGGCGCGCGCGAGCACTTCGCCGATCGGCACGCTGACTTGGAAGCCGGACTCGCTCGACAGCATGTGCACGTGCAAGGCCTCTGCGTCGACGCCGGCCGCGCGCGCGATCGCCGCGAGCTTCACCGCGCGCCCACGTTTGCCGGAGACGAGCGTGCCTGCATCCTCGATCTGCGCGGAAGCGTCGAGTGCGCTCAATTGCTCACGATCGAAGCGTGCTCCCCCGCCGCGGACGAGCCCTTGGATTTCGAGTACCGGTGTGAGTGCATTCGCCATTCAGGCCAATAGGATAGTGGCTCCCTACCCACGGGGCCACGGAAACCACGATGCGCTCGCGACTGATCCTGTTCTGCTTCCTCGCCGTCTTACTCATCCTCGGCGGAGCGTTTGTCGCCGGCTTTTTCATGCCGCGCCAGTGGAGCGTGCGCACGCAAACAGTCGTCCAGAACTCCCCCGCCGCCGTTCATCCGCTCGTCGCCACACCGCGTCGCTGGCCGGAGTGGTTCGCGTGGAACAAGGTCAAGGATCCGAGCATCGTCTACACGTTTTCAGGACCGGAATCGGGCGTCGGCGCCTCGCTGACCTGGACGAGTGAACGCCTCGGAACAGGCACCGTCACGCTCACGAAAAGCGATCCGAGCACAGGCGTTGCGTACGACCTCGTCATCTCGGGTTTTGGCGAATTTCCGATCCGGGGAGAGATCGATTTCAAAGCGGCCGACGGCACCACGACCGTGACCGTGAGCGAAGGCGGCGAGCTCGGCTCCAGCCCTATTCCGCGCCTCTTTCGCGGCGTGATGGAGGGCAAACTCGCCCACGACCTCCAGAACGCGTTGGAGCGACTGAAGGCGCTCAGCGAGGGCCGCACGCCCCCGCCCGAACCGCCGCCGCTCTGAGATTGAGTGCGAGGAGGCCTCGGGTTTTGCCGAAGGAGGAAGACCCTGCGGCACGCCTGCCTTGTGGACTCACACGCGCGCGAACCGTTAGAGTCTTCGCCTCGTTTCCAGAGATCACCCGCGCTTTCTCCAAGAAGACACACTCGTGCAAGTCACCGTCGAAAAACTCGGGCCCTGCCAAGCCAAGATCCACTTCACCGTTCCGAGCCCCGAGTTCCAGGCGCTCTACAAGCGCGGGCTCACGAACGTCAGCCAGAACGCGAACATGAAGGGCTTTCGGCCGGGCAAAGTGCCGCCGCAGATCCTCGAGAAGCAGTTCGGCGCGCAGGTCAAGAACGACGCGATCGAACACTTCGTGCGCCAGGCGTACGAGCAAGCGGTCGGAGAGAACGAGCTCAAGATCGTCGGCTTCCAACGCGTCAACCTCGACGAGGTCAAGATCTTGGAAGGCGTCGACTGGCAGCAGAGCTTCGAAGTCAGCTTGCGGCCCGACATCACGCTCGGTGACTACAAGGGCGTCGCCATCGAGAGCGAACTCGAACCGGTGATGGATCCAGACATCACGCAAGCGCTCGACTCACTGAAGATGCAGCAAGCGCGCCCCGAACCGGCGGGTGAGCAGGGCGCTCCGGCCGACGGCATGATCGTCGGCAAGATCCAGTGGCTGCACGGCGACAACGTCGTGCTGGAGCGCGAAGGCTTGCGTCTGTCTCCGAAGACGGCGACGCCCGGCACCGACGCGCAAGCCTTCGAAGCCGCACTCGTCGGCGCGCAGGACGGCACGACGGTCGACATCGACATGACCTTCCCGGCCGAGATCGACAAGGAAGAGCTCAAGAATCAGAAGGGCATCACGCGCGTCCACGTCGCGCAGGCCTACAAGATGATCCTGCCGACAGAAGACGAACTCATGAAGCTCTTCGGCGCCGAAACGCGCGAGAAGATGCTCACGAACGTGCGCGGTCAGCTCGAGATCGCCAAGCAGAATCAAGAGAACGCTCGCGTCGAGAGTGCGATCCTCGAGAGGTTGCTCGAAAAGCACGCCTTCGAACTGCCGACCATGATGGTCGACGAACAATCGCGCGCGCGCACCGAGGCCTACAAAGCGCAGATCAAAGAACAAGGCGCCAACGACGCGCAGATCGAAGCCGCGGCGACGGCCTACCAAGGCGAAGCGCGCGAGAAGGCTGAAAAAGGTCTGCGTGCGCTGTTCCTGATCCAGACCATCGGCGAGAAGGAAAAACTGCTCGTCACGCGCGAAGACATGGAAGCGGAACTCAAGTCGATCGCCGATCGCAACCGCACGAACATCGACGAGGTGCGCAAGTACTACCAAGAGAAGCGCCTCTTCGATCAGATGGCGGTCGAGTTGCTCGAGCGCAAGGTCCGCGGCTTCCTGCGCGAGAACGCCAAGATCACGACTCCGGCGTAGAGATTTGCTCGAAGTCGGAAGAGTTTGCCGACTCCGAGCGGCACACTCGACCTGGAACTTGGGTTCGAGCGTCCCAAGATCCGATCCATCCCAACAAGAGTCACCTGGCGCGCGACATCCCTCGCGCGCCGAACCGAACGCCCCCTGTTCGAAGCCCTTTCGAGAACCAAGCCCTCATGATGTACCGTGACCCGATCCCCCAAGGCATCTTCCCCACGATCATCGAGAAGAGCGGCGCGTACATCAAACAGTACGACGTCTTCTCGCGTCTGCTCGAGGACCGGATCGTCTTCATCGGCACGCAGATCGACGACTTGGTCGCCGACTACGTCGTCGGTCAGCTGCTCTACCTCGATCGTTCTGGTCGCAACCAGGACATCAAGATGTACATCAACTCGCCGGGTGGTTCGGTCACGGCCGGACTCGCGATCTACGACACGATGCAGTTGATCGAGCCGCAGATTCAGACCTACTGCGTCGGTCAAGCCGCGTCGATGGGCGCGGTTCTCCTCGCTGGCGGGGCCGCGGGCAAGCGCTTCGCGTTGCCGCACAGCCGCGTCATGATCCACCAGCCGTGGGGCGGCACGCAGGGCACTGCGCTCGACATGGAGATCCAGGTCAAGGAGATCCTGAAAATGAAAAACGCGCTCGAGGAGATCCTCGCGAAGCACTGCGGGCGCACCCCGAAGGAAGTCAGCAAGGCCTGCGATCGCGACAATTTCATGTCTTCGGCGGAAGCCAAGACTTTCGGGCTGATCGACCACGTCATCACCAAGTCCGACCCGGAAACGCAGCCGAAGTAGCCCGAAGCGGGCCCGGTCGGTTTAGAATCGGGGGATCATGACCTCATCCACCGGGCGCGGACGTCACGTCGAACGTTGCACGTTTTGCGAAAAGCGACGCCATCACGTGGCGTCGCTCATCGCCGGTCCGCCCGGCGTTTACATCTGCAACGAGTGCATCGAGATCTGCAACTCGATCCTGCAGGAAGAACAACGCCGAGCGCCTGACGCAGCGACGCGTGAGAAGGGTGCGGCGGCACCGGCGACAAGTGGGACTGCGGCTGCGCGGCGCGCCGGCGTCGGTACGGACAGCACGCGGCGACTGCCGACTCCGATCGAGCTCTCGCGACGACTCGACGAATACGTGATCGGACAACAGCGCGCCAAGAAGGTGCTCTCGGTCGCGGTCTACAACCACTACAACCGCCTGCGGCATCAAGCGCGCAACCCGAGTTTGTCGGGCGACGTCGACATCGAGAAGAGCAACGTGCTCCTCGTCGGGCCGACGGGATCGGGCAAGACGTTGCTCGCGCGCACGCTGGCGAAATTGCTCGACGTGCCGTTCGCGATGGCGGATGCGACGACGTTGACCGAGGCGGGTTACGTCGGCGAAGACGTCGAGAACATCCTGCTCAAGCTGCTGCAGAACTGCGACTTCGACGTCGAGCGTGCCCAACAAGGCATCGTCTACATCGACGAGATCGACAAGATCGCGCGCACGACGAGCAACGTCTCGATCACGCGCGACGTGTCGGGCGAGGGCGTGCAGCAAGCGCTGTTGAAGATCTTGGAAGGCACTGTCGCGAATGTGCCGCCGCAAGGCGGGCGCAAGCATCCCGAGCAGGCCTACATCCAGATCGACACGACGAACATCCTGTTCATCGTGGGCGGCACGTTCAGCTCGATCGAAGAGATCATCGCGCGCCGCGTCGGCCGCGACGTGATCGGATTCGGTCGTCAGCAGAATGCGACCGAGTTGGTTCACGACATGGCGAAGAAGACGGGCACTGCGCTCGATCCGACGCGTCTGCCGAAGGTCGGCGAGAAGGGCGCGCGTGACGAGTTCATCCGCTACCTCATCCCGCGAGATTTGATCGAGTTCGGGATGATTCCCGAGTTCGTCGGACGCCTGCCGGTGGTGGCGACGCTCGACACGCTCGATCGTGGGGCGCTCGTGCGCATTTTGACCGAGCCGAAGAATGCGCTCGTGCGCCAATTCCAGATGCTGTTCGAGATGAACGGCAAGGAATTGTTCGTGACGGCGGACGGGCTCGAAGCGATTGCGGACATGGCGCTCGAGCGCGAGACGGGCGTGCGTGCTTTGCGCGCCATTGTCGAAGACATGCTGCTCGATCTCCTCTACGAGCTCCCCTCGCGCAAGGATCAAACGAAGTTCGTCGTCGATGCCGACATCGTGCGCAAGACGAAGACGCTGGCGCGCGGGATCACGGGCGATACGGTTCCTGATGTGGAACGTCCGCTGGCGTCGATCGACGACGAAGAGCAGCGTGAGAGTGCGTGAGGGGCAGCGCCTGCGTGTGAAGCGCACGCGCTCGTTGGAGTAAGAAACCCGGGCATCCGCAGTGCACGGGTCCGGCGCAGGACGGCGGATCTCCATGCTCGTTCACGTCACTCGGCGTGTTGGGTTTTCGCGTTGGGATCGCCCAGTGGAAGCGCGAATGCCATGAGTGCGAGGTCAACCCGGCCTTCTGCGAAAACTCAGAGAACTACAAGGCGAACTACGGGTCTCCTGATCGCTACTGGCGCCACAAGTTCTTCTGGACTCTCCACGGCGTCGCACTGTTTCCGGATGGGACAGGGGTCGGTGCGGGGTATGGAGGTCAGCACGTCGTGAGGCAGTCGAACGGTGTGTGGGTCGATAGGAGCTCGTATTCGAGCAACTTCATGAACATGGACGATGCGGCTTGCCCTAACGCGATGAACGGCGCAGCGTGTGAGAAGGGTGCGAACAGCTCGATTACAGCGGGGAACGCGATGATCGTGGGACAAGGTGGGTGGGGCCGAGTGACGGACTCGGCGATCGCGGAACCGAATCCGACGACTCCTCCGAACCAGTCTCCGGAGAATTGGACGGAGACGATGCCGTCGACGTGGTGGAGACTGCGGGCGACGTCGTTCACCACTGATGCGCGAGGGTGGAGGACCGGGCAGATGGATGTGATCTCCAGGACCAACGACGGCGGGCTCAATTGGACAAGAGAGACAACCGAACCATACGACGGAACAGGATCCTGCAATTCCATCGCAATGGCCCCCGGTGCAGACCAATTTCAAGGAGGTGGCGTAGCCGTTGGGGAGCCTGATTACCGCCAACTGATCACGACTCCGGGCATGCAGCAAAATGGAACGAGCCTCATCGGGCTTCCCAAGATCCTGCGCAGAGCGGGCGTCGGAGCGTCAATCCATTGGGAAGAAGCGCTAGCTCTCAACTTCAGCACATCCGCTCAGAATCAAAAGCTCCTCGATGTCGTTTGGGCTGGATCCGACTCCTCCGGCAACAACATCTATTGGGCCTGCGGCGAAGGCGGGCTCATCGTCCGCTCAGTCGATAGCGGAGCGACGTGGAGTCAGGTCGATACGACATCTGCGGCCACCAGCATCCTCTTCTTCTCCATCGCCGCGAAGAGCTCTGGAGAACTCGTTGCAGTCGGGACACATACATCGACGCACACTGCGGTCGCGGTCATGCTCACCGCGACCGGTACGGTTCCCAGCGTGTCAGCGATCACCCTACCCACTGGGTTCGTGGCGCTCGCCGATGTGACGATCCAAGGCACGACGGCGTACGCGGTCGGAATGAAGATCGTCAGCGGAATTCGTACAGGCTTCGTGTTGAGCTCTACGTATACGGGTGGAGCGTTCGCAGCTTTCACCGAGATCAACTCGCCGACCAACGCTACCGCGTGCGTCGTCGGAGACGGTCTGGGCCCGGCCTATCCCCTGAACCAGATTGCTGTCACCCCCAATGGAGATCTTTGGGCAGGAGGCGAGTGCGGACGGCTCTAGCGCTTTACGGGCGGCCCCAAGTGGTTGGAGCCGAAGAGCCAGACCGATGCCCACATTGTGAACATGTACGTCACGCCCGGTGGCTACATCTACATGACGGGAGCCCGCCAGAACCTGACGGGCTCGGCCATCGTGCGCTGGAAACCCTAGTTGAGTCGGCATGGGATATCGCGGGCGGAAGCCAGCGATATCTCAATCGTTTCCGCACTGCTCGCTCGGAACTCGATCCGAACAGAGCCGGCGGCGAGGTGTAGGATAAAGGTGGGAGCACGAATTGCCTGGAGGTCCGGAGCATGAACCATTTCAATCTACGAATCCTTGCGCAGTGGCTGGTGCTGACTCTGCTCGTCGTTCCGGATGCGAATGCTCAGCGACAAGTACAGAAGCTCTTCGCGGGCAACGGGACGAGCGCCGACATTTCGGCGGACGGTGCGTGATTGAAGGCGAGTGGTGTCTAATTAGCGCCGTGGGAAGTGACTCGCTGGCCCTGAATGCGGGCGCGGTTCATTCCTTCCGTTTTGCGAACGGCGCTTGGGCCGAGACACAGGTCCTGGTCGCAAGCGTGGGGCAGAGCGCTGACTCCTTCGGCTGGTCAGTCGCGATGTCAGGCAACTTCGCGGTTATCGGTGCGAAGGGTAGTGCAGGCCTCACGTCGGTTCGATGTGGGGCGGCCTACGTTTTCGAGCGAGTAGGAACCACCTGGTTCGAGCGTCAGAAGCTCGTCCCCTCCATACCGTTCAACGATGGTCAGTACGGCAATGCAGTTGCCATCTCCGGCGATCGCATCGTCGTCGGTACCTGGTTCGCCTCGGGGTTCGGCAGCGATTGCGGCGCCGCCTACATCTACGAGCGCAACAGCTCGACTTGGAATCAAGTCGCCCTGTTGCAGCCACCCGGCTTGAGTTCGAACGATTCGTTCGGCAGCCACGTGGCGATCGAGGGCGACACTTGTGTGGTCAGTTCGTTGTTCGACCAAGGGACTGGCTCGGTCACCGTCTTCAAGCGCAACGTTCAGGGTGTATGGCAGTTCCAGCAGACGCTACTCGGAACCAATATACCTGTGCCTGGATACTTCGGAGGGAGTGTCGGGATCTCCGGTTCGACCATCATGGCTTCTTCCGAGGTTGAGAACACGGCTGCCACGATCCGCGGAGGGAGAGTGCACGTTTTCGAGGCCGTGTCCGGCGTATGGTCGGAAACTCAAGTCTTTACGACGAACGACATCCAACTCGAGGATGGGTTCTCCTTGCGCAGCCTCAGAGGCGACGTGGCCATCTGCTCCTCGGTAGGCGACGACGACACGGGACAAATCAGCGGTGCCTCCTTCGTCTTCCGCAAGCTCAACGGCGTCTGGACGCAGACAGCCAAGGTCATGCCGAACGATCCACATTTCGGTCACTACTTCGGCTATTGGGCCGACATCGCCGGCGCGACACTCGTCGTCGGTGCTGTGGGCGAAGACGACGTGTGCGGGGGCGTTTCGACTTGCAACGCGGGCGCCGTGTACTTCTTCGATCTCGCACCGACGGCCATTCAATACGGATCGTGCGCATCGGCTGCGCCTTGCGGCAACACCGACAATCACGGCGGGTGCGTCAACGCGACTGGAAAGGGTGCGATCTTGCAGGCATCCGGATCGGGCAGTGTCGCGACAGACGACCTGACGCTCGAAGTCCGCAACGTGCCCCCATTCACAGCGACACTGATGTTCATGGACGGGTCACAAGCGTCCATCCCGCTCGGCAGCGGACAACTCGTCACACTCGGTGGATCCACTGGCCTGCACCGACTCAGCGTGCAATTCGCCGACGCAGACGGCGTCGTCGTCCGGCCCCCCGGCATCGTCGCTCAGTCGCAATTCCTCGGCCGACTCGGCCCCATCAGCGCCGGTCAAACGCGCAACTTCCAATGCTGGTACCGCGACGTCTCATCGCCGTGCGGCATCACCAACAACCTCTCGAACGGGTTGTCGGTGCAGTTCGTGCCCTGATCTAATATACCGGTGAAAATCAGCTAAGAACTGCGGACGGTTCGTTACTCCCACTTCGCGTTGTTCCGGTCCTGATCAGCGTGGAATGAAGTTCACCGCGCCATCTGCGCAGTCAGCACATCGACACGTTCTTGCAAGCTCGGATCGCTGTCGGCTGTCAACTTGCTCGTCACCCTTTCGAGCGTCGCTCTCGCCTCGTCGAACTTCTTCGCCGCGACATTCTTCTCGGCACTCTTGAGCAAGTTGTCGATCCCCTTCGCCATCACGTAAAGCTTCGACTTCACCAGCGCGGCTAGAGCCTGCTTCGCCGTGTCACCCAACTCGAAGCCCGCCAGCGCGGTACTCGCTTCCTCGTACACCTTGGCGGCTTGCAACACGCGTTTCTCTTTGGCGAGTGCTTCGGCTTTTTCCAATCGCGCACGACTTTCATCCTCGATCCGCGCGAGCCCACGTTTGGCTCGCAAGACGCGCTCGTTCGGCGTCTCGATCGCGGCCACTTTGCGCCACTCGTCGGCGGCCGCTTTGAAGTTGCCGCGACGAAACGCTTCGTCCGCTCGTTCGAGCGCCGGCGTCGCATCCAAGAGTTCTTTCAGTCGCGACTTCGCCACCAACTCGGCCATCGGCTCGTCCAAATACGAACCGAACTCGGACTTGTAGTCGGGATTGCCCTCCCACACGACGCGACCGTCGGCACCGATCAACTTGACGTGCGGCAGCTGCACTTTCGAGATCGCGTAGTCGCCGTAGGTCTTGTGCTGATCGTCGATCGCGATCGGAAACGCGACCGGATTCGCCTTCACGTATTCACGTACTTTCTCGCCGGGTTCGTTCGACACGAGGACGATCGGGATCTGCAGGCCGGCGTGCGTCTCGGCCAATTTTTGGAGCGCCGGCAACAGCGGCACTTGGCGTTCTTGATCGGTGGTCCAGAACGCGAGCACGAGCGGCCATCCGCGCATCTGTTCGAGATCAGCGCCATGCTCGGGTTTCGCTCCGATCCATTCGGCAACGTGCAGTAAGGGCGGTGCGCCCTCGCGAAACGCGACGAGGCCGTTCTCTGCGCGAGCGAGCGGCGCACTCGCTTCCGCCACCGCGTCCGACACCGCTTTGCGTCGACCGATCGCGGTGCGACGCGGCAGGTTCGGATCGAACTCCAGCAGTTTGATCTCTTTGAACTTGGCTTGGCCGAGCCCCGCGAGCAGACCGAAATCGCCGCGCAATTCTCCACGCGAACTGAATTCGAACTCGATCACTCGATTGCCGTCGACACTCGCGACCAACCGCGTACCGGCGACTTCCATCGTTACGCGATGCCAACCCGGAGCGAGCGCATGCTTGACGCGCACGAGCGTCTTCGGCGACGTGCCGAACGTGCCCAGATCGACGTAGCCCTCTGGCAGGAGCGCGATCCCGTGGAAGAGATCGTCCTTCTTCTTGCCGAAGCACAGTCCGCCGAGCCTGCCGCCCGCTTCGATTTTCACATCCGCTTGCAGCGACCAATCGCCCGACGGTTCGGCGTCGACGAAAAGTCGCCGGAACACGAAATCACGGGCTTTTTCTGCTGGTTTCGAGCGCGAGTCCGATCCACCGGTCGCGGGTCGCTGGGCGTCGCCGTCCTCTTTCCCCTTGTCACCGTCCGCAGTCACCTTCGCGGTGATGACGCCGTCCTCCACTTTGAAATCGGAATCACCCTCGCCGTAGAAACCGCTCAACGTGCGCTCGTCGAACAACAAGCGCCACGTCTCGAGCGACACCATCGAACGATCCGAGATGGCGAAATAGAGTGCGCGCGCTTCGACCGAAGGTGGCGTCGCGATCGCGGGTCCGCGCAGCGTGCGCAAGGCGAGCCTAGGGAAGCCAGCCTTGTCGTAATCCTTCGCGAGCGCGAGCGCGTCACCGTGGAACTTCACACGCAGTTCCGCCAAGCGTTTGGCGCTCGTGTCGTCTTTCAGGATGCGCGCTTCGGCCTCCGCTCGCCGCGCCGCATTCACGTCCGGCTCGCCCGCAGCCGGCGTCGTCACCGCGATCCAACGGCGCAACATGCCCGCCGCACGATCGGTCGCATTCGTCTTTTCGAGCACACCCGCCAGTTTCCACAGCACGTCGGGATGGTCGGGATCGCGTTCGAGCGCGCGACCGTAGAACTCGACCGCGCGCGCCAGATCCCCGCGCTTCAACTGCTTGTCGCCGCGCTCCTCGAAAGTGCGCCCCACGTCGACTTGACCTTTGTCCACGGCCTCCAGCGCGAACACGTACTCCTTGAAGCGCTTCTCAAAATCCTGGATCGATGCGACGCCTTCGACCTTCGGTTTCGTGACGAAGAACTCGACGAAGCGCTCGAGATGTTTCTCACCGCCGTAGCCTTGGAAGTACTCCTTCAGCGCGGGTCGGTAGAGCAAGCGCCCGCTCGCGTCCTCGGCGTTGTAGAGGTAGTAGACGATCCCCCAACCAAACGGATAGTTGACGCGGTAGTCTTCGACCTTCCCTTCGATCACGTCGGCGAGAACGTGCGGCGTCGCAGAGCGCAGATCGTCGAGCAGCGGGTACAAACGCCCGGGAACGACGAGATTCCAGTCGAGTTTTCCGTTCGACAGGAGGTTCGTGCCTTCGAAGAACGAAGCCATCCCTTCGTTGAGCCACGACGGCACGCCCGATCCGCCGGCGAGCGTCGTGAACTGGTGACTCGCTTCGTGGAAGAGCGTGTCGAGCATGCCGGCCAGTCCGCCTTCGCCGCCCGAGCGCGAGTCGTACGTGACGACATTTTGTCCGTCCCAGTGACCGGCGGCCCACTCGACCGGTTGATTGCCGAGCGTCTTGTATTCCTCGGCATTCTTGAAGATGAGCACGTTCGCGACCGGGATCGATTCGCCACGCGTCTTGTACTGATGGAAGATGCGGTAGAAGACCTGCACCTGTTCCATCGCGCGCGCCGTCGTCTTCAACACGCGGTAGCCAGCGTTCGTCTTGATCTTGTAGTGCTCGGTCTCGAGCGTCCACGCCTTGTCCCAATCGACGTGCTTCGGATCGTTCGCAGCGACCCATTCCGGCGTGACACCGGCGAGCGGATCGACACCGCCACCTTCGTCCGCGACCGCAAGATCGTTGCCTCCCTCTTTCTGGATGCGCGCGAGTCCCGCTGCGAGCTCAGGATGTTCGGGATCGGTCGCCTGCGCTTCGAGCAGCATCGCACGCCCTGAGTGGAACGCGTAATCGTCGAGCTGTTCGTTGGCGAGCTTCAACAACTTCGTGACGTAATCGCGGCGCAGTAGGTCGGCACGCTTGCGCTGCGGATCGGCTTCGAGCGCGAACGCCGCGAGCTCCTTCTGCGCCTCGACGAGATGCGCCGGACGATCATCGAGCCAGCGCCACAGTCCCAAGAAGCGCCCGGCCCAATCGAGAGCTTCGTCCGTGCGCTGCGCCGCGCGGTCAAGTCGCGTGAGAGCGACCAGCGCGAGCAAGTGCCGTGGTTCGCGCTCGAGCACGCGCACGTACGCCGCCTTGGCTTCGTCGATCTGGCCCAATTTTTCAGCGGCCGCACCGACCTCGAACCACTTCTGCGCGAAATCGACTCCGTCGCCGCCGCGGGCCGATCCGGTCGTCCCACACAGGAGGAAAAACACACAGGCGAGGCGCACAGCGACATTCATGGGCCCCGATGTTGGCTTCGCGCGCGCGACTTCGCCAGAGATGCCGCGTTCGAGCCGTGAAAGTCGAGGGTCGATCCGGATATCCTCTCCGGTTGCCATGTCCGATCCCCTCTGCATTCACTACCACCGCGATTTCGACGGCATGGTTTCGGCAGCGGTGCTCGCCTCGATCCTGCGCGAGAAACGCTCCGAGCAGCCGACGTGGAAGAGCGTCAATTACGACCAGCGCGACGACTGGGAGAACTTTCAGTCGGGTCAGCGTTTTGCGATCGTCGATTTCCATTTCCATCCGCGCGCCGAGTACTGGTTCGATCACCATCCGACCACGTTCCTCACGGAGGCGTTGCGCGCCCAGTACAAGCCCTCGGATCGTTGGCAGTGGGACGAGACGTCGCCCTCGTGCCCGCCCTTGATCCTCCGGCACGCTCGCGAACATTGGAACTACGTCGCGCCGCCGCGCTTCGAAGAGATGTCGCGCTGGTCGGACATCATCGACGCAGCTCGCTATACGAACGTCGAGCAAGCGTTGTTCGGAGAAGATCCGGCGTTGCGCATCGCGCGCGCTCTGACGGTCGCGCCCAGCATCGATTGGTGCGATCAACTGGTCGACTCGATGACGACCGGTGATTTGACTGCGACCGCAGCTCGCCCTGACGTCGAAAAGGCACACGTGCGCGCTTCGAAGAATCGCGACAAGGCGCTCGAACAATTCCCGCCGACCGTGTTGTCGAAGAAGTCCGGCGTCGTGCACTTCGACGCGAGCTCGAACCAAATCCGTCGCGAGCGCTTCGCCGCGTTCTACCACCATCCCGACGCGAGCTACCTCGTCGGCGTCATTCCCACACGCGCCGGATTCCACGTTTCAGCCGGGGAAAATCCCTGGAATCCGCCGAAGAGCGGCGCGCACATCGGCGAGATCATGGAGCGCTACGGCGGCGGCGGCCACCGTGCCGTCGGCGGCGCGAACCCGCCGTCTTTGAGCGATGCACGCCGGGTCGCTCTCGAAGTCGCCGAATCCTTGCGGCGCGCACTCGCGGCGGCCACGTGATGGACGCGGGCGATCCAAATGTGAACACCGAGCCTCGCGCGCTGCCGAAAAAAACGCTGCTCGCGTTCACTCCTCCTGAATTCGAAGCGCGCGTCGTGGAACTGGGCGGGAAACCGTTCCATGCGCGGGTCGTGCGCGAAAACGTGCTCGTGAAGAGTCTCTTCGCGTACGACGCAATGACGTCGTTGCCCAAGAGCTTGCGCGAACGACTCGCCGACGAAATCCCGTTGCTCGCCGGCCGCGAAGTGACGCGCAGCGTCGCGCGAGATCAAACGACGAAGCTCCTGATCGAATTTCAGCGTTCGAGCGATCGCGACGCCTCGGTCGAGACCGTGCACATGCCGAGTCTGTACTCGAACGTCGAGCCGGGCGACGCGGAACCTGGCGCGACGTTGTGCGTGTCGACGCAGATTGGCTGTCCCGTAGGTTGCCCGTTCTGCGCATCCGGACAACTCGGTTTGATGCGCAACCTGGCGAGTCACGAAATCCTCGAGCAATACGTGCGCGGCGCCGCGATCGGCAAGCTCGGACGTTCCGTCGTGATGGGCATGGGCGAGCCGCTCCTGAACTACGCGAACCTGGCGCGCGCGCTCGACGTCGTGCACGATGAAATGGGTTTGGGCTCGCGCAAGATCACGGTGTCGACCGTCGGATTTCCTGAACGTCTGAGAAAGCTCGCGCCGCTGAAACCGCGCTTCCAATTGGCGATCTCGTTGCACTCCGCGATCCAAGAGCAACGCGATCGACTCGTGCCCGCGATGAAGGGTGTGCCGATCGCCGACATCGTCGCGGCCGGGGATGATTGGTTCGAGAAGACGGGCCGCGAGGTGACGTACGAATACGTCGTGCTCGGAGGAGAAAACGACACGCCCGCGCACGCACGCGCCCTCGGCGAATTGCTGCGCGGTCGGCGCTGCACGGTGAACTTGATCCCTTTCAACGCCGTCGAAGAGAGCCCCTTTCGTCGGCCCGATTCCGTCGGAGTCGACCTGTTCCGCGGCGCACTCGAGAACGCGCGCGTCATTGCAACGGTCCGCTGGTCGCGCGGCGTCGAGAGCGATGCCGCGTGCGGTCAGTTGCGCATTCGGAAGGTCACGAGCTCGACCTAGTGGACTGTACCGGCTGATTCGCCAGCAGGATTCGTTCTCATTCGTTGTCGGGCAAGAAGCGACGACGACGGCGTATCCGAATCGATACGCCGCAGAGTAGCGACGCCGCCCGGCGACGGCGGAGGGCGGAGCCTGCTGACGAATCAGCCGTTACAGCCCCCTAGCGAGCTCAAAGGCGCACGGATTGCGCCCGCGCCGCGCTGGGCAGACACGCCGAGATGCGCTCGAGGGCAGTGTCGATCTCAGCTTCGGTCACCACGAGCGGCATGCGGAAACGGATCGAGCGCTCGCCAGAATTCAGCGCGAGCAATTGTTTCGAGCGCATGTCGTTCAAGAGTTTCGCTCGCGCGTCCGGCGTGTCGAGCGTGAACGCGACGAGCGATCCTGTGCCGCGCACGTTCGAGATCACGCCGCGTGACTTGGCCGTTGCGCGCAATCCGGCGATGAAGCGCGCGCCTTGCTTCGCCGTGTTGGCGCAGTAGTCGTTCTCGAGGATCAACTCGATGAAGCGCCGGCAGCGCACCATGTCCGTCAGACTGCCGCCCCACGTCGAATTGATGCGCGAGGCGACGTGAAACACGTTCTCCGGCACTTCGTCGACGCGCGGACCGGCGTAGATGCCGCACACTTGAGTCTTCTTGCCGAACGCGACCACATCGGGGCGTACGTCGTGGTGCTGCCACATCCAAGGCTTGCCGGAACCGAAGAAACCGGTCTGCACTTCGTCGAAGACCAGCAGCGCTTCGTTGTCGTCGGCGAACTTGCGCAAACGCTGCAAGAACTCCGTGCGGAAGTGATTGTCGCCGCCTTCGCCCTGCATCGGCTCGATCAAGATCGCGGCGATGCGATTCTTCGAGCGCTTGAAAGCCGCTTCGATCTCCGCGCACGCTTGAGCTTCGAGCGCAGCGACGTCGTTCGCGACGCGACCGTCGAGGTCGTACTCGACTGCCGGATTGCTGATGCGCGGCCAATCGAACTTCGGGAACAGCGCGACCTTCTTCGGATCGGTGTTCGTCAAGCTCATCGTGTAGCCGGAGCGACCGTGGAACGCCTGGCGGAAGTGCAAGACGGACAACGACGCACCGTCGTCACCGAGCTTGTCGAGTCCGATCTTGTGAGCTTTCCAATCGAACGCGACCTTGATCGCGTTCTCGACCGCGAGCGCGCCGCCGCTGATCCAGAAGTGGTAGGGAAAGCCCTTCGGCGTGACCTTCGTCGCGAACGTTTCGACGAATTCGGCCATGTGCGACGTGTAGAGATCCGAGTTCGACGGATTGTTCAGCGCTGCTTGCGTCAGCGCGGCGAGGAAACGCGGCTCGCGGAGCCCGGCGTGGTTGTAGCCGAGCGGCCATGACGCGAAACACGTGAAAAAGTCGAGGTATTCGACGTTTTCGCGCGCGTCGTAGAGCCACGAACCGTGCGAGCGCTCGAGATCGAGCACCATGGAAAATCCGTCGGCGAGTTGATGGCGCTTGAGTGTTTCGTGGACGTGCTTCGGATCGATCATGGCTCTGGTCTCGGTGGGGTGCGTCCGAACTTTATCGGGCGAAAACCACCGCGAGATTGTGCCCTTCCTCCTACACGCGCACCACCCCTCGAGACCGTTCCGAAAAACCGTGTTTAGGCGCGCTAAACATCGATTCGCGACGCGAGTTCGCGAGCGCGAGTTTCGTCCGCGACGCGCATGAGGCACAAAAACGGCGCAGGACGCTGCGACCGCGCCAACTTCATGCGCTCTTCCACGTTCGTGAACACGAGTGGAAACGAGAGATCAGCGGCCTCGATTCCCGTGAAGATCGCCGTCGCGCCTTCGTCGTGACCGAGAGCGAAAGCCCGCTCGATCTGTGCGACTCCGAGCGAGCGGGCGATCGCGAGCGGGTCGCCGGTGTCGGGATCGTCGGCGAGAGCCTCCAGGATCTCGGCGGTGAAACGTGAGAAGCAGCGCGTCGGCACGAGCGCGCGCCCGACGCGCCCCGGTGCGAATCCCGACAGTGCGTCGAGGCGGCCGAAGGCGAGTGCGACGACGTCCAGAGCCTGCTCGCCGAGATCGCGATCGGCGCGCACGACGAAGCTCCGGTTCGAGAGCGAGCGTCCATGGAGCTTCTTTTCCCGTGCAATTTCGACGCCTGCTCCGAAACCACGCTCGATCACGAGCGTGCGCGCGGGTTCGGTGCGCGCCGACATTTCGGCGGACGCTGCGGATGTCGAAGCGACGTGCACGCGTGAGACGCCATCGTGCTCGAACGCTGCGCGAACCACCGTACGACCGTCGTCGTGCAACGTCGCCGTCGGAGCATTCGCGCAACACGCGAGAGCAGCAGCCAATCCGTCGGCGATCATGGGTGTGCGTGCATCCGAGACGAGCACGACGGAGCGGCCCGCGAGCAAGCCGGCGAAAGTCAACTGCGCCGTGCGGCTGAACGCTTCCGTCCACTCGAGCAACACGACGTTCGCTCCGCCCGCGCTCGGATCGAGCGCGCTCACTGAGCCCGAATCGTCCTCGAAGAGTTTCTCGACGTCGCGAGCTGCGCGCTGCATGAGCAGGTCGAGTTCGCGCGGCGTGCATCCGAGGGCAGCGATCGTCTCCTCTTCGCGCGCGCGATCGACCAGCCACTGGTCCAGCGCACGCTCCAAGCGTCGGCGGCGCTCTCGCGCAGGAAGTGTGCTCCACGTGCGCTCGTCTCTGGCGCACGCGGCCAGCGCTGCGTCGAGTTCGGGCGCTCCGGCACGCGGCCAGCGACCGACGTTCGAGCGCGTCCCCTCGATCCTGACGTCGAAACCGTCGCTGCTCGTCGCGTCGTATGGGCGACCGTCGATCCAATGGTGGTGCTGAAGGGGCAAGCCGGTTCCGGAGAGGGCAAAAAGGGTCGCTCGCTCACTATGCTAGGCGCCCCGTCGTCCTCGAACAACCGACGCATCCCCTCGTGCCCCGCCCTCTCGCCTTCGATCGGAAGAAACGCATGGTCGCCAAAGGCGATTTCGATCGCGCATTCCGTCAGGGCAGTCGCGCCCGCGGTTCGATCGTGCTCGTCGTCGCGCGCGCGAACGGGCTCGCGCATTCACGACTCGGGCTTTCGATCGGCAAGAGCATTTGGAAGAGCGCTGTCAAACGCAACCGCGTGCGCCGCATCTTCCGCGAGTCGTTCCGACTGTCGTACGCCGAGTTGCCCGTGGGATTCGATCTCGTCTTGATCGCCGCGGCGCCCAAACTGGAGCCGAAGCTGATGGACACTTGCCTAGAACTCGTCGGCATGGCGAAAAAAGCCGCGCGGCGAGCGCAAGAAAAGTCGGCGGCGGAAACGTCGGCGGCCAAAACGTCGACGCCGGAAGGCGAGAACGCGTGAGCGGCCTGCGAGCGTGGGCCACGGCCCCGCTGCGTTTTTATCGAAGATTCCTGTCTCCTCTGAAGCCGCCGATGTGCCGCTTCAGCCCGACGTGCAGTCAATATGCGATCGAGGCCGTCGAAGCTCACGGCATTCCGCGCGGATCGATGCTTGCGATTCTGCGCATCGCGCGTTGTCATCCGTTTTGCAAGGGCGGCCACGATCCGGTTCCGCCCGTGAAATCGAAGTCCACGAAGGATCCCTCTCGATGACCGTGAACATTGCTCTCGTCGTTCCCCTCTCACTCGTCTTCGCCGCGTGCCGCGTGAGCGAGGAGTCGCGTGCGCCGAACGACGTCCTTCCGTCGGTTGCGCACACGCTGGCGCCGGTTGCCGCGCTGCCCGTGCCGATCGCGGGAGCGGCCGCCTGCGACGAGCTGATCCGTCCCGGCGAAACACGCTTCGCGCACCTCTTCAAAGTCACGACCGGCGTCGAGAACGCGGCCGAAGGTTATTGGTCGTTCGCGGGCGATCGATTGGTGTTCCAAGCGACCGTCGACGGCTCGGCGTGCGATCGCATCCTGGTGACGCGTCCGGGCGGCGTCGATTCGGTTTCGAACGGCGCGGGCGTCACGACGTGCTCGTACTTCATGCCCGGCGACAAGTCGGTGCTGTACGCGTCGACGCACGCGTTCATGCGCGATTGTCCGCCCAAGATCGACATGTCGAAAGGCTACGTGTGGGGCGTGCACAGCGAGTACGACATTTACGTGCACGATCTCGCTACCGGTCGCGAAAAAGCGTTGACCAACGAGTGGGGCTACGACGCCGAAGCCACCGTTTCTCCGCGCGGCGATCGCATCGTGTTCACGTCGACGCGTTCAGGCGATCTGGAGTTGTGGACGTGTGCGCTCGACGGGAGCGACTTGCGCCAAGTCACGCGCGAGCTCGGTTACGACGGCGGCGCGTACTTCAGCCACGACGGCAAGTCGTTGGTGTTCCGCTCGACTGCGTTCACGCCGGGCAAGGAAGCGGCCGAGCACGAGGATTACAAAAAACTGCTCGCCCAGTGGCTCGTGCGTCCGTCGAACATGGAGATCATGGTGTGCAATCCCGACGGTTCGGGGCGCCGCCAAGTGACGAAGCTCGGTAAAGCCAACTTCGCGCCGTTCTTCTTCCCCGACGACAAGAGGATCATCTTCGCGTCGAATCACGCCGACACGGCGACACGCGGTCGCAACTTCGATCTCTACGCGATCGACGTCGACGGCAAGAATCTCGAGCGCATCACGCACGACGCCGAGTTCGACGGCTTCCCGATGTTCTCACCCGACGGCAAATGGGTCGCGTTCGCGAGCAATCGCGGCGGTCGCAAGACGGGCGAGACGAACTTGTTCGTGGCGCAATGGCGCCCATGAACGTGGCGCAATGGCGCCCATGAACGTGGCGCAATGGCGCCAGTGAACGTGGCGCAAGGGCGCCAGTGAACGTGGCGCAAGGGCGCCAGTGAACACGGCGCAAGGGAGCCCATGAGCTCGGCGCAATGTCCCCAGTGAACACGGCGCAAGGGCCGCCCATGAGCTCAGCACAGTGGCGCCCATGAGCTCGGCGCAAGGGCGCCAGTGAACACGGCGCAAGGGCGCCCATGAGCTCGGCGCAATGTCCCCAGTGAACACGGCGCAAGGGCGGCCATGAACGCTGCGCAAGGGCGCGAGTGAACACAGCGTGGCGACGTCACGGACCAGAGCGCCCGTTCGTCACTGCTGCCCGCGCGTCGACAGCGTCACGCGCGTCTCCTGATCCTTGCCGTCGCGCGTGAACTTCACGAGCACCACGTCGCCTGGTTTGTACGTTTGCAGCGCGAACATGAAGTCGTCGATCGTCGTGACCTTGATGTCGCCGATCCCGATCAACACATCGCCCTTCAAGAAGCCTGCGTGCTCGGCCGGGCTACCGGCACTCGTGCCGTCGATCATCACGCCGCCTTTGTCCCACGCGTAGTTCGGGATCGAACCGAACCACGAACGGAAGCCGGACTGGATCACCTTCGCGTTCGGATCGACCTTGGGTTCGACGTACGCGAGCTTGCCCGCTGCGCACAGTCGGCGCACCAAATCGACGCTCAGATTCGTCACCTTCGCCGTCCCCGGTGCTTCGAAACGCTCCGTGTCGTCGCTCGGCTTGTGGTAGTCGGCGTGCAGACCGCTGAAGAGATGGAGTGCCGGAATCTTGCGCTTCAAAAACGTGGCGTGATCGCTCGAGCCGCCCATCATGTTGCTCGACGTGCTCACGACGAGCTCCAGGCCCGCGTTCTTTCCGACTTCGTCCATCCAACTCGCGAAGGGCGTCGCAGTGCCGGCCGCGAGCACTTGCAGCTTGTTCGAATCGGCGCGACCAACCATGTCGAGATTCAAATTCGCGCTGACGCCGGCGAGTTCGACCGTCGGATGCTCGCACCAGAAATCGCTGCCCAACAGGCCCAATTCCTCGCCCGACCACAGCGCGAACACGACGTCGCACGCCGGTCGCGGGCCGGTCGAGAGAATGCGCGCCATCTCGAGCACGGCCGCCGTTCCGCTCGCGTTGTCGTCCGCGCCGTTGTGAATCGCGTGAGCGCCCGCCGCAAGCGAACCGTGTCCGCCCATCCCGAGGTGGTCGTAGTGCGCACCGACGACGACGGTGCGCGATCCGTCGGCCCCGCGCAATTTGGCGAGCACGTTGCGCGCCGGACCGCGCTCGCGCAGGACGTCGGATTTCAAGTCGATCGTGTATGTCGCTTGGATCACAGGCGCAGCACTCGCTGTTTCGAGCCCACCGCGCCACGCGTCGACCGTCGCGTCGCCGAAAAGGATGCGCGCGCCCTTCCACGTGATCATCGCGCACGGAATGCCGGCACGAGCCGTTCCGCCTTCGCCGAACGCGAGCAGCGCTGCGGCCTCGTCGTCCGCCGACGGCAACAAGATTACGCCGACAGCGCCTCGTCGTTTCGCATTCATCACTTTCGTGAAGATCAATCCGCCTCCGCCCCAGCCGTCGCCCTTCGCGACCGTGGCGGTGTCGTGCGGCGCGACGGCGGGCGTCGTCGCACCGGCTGCATCACTCGGCGCGCTTTGCGGTTTCTGCGGCGCCGTCTTCGGCACTCCGCGCACCATCACGGCGATCTTGCCGGTCAACGTCACGTTCGCGAAGTCGTCGCGACCGCGCGCCGCATCGTCGATCGCGAACGCGACGAAGGCGGCATCACCTTTCGCAGGCCCGCCGTCGGAGCAAAAGAGCGGCACGAGATCGGTACCGGCGGAAAGCTGCATGTTCCACTTGGTGTTCGCGTCGAGAGCGCCGTCTTTCCGCGCGCTCGCCGCGATTTCCGAACGACCTCCGTCGCGTGCTTCCAGCGGCACGTCGAATTCCTGGAGGAAACCGACGCTGCCAGCGGGCTCCAGACCGAGCGCGCGGAAGCGTTTGGCGATGAAGTCCGCGGCTTCGAGCGCCTTCGACGTGCCGGCGCGGCGACCTTCGCGCACGTCGTCGGCGAGCCACGCGACGTCGCGTTGCAGGCGTTCGGCCTCGGCCGTTTGAACGCGCGACTGCGCACTCGTCGAGACGGAAGCGCATGTGAGGAGAACGGGGGCGGCGAAGAGTGCTGCGACGGAGAGTCTCATGCCGACATGGTAATGAGACGCGGGCTCGAATCGAGCCCCCGCGCTCACGATCCGTACACGGCGAGAGCAAGATCGATCGCCGCCTCGACGCGCGGCAGATTCGACTCTCCGCTCGCACCCGAGCGCATCTCGATCGAAACGTGCCCGGCATAGCGCACTTCGCGCAACGCGGCCGCGTACGCGGCGTGCGACACGACGCTGTTCGCCGTGAGCGGAACCAAATCCGGCTCGCTGGCGTGGAAGTGTTTCAATCGAGGACTCGCCGATCGAATTTCGGCGGCGCCTTCGCCGGCCATGTGCAGTGCGCCGGCGTCGAGGTGCGCGCCGATTCCCGGATGATCCACGCGCTCGACGAACGCGAGCGCTTGATGCGCGTTCACGATCCAATCGGCTCCGTACGCTGGCGGATTCGGCTCGATACACACGCACGTTCCGTGTTGCGCGGCGATTGCGCCGAGATCACGAAACCACGGCAGCGCAATCGCGTCGATCCGATCCGTCGCGAGCGTTCCGACCAGACGATTCTTCGGCGAGCCGAATACGAGCGTGCGCGCGCCGAGAAAGCCGCCCATGCGCACGACGCGCGCCAGGTGATCGAACATCGTGCGCCGCGTATGCTCCGCGCCGAAGAGCGCGAGACCGTCGGTTCCGAAGAGCAGCGCTTGCATGGCGACGATTTCGATGCCGCGCTCGTTCCAGAACGCGCGATAGCGATGGATCTCGTCGTCGGAAGCCGTCGCAGGAGAGCGCGACACCTTCGACGGCGCGACTTCGACGGCCGTGACGCCTTTCGAGCACAAGAGGTCGGCGACGGCGCTTTCCTCGTCGGCACGCCAGGCGATGTTCGAGATGGAGATCTTCACGAGCGTACCCCGCGGACAAAAGCGCCGATACGCTCGAGTGTCTCGTCCTTCGTCGCGATGTAGTTGCCTGCGCGACCGAAGTGGCGCGCGTGAATCGTCCGGATGTCGTAGCGCGGCGCAGGTGTATCGAGCCGATTCGTGAACTCGCGTCCGAATGCGACGCGCGCCACGTCGGCGACGCTCACGGGTTCCGTGGCGAAGTGCACGAGTGGGACTGCCGCTGCGAGACAGCGCTCGATGTCGCGCGTGATCTGAGCGAGGTCGTAGAACTGGAACACGCCGTCCGAGGGCACACGATCGAGCCTATTTTCGTGCAGGAAATCGAAGATCACGTTCTTCTTCAGGCCGTGACCGAACAGGCCCGGCAGTCGCACGACGAGCACATTCGCGAAGTGACTTTCGACCAACTGCTCGAGTTCGCGACGGTGCCGTCCGTACGGCGAACCTCGATCGACGTCGACCCGCGTCGTCTCGTCCACACCGACCGCATGCGCGAACACGTCGACGGTCGAAATGAGAACAAAGCGGGCAGCGGACACGCGCTGCAACGTGCGCATCAAGCGCTCGATCGCCGCTCGATCGCCCTCCGGATCCTGATTGGCGAGCCATTTCGCACCCGGAGCGCCGGCGCACACGACGAGATCGAAACTGCGGCCGGCGATCTCTTCGATGTTCGACGAGTTGTACTGCGCGTCGAAGCTCTGCTGCGACGCGAGATTGCCGCCGACGAATCCCGTGTGTCCGATGAGAGCACTCGTCATGACGTTACCGGCGGATCGTAGCGGCCGCGCACAGCGTTGACGAGCGTCGCGAACACGCGCCAGTTGCCGCGCCAGGGGCTGATCTTCGTCGGTGCGCGCTCGCCGATCGGGTACGTGCGCGTGACCGGGATCTCGACCACACGAAACCCCAAGCGCGCAGCACGGATCGCCAAGTAGTAATGCAGCTCGTACGCCTGGAACACGTCGCGCAAGGGCACGACGCGCGGATCCGTCAAGAAACGCCGACTGTAGCCGCGGAATCCGTTCGTGGTGTCCGTGTAGCGGAAGCCTGCTCCGCGCGAAATCAGCGGCGCGTGCAGCAGTTTCACGCCGAAATGTCGCAAGAACGGCGTGTTCACGCCGCGACCGCCGGCGATGTAGCGCGAACCCTGCACGTGATCGAACCCGCCCGCCAACTTCTCGATGAAGCGCGGAATCGCGCCCACGTCGTCCTTGTCGTTGCCGTCGACGAACACGAACCCGGCGTAACCCTGCTCAAGCCCCCACGCGATCGCCATGCGCATCTGTGCCGACAACTTGCCCGGACCGGTCTTCGTCAGGAGTGCGCGGACGTTCGCACTCGCGAGTCGCGCTGCCGCGAGCGAACCGTCGTGCGAACCTCCGTCGGCAATCACGACGTCGATCGAGCATGCCAGCGACGACAGCTTCACGAGCTCGCGCGCGATGCGTTCGCCTTCGTCGATGACCGGAATGCACACGACGAATTCCGAGCGCTTGGGAGCGAGTTCGAGCACGTGAAAGCTCGGGACTTCCGCCGTTCGATCGGCAAGAACGTACTCGACGCCGGGGACGCTCACGTCGATTCGCGCACGACGTTGCGCCGCTCTTCGTCGCGGATCATCACCGAACTCGAGCGCTCTTCGGCGACGAAGTAGAGCGGTCGGTCGCGCGTTTCCTCCAGCAGGCGTCCGACGTACTCGCACAGCACGGCGAGGATCGCGAAGAGGAACGCGAACATGACGGCGTGCTGCAAGGACAGTGTGGTCCATCCTTCGGCCACGCGCGTCTTGAAGACGTAGATCGAGACGATGTAGAGCACGTACAGAACGTTGAGCATCGACAACACAGCGCCGACGACCGACATCAACCGCAACGGCTGCGTCGAATTCGTCACGATCAAGCCGACGCCGCGCACGATCCCCTCGCGAACGCCTTGTCGCCGCGGTTCGGCACGACGATCGGTCGGACGGTACTCCACGAAAACGTGTGGAAATCCGACGTAGTTCCCGAACAGCCGCACTGCTCGTGCCTTGTCCTTGATCTGTCCGACGGCGTTCATCGCTTGACGCGTCATCGACAGGAAAAGCGTCGCGCGATCCGGCATGTCGATGCGCAAGAGTCGCCGCAAGATCGCGTTGAACACGCGTCGACCGAGCGCATACAGCGTGCTCTCTCGCCGATCGCTCGAGCGCACACCGAACACGATGCCGTTCGTGCGCCGCGCCTCGTCGACGAACTTCGGCACCATGTCGGGCGGGTCGAATTCCGGTTGCAGCACGACGACCACGTCACCGATCACGGTGTCCAGGCCGGCGGAAATCGCGATCTCGACGCCGAACGGCCGCGACAAACGCAAGTAGCGCACACATTCGTGACGCATCAGCAAATCGTCGACGACGGGCTTCGTCCCATCGCGCGAACCGTCGTCGACAAGAACGATCTCGTAGTTCTGCCAGCGTGCGCGGACGACTCGGACGAGCTCTTCGGCGAACGTCTTCAGGATGTCCGCGTCGTCGCGCAACGGCACGACGACGGAAACGAGATAGTTCGAAACGAGTGTCATCGGGAGCAGTGCGCAGTCGCCAAGGTGTCTCGGTCGAGCAAGTGTTGCAAGGATCGAATGGAGCGTCGGCTCAATCGTTCGCGCACAAGCGCAGAGCGTGCAGTTCGAGGTCGGCGCCCGAACTTTCGATCTCGATCCAAGCATTGGGCCGCGTGTGCCAATTCGCCTGCATTCCCGGGCGAAACACGTATTCGGTGGGTCGTGGGTCCTGGGCCACGTCGAACCGGAACGAGCCGCCGACCAGGTCGCCGACGCCGTAGCGGACGATCACGGCGTGCGCGCTCGAAGTGGGGTTCGAGAGTGTGATTTCGACGAGCACGCTGCGCTCGGATCGCGCTCGAGGCGCGCAGGCGAAGCGTTCCGATCGGCCGGCTGCCAGCGTGCGCACCGGCGCACCGAGCGCGGTCACGAGCGTCGCTGTGATACGCGGCGTGCGATCCAACGTGCCCCACAACCGCGGCGTGGCGCCGAGTTCGGTGTCGATCGGAGTCGCTGCACGCAAGGCGACGGCAGCGCGAGCCGAGTCGACCGTGCGCCGTGCGCGGACCTGCTCGAGGACGAGGCCGCCGCTCGCGGACGCACTCTCGACCGTGACACGCGTCGCGCGGGTCACTGTCGCCAAGTCGACGAGCTCGAACTGCGCATCGACCGGCCATGTGACCGCACGCTCGAGCGTGTCCTCGTACGCGTTGTTTCGAGTCTTGAAGCGCACGTTGAAGAGCCCGGCCCGCGTCGCCTCACCGCTCGCGGCGAGCGAAAGCGTCTCACCGGCCTCGATGTCGAACACGCTCGAGCCCGCACCGATCGGCACGTCACCGAGTTGCTCACCGACTGGCCCCCAATCGCGCGTCGGCGCCCAATCGTCTCGTGCCCACACTTGCCAGCGTCCGGCCATCGTGAACGGCTGCGCGCGCGACATCAGCTCGTCGAACAACCGCGCGTGCCACAAGTGCAGCGGGATTCGATCGATCGCGACGTCGGCCGTCATCCCGGCGGCGACGGCCATGTCGAATTCCTGTTGCAAGACGAGCAGGGGTGCGCGCTGACTCTCCAGTTCGGCCAAGAAGCGCTTTTGCAAGCGATCGCCCTGCAAGACGATGGCGTGATTGCACCAATGCGGCGAACGCGCTCCGCTGAACACGTACAGCATCGGCGAGGCCGACAAGTCCACGAAGGTCTGATCGGGAGCGAGGACCGCGCGTGTGAGTTCGCGCATCGGATCGATGTTGTTCGCGCGGAAAACGTTCGAGATCGGCGTGCGATCGAAGCGCGTTTCGCCGACTGCGGTCTTCGACCACGAGCGCAGACGGATCGATGCGCGGGCCAGGCTGTTCGAGCGCCATTGGCCGGCACGGGATTGCTCGAGCGACAGATCGAAAGCGAGAGGCAAAAGCGCGTGAAGTGCGAGGGACGCCACGATGCTCGCGCGTCGTCGATCGGGCGCCGCGAGCACGATCGGCGCGAAGGCGATCACCGCGAACTGGAACGCCGTGACGTAGGTGCCGTCGCGCTCGACGAACGTGTGCCGCACGAGCCCGCGCGTGAAGACAACGAGGCTGAATGCGGCCAAGAACACGAGCGCGTACGTCGCGAAACGGCGCTCGTTATGGGCTTCGTCGAGCTGCCTGGCGCGGAGCACGAGCCACACGGCGATGACGAGCGTGAGCGCCGGAGCAATGAACAAACGGAACGAGACGACCGCGGTCATCTCGTCGAAGAATCGCGCTCGACCGAAGGCCTGGTCGGAAGAGGCGATGCTACGGAATTCGGTGAAGCGCCCGATCAGGTCGACGTCGCGCGCAAGTGCCACGAGCAGAACCGCGACCGTCACGAGCACCACGACGATTCCCGTTCCGACGAGAGCTTTTCTCCAAGCGAAACCGCGCTGCACGCTCCATGTGACAGCGAGAGCGATCGCGGCCGCTCCGCCGAGGTCCATGCGCCACAGACACAATCCGACCCACGCGAGCGCGACCCAGGCGAACTGCATGCGCCGATTCTGCCGCGTGCTCCACACTGCGAGAAAAGTGAAGACGACCGCCATCGCGACATCGGAGGGAAACATCCAACGCGTGAACGGCGAGGCGACGACGAGAACGAACGCGAGCGGAGCAGACGACAACAGGCGCGCGAGCAACGCGTAGATCGACACCGACACGAGGGCGACCGGAACGAAGTCCCAGTGTTGCCAAGCGATTCCGCTCCATCCGTTCGCGAACGAGAACAAGAACCCCATCAGGGAATCGGACAAACCGTGCACGTCGAACGTGTCGAAGAAGGGCCAGCGACCGAACTCGAACCACTGTTGGATGGAGAGCCCGGCGTTGCCTGCCTCGAGCATCTCGAAGTGCGGATCGCGTGTCGGCGTCCACGATGCGAGGCATGCACAACCGAGGATCAGCGCCGGAAACGTGACTCGCGCGAGCGCTCGCTCGGGATCGAACGGTCGTCGACGCGCTACCACGATGCACAGGACCAAAATCGCGAGAGCGCACAGGATCGAACTCGCAGTCGCCGAAACACCGCGAATTCCACGTTGATTCGCGATGAGCACGATCTCTTCGCGCACCACCAGCGCGAGCGGAACGAAGGACAAGGCCGCCGCACAGGCGAGGGACGTTTCGACCGCACGTGTCCTGCCTGCGCGCTCCACGAGCGCGAGCACGACGACGACGAGAGACGTGAGGACTGCCACGGCGATCGCGTTCGTACGCAGCGGAGTGACGGCGAGGAGCGCGTACGCAGCCGCTGCGACGACGAGAAAAGCCGAGCCGTGGCGATCGCGATCGCCTGAGCCGCTCACTCTGAAACGCGCCAGCGAGCACACGAGGTAGGCGACGACGAGCGCGGCGCACATCCGGACTGCGTCGGTTTCGATGCTCGTCAGTCCCGCCCAGACGACGAGCAACGTGCCGATCGCCGAGGCGCGCTCCAGATTCTCGCTCGCGGCGTCGCCGATCACGCGCGCGAGTCGTGTCAGACACGCGAGCGCAGCGCACGCCGCGAGAACGAACGCCGTCAGCGTCGCGAAATAGAGTTTGGCTCGCGCTCCGACGTCGACCGCATGCACCGTGGCGTTCGAAACGATGCGGTCGTCGAACTGGATCGCGTCGAAACGCACGAGGTCGAGCACGCCCCACGCGGCCAGCGCCCCGCAGAAGAGTGCCGTGAGTCCGTGTGCGCGCCAATTCACGAGTTCACGCGCTCCAGCGAGAGCAAGGGCTCCAGTTCACGGCCCATGTCGTACACGTTGTCGATCTTGCCCCCCAGCACGCAGTGGAGTCCCGCGATACCCGCGTCGCGTTTGAACAAGATCGGTCGCGAATCGTCGGCCTCGCTCTGCGGCAGCACGGTCTTCAATTCCCACAGCGAGTCGGCGACTTCGAAACGCGAGACGATCGGCATGTAACGCGCAGCATCCTTCTGCATGAAGGTCGCCTTCGATCGGCGTGGCAAGCGCGAGAACATGGCCGCGTTTTCAGCCGTTTCCTCGCGATCCAGCCAGGAAGCATGAGGCGTGTAGCGCACATGACTGAGGGTATGCAGACCGCGCGCTGGGAACGGCATGAACGAGAAGAACGGCCCGCACATGACCGTGACTCCGACTCCGCGGAGTTCATCAGGAACGCGGACCAGCGCCAGTTCGGTGAACTCTTGGCGCAGCGCGATCTGTTCGACGCCCGAACGTCGCATCAAGTCGTTGATGCCCGCGTACGTGCAATTGAAGACGTGTTCGGAACCGAAGGATGTGTCCGCGTCGGAAGCGAGATCGCGGACGCGCGTGACGACGCGCGCACCGCTCGACGTGCTCGGCTCGAACGTTCGCGCATCGTGGCCCGTGAACACCTTCACGCCGGCCGCTGCGAGCAGCGTCGTGATGCGCGCAGCCAGCCGCTCGGCGTCGAAGGCCCATTCGTCGGCCGCGAAGACGTCCTCGACCGTGTGCGCATCGAACAAGTCTCGGATCGCGCGCGGTGGCGAGCGCAGAGGCGCCTGGATGCGCGCGCAGAACGTCTTGAACTGCGCCGCAGTCACGTTCGACGACGTGCGCGCGATGGCGTAGTACATCGTGAAACGGCGCTCGATGCAGTCGTCGAACTCAACCAGAAAACGCGCCGAGTTCACGCGCGAACGCAGTCCGGTCAGGATGCTGCGTGGGTAGTGATAGCCGTTGTGGACGCGCGCCTGATTGTGGAACGACGCGCGGCGCAAGAGTTCGTTCTCGCGCTCGAGCAGCACGACCGATCGACCCCGTCGCGCGAGTTCCAGCGCCAACCAAGCGCCGAAGAAACCGCCTCCGACCACCAGCGTCTCCGTGAGTACAGCGGGGCGTGCAGCGCTGGAAGTCATGCGATTTTCGACCCGTCGGCCATGCACAATCGAGTGTAGAGGATCGTCGGCCTCCGCGCGCTCGCTACACTGCGAGAGAGTGCAACTACACGTTCTTTCCAGCGGCAGCGAAGGCAACAGCACGATCGTGCGTGCCGGCGAAACCACGTTGATGATCGACGCCGGGCTGGCGCGCGTCGCGATGGACGAGCGGCTGGCAGCCGCGCGATTGCCGCCGCGCGGGATCGCGCATGTCCTCGTCACGCACGGTCACCTGGACCACGCGCGCAGCGCCGGTTATGTCGCGCGTGCGAATCACGCGACGCTGCACTGTGCCGAGACGATGATGACGCACGCGTCGGCCAAACGCGCGAAACGCTTGTCGACGATCCGCGTCAACCACGAGTTCGAGTTGCGCGCCGAGGGAACGGACGACGTCGTGCGCGCGCTGCCCGCGATGATCCCCCACGACTGCGATCCGACGGTCGCGTACCGATTGGAACACGCAGGCCGCGTCGCCGTCGTCCTGACCGACATGGGTTGTGTGGACGATGCGGTCGCGCGGCAATTGAGTGGCGCGCACGTGTTGGTGCTCGAGTTCAATCACGAGCCACACCTGATGGAGACGAGTCCCTATCCGATGGTGTTGCGCAAGCGCATCCTCGGCAACCGCGGACACCTCTCGAACGCTCAAGGTGCCGCGATGCTCGAGCGTTTGGCGTCCGCCGATCTGCACACGCTCGTGCTCGCCCATCTGTCGTCGAAAACGAACACGCGTGAGCTCGCACTGGCAGCAGCACACGGTGCGCTGGAACGACTCGGGCTCACCTCGAAAGTGCGCGTGATCGTCGCCGACCAACACGGTGCGCTCGAACCCATCGCTGTCTGACGCTCAGCCGAACACCGACCAGCGCACGATCGCCCACACCGCGATGAAGGCGTCTTTCAGGCCGATTTTCTTGCCTTCCGAGTAGTCGCGACCGGAGTACGTGATCGGCACCTCGTACACGCGCGCGCGCAACTTGGCGACTTTGGCGGCGAACTCCGGCTCGACTGCGAACGTGCGGCTCTTGATCTCGATCTTGTCGGCTATCTCGCGTCGGAAGACTTTGTAGCAAGTCTCCATGTCCGACAAATTCATGTTGGTGAACATGTTGGACAACGTGGTCAACATGCGATTGCCGACGTAGTGCCAGTACAAGTGCACACGCGCGTACGGCGAGCCGAGGAAACGACTGCCGTAGACGACATCGGCTTTGCCCTCGAGAATCGGACGCAACAAGACGCCGTAGTCGTTAGGGTCGTACTCGAGGTCGGCGTCCTGGATCAAAACGATGTCGCCGGTCACTTGTTTGAATCCGGTCGAGAGCGCAGCGCCTTTGCCGCCGTTCACCGCGTGATGGAAACAGCGCACGTTCGAATGCGCGGCTGCGAGCTCGGCCATGATCTCGCGCGAGCGATCTTTCGAACCGTCGTCGACGAGGATCACTTCCTTCTCGAACGGCGTCGCCAGCACACGACGCACGATCTCGGCGAGAGTTTTTTCCTCGTTGTAGACGGGCATCACGACCGAGAGCTTCATCGCACTAGCCTTTCGGATCGGACAGGGTGTCCGCCGGAAGGATTCGATCGAGGCCCATGTAAAGCGTCATTCCGCGCTGCAATTCTGCGTATCCGCGCTCGCCCTCGATGCACCAATTGGGCTTCAAGAACAGCCCGAAGATCTCGGCGTCCGTGCGCCGCCGTTTGAGCTGAACCGCGGCTCGACGGGCACTCCAGTGATCGAACCGACCGAGCAGATCGTTGATGCCGATCAAGTCGGCTGCCGCAGTGCGCTTCACGCCGATGTCGTCTTTCCACAGCGCGCGTTCGGCCTTGTCGAGCATGCGCTTCAATCCGCCGCCGCCGGCCGGATCGCTCAATTCTTCGATGCGAAACTCGCGCTCGTGCTCGTGCAATCCGGACACCATCCACATGCGCCGCATGAAGAGCGCGAAGATCGGACCGAGCAACACACGCAAGTTGTCGTCGTCGTAGTTCTTGAAGCACGCCAGCACCGGATTGCGCGTCTGCAACAAGCGAATCGTTTCGGGCGGCATACGCCGACTCGTGCTCGAGTGATGGTGCCAACAGCGCGCCGTCGGAACGTACTGCACGGTGTAGCCCATGACCCACGTGCGCCAACCTAGATCGACGTCTTCGTAGTACGCGAAGAACTCGTCGTCGAAACCGCCGACGTCGTGGAACACGGCCGCATCCATCGCCATCGCGCCGCCGCATGCGAACAACGTCTTGAGCGGCACGTCGAACTCGAGACCCGGCGCTTCCATGTAGCCGCGCTGGATGCCGATGCCGTGGAAGTTCATCCCGCCGCCGGCCGAGTTCATGACCTTGCCGTCCCACGAAAACATCTTCGCCGTCGTCGCGTGACACTCCTTGTGCACGATCGGCGCAACGAGCTCGCGCAGGAAACTCGGGTCGACGCGCATGTCGTTGTTCAAGAAGACCAGCACGCTCGCGGTCTTAGCGAGCTTGGCTCCTTGATTGCAACCGGCCGCGAAACCGACGTT
>JAWXBU010000233.1:0-9383 GCA_034440255.1 Planctomycetota bacterium | reverse complement strand
GCTCCATGGCTCAGTGTCCGATGATGAAAGAGATGAAAGACATGAAGGGGATGGGTGATATGAAAGGCATGAAGGGAATGAATGACATGAAGGACCCGGACGAGAAGGCTAAGGACTCCGGTATGGATCGCAAGTGATCGAGGAACTTCGCCGGGCTGCGGAAACTGCGCTTTCCGCGGCCTGACTCGATAGCTGTGCCTTTCAGATTCACCGCCTAATCCAGGTCTGGCCAAACTGGGCGAGGGGGTCAGTACGGATGGCACTGGGCCGACCCGCTACCGCCCTACGGCGTTCCTGATTAGCCTGCCCGAAAGCAGACCGGAAGTGATCAGGCGTACCTCCACTTGATGACTCGGGCAGTTACGACTGGGGCGGGTTGTTTCGCGTGTGTGGACTGCTTCCCGAGCGCGAAGGGTCAAAACTGCAGATTTGGGGTTGAGTAGGATACCCCCATGGGGTATAGGTTCGCAGTGCCCTACCGGCACGGAGCCAATTTCAAAGATCAAAGGTCCCACATGAACACCACGAATATCGCCATCGACGGCATGTCCTGCGGCCACTGCGTGCAACAGGTTTCAAAAGCTCTCCAGTCAGTTCCCGGGGTGACGGTCGATTCCGTCGTAGTCGGCAGTGCTCGAATCGAAGTCGAGGATGCCAAGACGACCGAGGCGGCAGTCAGGGCCATCGAGAAGGCAGGCTACAAGGCCATGGTCAACGCGAGCCCGCCCAAGGTGTCAATGAAGAGTGGTGGCGGTTGCTGCGGCGGTTGACGGAGCGGTGGGAGAGTCAACCATGACCCGCAAGACCACAGGCTCGAAAAAGGCCGTCGACGATTCCGAGCCCCGCGCCCATAACGATGTGCGCCCGCAAAGTCGCAAGGCTGTCGGGGTGGAGCCGGATCTCAAGGCGTCGAGCCTCAATCGGCTCCGCCGCGCTGAAGGTCAGGTTCGGGGAATTCTGCGCATGGTGGAGGATGAGCGCTACTGCGCGGACGTGATCACTCAGATCGCCGCGGCTCAAGCGTCGCTCAGGGCAGTGGCCAAGATCCTTCTCAAGAATCACCTTAAGCACTGCGCTACGGCTGCGCTCAAGGGCGGCGAAGTCGAAGCAGAGCGGATGTACGACGAATTGCTCGACTTGATGTCCAAGATGGCGAGGTGATTCATGACCACAAGGCACGATAAGACTCACGCAGTCGGTCCGCACACCGCTGACGCAGCACGAGCGGCTGTGGGTCGGCCCGGGGAGGCGACGCAGAACTTGCGCGTGGACCTGCCGCTCAAAGGGATGACGTGTGCTTCGTGCGCCATGACGATCGAAAAGGCGTTGTCCAAGTCGGATGGGGTTTCCACTGCGTCGGTGAACTTCGCCACGAAGACTGCGACGATTCACTACGATCCGACCAAGACACAACCCGAGGCTCTCGTCGAAGTAGTCAAGGATGTCGGCTACGACGCGGTTGCTCCGGCGGTGCTTCATGGCGCGAGAGTGGAAACGGGGGCCGCACACTCGGGCCACGGCGCGCAGCCGATGAACGAGCATGTGGGCATGGATCACGCCGCGCACATGGACGTCCCTGCCGATGAGCAGGCTCTCCTCGAACGCAAGCTCCTCGTAGGCGCTGTCCTGACTTTTCCCGTGCTCGTGATCGCCATGTCCCATGGGCGGATCGCGTCCTTCAACCAGCCCTGGATCAACTGGCTTCAGCTCGGACTCACGACACCCGTAGTGCTCTGGTGCGGTTCGCAATTCTTCCGCTCAGCCTGGAAGGGGCTCAAGCATCTCCGCGCGAACATGGATTCACTCGTAGCACTCGGCACAGGAACGGCGTTCGTCTACTCACTCGCAGCGACGTTGACACCGCAGTTTTTCGCCGCAGGCCGAGGGGCGGGCATGGGCGGCATAACCATGGTTCCCGTTTACTACGAGGCAGCAGCGGCCATCATCGTCCTCGTGCTGTTCGGTAAGCTGCTGGAAGCACGTGCGTCAAGCCAGACGGGCGCCGCGATTCGGCGGCTTCTCGACTTGCAACCCAAGTCGGCGCGCGTGCTCCGCGGCGGAAGCGAACAAGACATCGCCATCGCGAACGTCATCGTCGGCGACATCGTGATCGTTCGTCCCGGCGAGAGTGTTTCCGTGGACGGGGCGATCATTCAGGGCGAGTCATCGATCAATGAGTCGATGCTCACGGGCGAGAGCCTGCCGGTCGAGAAGAAAACAGGCGACTCCGTCTTCGGTGGCACACTCAACACGACCGGCGCATTTCAGTTCAAGGCCACCAAGATCGGCGCGGACATGGCGCTTCAGCGCATTGTTCGTCTCGTGCAGGAAGCGCAAGGGAGCAAGGCACCCATCGCACGCCTGGCGGACACGATCAGCGGCTACTTTACGCCCGTGGTGTTGGCGATCGCGCTGGTCGCGTTCGTAGTGTGGTACTTCGTCTCGCCGATCGATTCGCGAATGAGCATGGCGCTCGTCGCATTCGTATCCGTCTTGATCATCGCCTGCCCGTGTGCGCTCGGACTCGCGACACCCACCGCCATCATGGTCGGCACGGGCCGCGGGGCGGAGCACGGAATCCTGATCAAGAGCGGCGAGGCGTTGGAGACGGCCTACAAGCTCACGGCCATCGTCCTCGACAAGACGGGGACGATCACGACAGGCAAGCCGGTCCTGACGGATGTGCGCGCTCTAGATGGATTCGATGAGTCCGAGCTCGTGCGGTTGGCCGCCTCCGCAGAGCGCCGCAGTGAACATCCTCTCGCATCCGCAATCGTCGAGGGAGCAAAGGCGCGCAACGCGGTACTCACAGAGCCCAGCGCGTTCAAAGCGGTCGTCGGCCACGGCATCGAGGCCACGATCGACGGTCACGTCGTGCTCGTTGGAAAACGCGCGCTCTTGGCTGATCGTGGCATCGAGCCGACGGCGTTGGACGCCCTGGCGATAGAACTAGCGACCTCTGGCAAGACTCCCATGTACGTTGCGATCGATGGGCAGCCGGCTGGACTCGTCGCTGTCGCGGACACCATCAAGGCGGAGTCCAAAGACGCGATCGCAGAGATGAAGAGGCTCGGCCTTCGAGTAGCGATGATCACGGGTGACAACGCCAAGACTGCGGCGGCCGTGGCGAAGTCGGTTGGAATCGAACCCGACTCGGTGTTTGCCGACGTCCTACCCGAAAACAAGGTCGAGCACGTGAAGAGGCTCCAGGATGAGGGCTACGTGGTGGGTATGGTGGGCGACGGCATCAACGATGCCCCGGCTCTCGCGCAAGCGGACATCGGCCTTGCGATCGGCACCGGCACGGACGTCGCGATCGAGGCTGCGGACATCACCTTACTGCGTGGAGATTTGCGCTCGGTCGCGGACGCCATCGCGCTATCGCGCGCGACGATGAGAACCATCAAGCAGAATCTGTTCTGGGCCTTCGCCTACAACGTAGTGGGAATCCCGATTGCAGCCGGCGTGCTCTACCCGTTCACGGGCTGGCTGCTCTCGCCGATCATCGCCAGCGGCGCGATGGCCTTGTCCAGTGTGTCCGTCGTGTTCAACAGTCTGCGGTTGCGCTCGGCTCGACTGAACGGAAAAGTTGTGTAGCAAAGTGCAAAGTCGATACCGGTCACTCTGCGACCCAATGCCCTGAACCGAGTTGGGTAATGGCATTAGCGGATGGGGGACATGTTATGGGTAGCAGCCTATTGCTGCTCCGATCGGATACTGTGCAGGCGATGGAACAGCCGCTGCTTGCCCATGTGGAAATGCGGGGATGGATTGGAGGGGGCTGCTCCCATTCTGCCTTACCGCAAGGAACCCAACGCGGCCGGAGAGGCGAGGTATCCCAATGGTCAGAACCCAGTTCCGACCCACGTCGCGGGGGAGCTCGTGGCGGGAGACGCGCGCTACTATCGATCGTGGTACAGGGACGCTGGTCAATTCTGCACCGCCGCTACGTTCAGCGTGTCACAGAGGCTTCAGGTCAATGTGGCTCCCTGATTGCGCCAGGCAAAGCCTGTGCTTGGAGGATCGTGATGCGCTGACGCGAAACCGAGTTCGAGAATTGTCGGGTAACCCAGTGACGCTCGAGCGTGCCCGACCGCAGTGGGTTCGAACTCCAGTTTTCAGTCGAGCGGGGTCCCAGCGACCCGTTCGAGCTCGTTGCGCGCGCGCGCCGATTCGAACAGGGCATCCAGATGAGTGCGTCGAGCTTGGAGGAGCGTGCGCTCCGACTCGAGCAGCGTGAGGATCGTCACATCGCCGAGTTCGTAGGCGCGGCGCGCCAGCGTCAGACTTCGTTCCGCGTGCGGAATGAGCGTATCGCGTGCGAACACCGCCGCGCGCGCAGCCAGGCGCGCGCGGTCGAGTGCAGCGCGGACTTCTTGCCCGATCTCACAGGCGAGCGCCTCACGCGTCCGTTGCAGCTCGAGGCTCCGGTATTCAGCGCGGCTGATCTGGGCCTGATTCTGATCGAAGATCGGCAGCGTGACCGCAGCGCCGGGTCCGAGCAGATTGCCACCGCCGCCATCGGGCCTCTCGCCCTGGAGGGAAACCGACGCCTCCGACAGCTTGTTGCGGCGCTCGAATGCAACCTGGGCATCGGCCATCCGGACTTCGTGGTCTAGTGCACGCAAGTCGAGGCGCGCTTGTAGAGTCGTCTCGACCAGGCCTTCACGCTCGAGCAGAGCGATCGAGGGCTCCGGAACAGAATCGACGAGTTCAACGCTGGCTAGATCGATCGTCAGCGACAGCAGAGCCGTAAGTCTGCGCTTGGCCCCGGCTGCATCGCGCTCGGAGCGCTGGATCTCGAACTCGGCACTCAAGGCGACTCCTTGGACCAGGTTCAGGTCGACGACGGTTGCGACTCCCTCGCGCACGCGCATGCGCACGGCTTCGAGGCCGCGAGCGGCGATCACCGAGCTCGCGCGCGCGAGGGCAACCGCATCGCGCGCGGCGACGCTGTCGTAGTAGCTTTGCCGCGTGTCGGCCACGAGAATGGCCGCGAAGCGTGACACCTCGAGTAGGCGGACCTCGAGCCCGGCTGCGGCGACACGTTTGCGCGCGGGGATCTGCCACAAGTCCGACACACTCTGTGCGAGTCCCGCTTGCACGTTGGTGCGACCGCCGCCGGAGGGCAGCAAGAACAGCAAGCTCAGCGACGGATTCGAGAGCAACCCGGCTTGCACGAGATCCGCGCGCGCGATGCCGAGCGTCATGAATTGCGCTTGCAGTCGACGATTGTTGAGCAGCGCGAGACGCAGGGCCTCGGAGAGGGCTAGACCGTCCGCGAGAACGGACTCGATCTCGCTCGGTTCGAGGGCCGGATGATCCGGCGCGTAGACCTCGCTGTGTCCAGTGGAGGACTGGATGAGCGTTCGTGCACGCTCGAAATCCGGACCGGGGTCTACGCTTGCGCAGCCGGCGAACAGCGCGAGCAACAGCACCAGGCTGGTCGAGCGCTCGTCCACCCGCATCCAGAACCGTTGTGTCTCGCGAGAAGAGTCACGCATGAGTGGCCTCCAGTCTCGTCGCGTGCGCACTCTCTGCTTCTGCGGGCTTGCAAAAGCGCAGGAAGAGCGCCGGCACGAGGATCATGTTCAACAACGTCGACGAGAGCAGCCCGAACAAGATCACGATCGCCATCGGCGTCAGGATTTCGTTTCCAGGTCTGTCCCCACCTAGAGCCAGCGGCACGAGCGCGAGCCCGGCTGCGAGCGCCGTCATCAGGATCGGTGCGAGTCGCTCGAGCGCACCACGTCGCACCGCCTCGCGGAAGTCGGTCACACCTTCGAAGCGCTGAAGGTGGCGAATGTGCGAGACCATCATGATCCCGTTCCGCGCCGCGATGCCGAAGACCGTGATGAAGCCGATGATCGACGCGACCGAAAGAGTCCCGCCGGCAAGATAAACACCGAGGAGACCGCCGATCAGCGCGAGTGGCAGGTTCGCCATGATCAGGATCGTGTCGCGCACCGACCGGAAGATGAAGTAGAGCAGACCGGCGATGGCGACCACGATCAGGCCGCCCAGCATGAGCAGCAGTCGGTTGGTGCTCTCGGCACTCTCGAACTGACCGCCGTACTCGACGTAGTAGCCCGTTGGCAACTCGACCTTCTGCTCGATCGCACGCTGGATGTCCTCGACGACTCCGCGCATGTCTCGGCCCGCGACGTTGCACATGACGACGATCTTGCGCTGGACGTTTTCGCGGCTGATGAAGTTGGGCGAGCGGTCCTCATGCAGGCGGGCGAGCGCCTTGAGCGGCACCTTCGCGCCCGCCGGCGTATCGACCAACGTCTCCGCGATCGTGGCCGCGGACAAGTCGCGCACGTCGCCGACGCGGACGACGAGGTCGAAGGCGTTCTGCCCTTCGAGAATCTGACCGGCGACTTCGCCGCGCGTGGCACGCTCGAGGGCGCGAGCGGCATCCGCGATCTGCAGACCGTGACGCGCGATCGCGGAACGGTCGAACTCGGCGCGCAGCGTTCCTACTTGCGTCTGTTGCTCCGTCGAGAGGTCGACGACGCCGGGGATCGTGCGCATCAAACCTTCGACGCGTCCAGCAGTGTCCCGCAGCGTCGCCAGGTTCTCTCCGAAGATCTTGACCGCGATATTGGCGCGCGTGCCGGAGAGCATGTGATCGATCCGGTGTCCGATCGGTTGGCCGAAGGTCGCTTGGATCCCTGGAATCAAAGCTACATCTTTGCGGAGTGCCTCGAGTAACTCCGTCTTGGTCCGCGGCGCACGACCGAGCCGCCGCGGTGCGTCCATGTCGAGCGTCAGATCGATCTCACTCGCCTCCACGCCCTGCACGTGCTCGTCCTCCTCGGCTCTTCCTGTCCGGCGACCGATGGCGGCGATCTCCGCATGCTGCATCAGCACGACTTCGACCTGATGCGCCATCTCGTCGCTCTGCTCGAGCGACGTGCCGGGCACGGTGACGATTCCTACGACGAGCGCACCCTCGTTGAATTCGGGCAGGAAGTTGCGGCCCAGCGAAGTGGCTCCGATGAGTGCGGCAGCCAGCAACGCGACGCCCGGTGCGGTGACTAACCAGGGATGACGCAGAGCCCAGTCGAGAGGGCGCGAGTATGCGCGCTTGAGAGTGCGCACGAGCCACGGCTCATTTGCGACTCGAACCGTGCGGCTCTTGGGCAAGAGGAACGAGCACAACGCCGGCGTCAGCGTCAGCGCCGTCAGCAAGGACGCGGCCAGGGAGACAGTGAAGGCGACTCCGAGGGGACGTAGCAGGCGTCCTTCCACGCCCGAAAGAAAAAACAGCGGCGTGAACACGAGCAAAATGATCAGCGTCGCTAGAACGATCGAAGCGCGTACCTCGACACTGGCTGTGTAGATCACTTGCAGCGAGGGCTGACGCAGATCGGGTGGCAAGGCCGCGTTCTCGCGCAGTCGCCTCACCACGTTCTCGACGTCGATGATCGCGTCGTCGACCAGCGCACCGATCGCGATCGCCATGCCGCCGAGCGTCATCGTGTTGATGCTGCCGCCGATGGCATAGAGCGCCAGCACGGCGATCGCGAGCGACAGCGGCAGTGCGAGCAGCGTGATCAGACTCGCGCGCGCGCTCGCCAGAAAAGCGACGACCACCAACAACACCATCAGGGCGCCTTCGAGCAGCGCGGCGGTCGTGTTCGAGATCGAATGGGTGATGAAGCTCGCCTGGCGGAAGAGCTTCTCGTTGACGAACATCCCCTCCGGCAGCGAGCGCTGTATCTCCTTCAGCGCGAGGTCGAGCCGACGCGTCAGCTCGAGCGTGTTCGCACCCGGCTGTTTTTGGATCGCGACGATCACGCCGGGCTCGATGATCGGTTCCCAGTTCGGACCGCGCCGCGAAGCCGATGCGGTGCCACGCTTGACGGCCGCACCGATCGCGACGACGCCGACATCGGACACACGGATGGGTACGCCGTTGCGGACGGTCACGACCGTCGACTCCAACTCATCCGGTGTGCGAATCCTCCCGATCCCCTCGATCAGCGTCTCCTCTGGGCCGTTCGACATGAAACCGGCGGCCACGTTCTCGTTCGTGGCCTCCAGCGCGCGCACGATTTCCGCAGTCGCGAGGCCAAAGGCGCGCAGACGATCGGCCGAGAGGATCACCTGATACTGCTTGGTGTCGCCTCCGATCGGAGTGACCTGCGAGACTCCAGCGACCGAGAGCAGACGACGGCGCATCTGCGTCGTGGCGGTCGTGCGCAGTTCGAGTTGCGAGTGTCGGTCCGACGTCAGCGAGACGAACAAGATCTCGCCCATGATCGAGGACACGGGCGCGAGTTTGGGCGGCTCGACTTGCGCAGGCATGCTGCCCGAGACCGCCGCCAAGCGTTCGGCCACGGTCTGGCGGGCGCGGTAGATGTCCGTGCCCCATTCGAACTCGACCCACACGACCGAGATGCCGACGGCGGTGGCCGATCGGACGCGGCGCACGTCAGCTGCGCCGTTGACGGCGGTCTCGATCGGGAAGGTGACCTGCGTCTCCATCTCGAGCGGCGACATGCTGTGCCCCTCGACGATCACGGTGACGGTCGGGGCCGTCAAGTCCGGGAAGACGTCGACCGGCATCTTCGCTGCGACGAAAGTTCCGCCGACGATCAGTAGCACTGCGATCGCAACCACGCCGAAGCGGTTCGCGAGCGACCAACGAATGAGCAGATTGATCACGGGCGGCTCCCTTCGTTCTCAGTGCGCATGACCGGGCCCGAAGGAAGCCGGCGAAAGCGCAGCCAGCTTGACCGCGTACGCACCGCGGGTCGCGAGACGTTCGCCGGCCCGCAGTCCTGAGCGCACTTCGACGTAGCCGCCGTCCTGGATGCCGAGCTCGAGTTCGCGCTTTTGGAAGAGCTCTCCCGCGAGCATCACGTATGCGACGGGCAGGCCTTGCTCGAGCACCACTGCGTCTTCCGGAATCGCGATGACCTCGCTCGCCGTCTGCGTCTCGAGCAACAAGGTCGTCAACATGCCGGCCTTGAGCAGGCCGTCGGAGTTGGGCATCTCGTAGCGGATCAAGAGCGTGCGCGTCGCAGCGTCGACAAGCGGCGCGATGTGCAGCATCCGGCCGGCGGCGTGACGCACATCGAGCGTGCGATCGCCGAGCGCGGGCACGATCAACGTGGCGTTCGGTTCGCTCGGTACACGCGGCAAGTCGAACTCCGAGATCCGACCCTCGATCCAAACCGAACCCGTGTCGATCAGACGGAAGAGTTCGTCGGCCGCGTGCACGGACTCGCCCACGACGCTGCCCACGTCGACGACGATTCCGGCGATCGGAGCCACGAGCGGCAGTCGAACCGATTTCGCTTCACGGTCCTGCACCTTGTTCGCACGACTGGCGAGCCACCGTTCGAGCGACTCGCGTGTCGAGCGCGACG
>JAWXBU010000232.1:0-19187 GCA_034440255.1 Planctomycetota bacterium | reverse complement strand
GCTTTCTATGCATCCATCGAGATCCGCGACAATCCGTCGCTCGCCGGACTGCCCGTTTGCGTCGGCGGTCCGTCGGACCAGCGCGGCGTCATCGCGGCGGCTTCGTACGAAGCGCGGAAGTTCGGCGTGCGCTCGGCGATGCCGACGGCGGAAGCGCGGCGACTGTGTCCGGACCTCGTGCTCTTGCCGCCCGACTTCGAGCGCTACACGAAAGCGTCGCGCGAGATCATGGCGATCTTCCGGAGCTTCACGCCGCAGGTCGAGCCGCTGAGTTTGGACGAAGCGTTCCTCGACGTCGCCGGATGCGAGCGCTTGTTCGGGGACGCGGTCGAGATCGGTCGCGCGATCAAGCACGACATCAAGCGCAAGACCGGACTGGTCGCGTCGGTGGGAGTCGCGCCCAGCAAGTTCTTGGCGAAGCTCGCGAGCGATCTCGACAAGCCCGATGGCTTCCGCGTGATCTTGCCGGACGAAGTTCGCACTGTGCTCGATCCGCTGCCGGTGTCCAAAGTATTCGGCGTCGGACCGCGGACTGCGAAACGACTCGAGTCGCTCGGCGTGATGACGATCGGCGACCTCGCGCGCCGCGAACGCTCGGAAGTCGTGCGCGAGTTCGGCGCGAGCGGTGCATGGATCCACGACCTCGCCCACGGCATCGACGCGCGACGCGTGACGCCGCGGCGCGAGGAAAAGAGTCACGGGATGGAGCGCACGTTCGCGACCGATGTGTCGGATCGCGAGGAATTGCGCTTGGCCTTGCTGTCCTTTTGCGAGGATGTCGCATTCGGTCTGCGCGACAAAGGCCTGCGCGGTCGCACCATCACACTGAAAGCGCGCTACGGCGATTTCACGACGATCACGCGCACGAAAACGCTGACAGCGCCGACGAATTTGGGTCCGCGCATCTATACGACGGCGCGTGAACTGCTCGACAAGATCCCGGCGGGTCCGCTGCGGTTGATCGGTGTGCAAGTGTCGGGCTTGTCCGACGTGCGCGTCGCGGTGCAAGAGTCGCTCTTCGGCGAAACCGAGGTCGCCGCGCGCGATGCCAAAGGTCCGCCGCAACCGTCGCGAGCGAAGTTGGAGCGCGTGACCGAAGGCATCGACAAACTGCGCAGCAAATTCGGTCGCACGGCGGTGGTGCGCGCCAGTCTGCTGGGTCGCGAACGCCTCAAGGGGCGCGACGGTATCGATTCGACGCCGGCGGAGTGATCAGGCGGACACGTCGAGGAGCGAACCGGGCTCGTCGAACTCATTCTCGGCTGTCGACTTCACGAAACGCATTTCGTCGACATCTTGCTCCCGCGCCTTCTCGAGTGCTTCGAGCGAGAATTCGGCGACATCGCGCTTCTTGTCAGGCTCTCGCACGGAGGCCGGTTTGGCAGAACTTCAAGCCTCGCCGCTCGACGAGCAGGGGACGCTCGCACGCTGGATCGCGTAGACGTACATCCAGCGTCGATCGACGTTCTCCGACTCGAACCTGAGTGTTCCCGCGTGAAAAAACTTCGCAGAGTCCGTTCAGTGCGCTTCGAGCCAATTCGCGCCGCTGCCGAAGTCGACTTGCAGCGGAACTTTCAGCAGTACCGCGTTCATCATGCACTCGCGCACGAGGTCGGTCGTCTCGGCTAGTTCCTTCGCGGGCGTCTCGATCAACAGTTCGTCGTGCACTTGCAGCAACAATCGCGCGTGCAACTTCGAAGTCGCGAGTCGCGCTTCCAGATCGATCATCGCGCGCTTGATCACGTCGGCCGCGGAACCCTGAACAGGTGTATTTACCGCAGCATTCTCAGCAAAAACGCGCGCGCGCGGGTCCTCGCTCGTGATCTCGGGGAAGCGCCGGCGGCGGCCGAGGATCGTCTCGACGTAACCCTTCGTTCTGGCCATCGCGAGCGTGTCGTCGATCCAGCCGCGCACTTTCGGGAAGCTCGCGAAGTAGCGCTCGATGAATTGGCGCGCTTCGGGCACCGACAGTTCCGTCTCGCGCGCGAGCCGCGCCGGACCCATGCCGTACAGGAGGCCGAAGTTGATCGCCTTGGCGCGTGATCGCATTTCGCGCGTCACGAGTTCCGGCATCACGCCGAAGATCGTCGCTGCGGTCGCCGAGTGAATGTCGCGGCCTTCGGCGAATGCGCTGACGAGTCCGGGATCGCCGCACAAATGCGCGAGCACGCGCAACTCGACTTGGCTGTAGTCGGCCGAGATCAGCAACCACTTACCGTGCTCGTCCGGGGCTTGTGGCACGAACGCTTTGCGCAACGCTCGTCCGCGCGCCGAACGGATCGGGATGTTCTGCAAGTTCGGATCGCTAGACGCCAAACGCCCCGTCGCTGCGGTCACTTGACTGAACGAACAGTGCACACGACCCGTCGTCGGATTCACGTACTCGGGGAGAGAGTCGACGTACGTACTCTTCAGTTTTTGCACCTCGCGGTATTCGAGCAGTGCCTTCACGATCGGTACATCGGCGTAATGCTGTTCGAGCGTCGACGCGTCCGTCGACCAACCGGTCTGCGTCTTTTTCGGGCGCTTGACTCCGGCTTCGGTTTGGATCTGGAGCTTCTCGAAGAGCACTTCACCGAGCGCCTTCGTGCTGTTCACGTTGAACGTTTCTCCCGCGAGTTCGTGGATGGATTTCACGGCCGCAGCGATGTCGGCTTCGAGCTCGACGGCGATCTCACCCAGGATCGCGACGTCCACCGTGATCCCGCGTCGCTCCATCGCCGTCAGCACGGGCACGAGCGGCATCTCGAGATCGCGGAACAACTTCGTCGCGCCGTTCTCTTCGACCTCGCGCTCGAGCACGGCTTTCAGGCGGTACGTGACGTCGGCGTCTTCGCACGCGTACTCGGCGACAGTTGCGATCGGCACCTCGGCCATCGTGATCTGCTTCTTGCCGGTACCGATCAGCGCGCTCGTCGGAATCTTCTGCAGATCGAAATAGGTGAGCGCGAGCTCGTCCAAGTTGTGACGCCGCGCGCTTCCGACCGCGCAGTACGACGCGACCATCGTGTCGAACGCGGGCGGAGGCATGTCGACGCCCTGCGCTCCGAACACGAGCCAGTCGTACTTCGTGTTCTGGCCGATGCGCTCGAAGTCGGGATCGGTGAGCAGCGGCCGCAGCGCGTCCAAGAGCGCTTGCTTTCCGCCCGTGACGACCGGCGGATCGGCGTTGAACGGAACGTAGAAAGCACGCCGATCGCTCGCGCTGAAACTCGCGCCGACCAGTTCCGCTTGCAGTGGGAACAAACTCGTCGTCTCGGTGTCGACGGCGAACGTGCGCGCTTTCGAAAGCTCGGCGATCATCGCGCGCAACATCGTCTCGTCCTGCACGAGCACGTAATCGCGTTCTTCGCTCGCGCGCGCCGGCCCGGAGACCTTCGCGACCAGGCTCTGGAAGCCGAACTTGTGGAACAGTGCGACCAGCTTCTTCGGGTCGGGCTCGGGCGGTTGGATGCCTTCGAGGCCCGGATCCAGCGGAACATTCGTGCGGATCGTGACCAGGTCCAGCGACATCTTCAGCTGGTCCATGTCGCGCAAGATGTACTCGCGCGCTTTGCCCTTCACTTGATCGACGTTGGCCAAGAGGTTGTCGAGCGTCTTGAATTGATCGATCAACTTGAGCGCGCCGACCTCGCCGATGCCCGTCACGCCGGGCACGTGATCCGAACTGTCGCCCATGATCGCGAGCACGTCGATCACGTGCGCCGGATCGGTGCCGAACTTCGCTTTCACCGCGTCGAAGCTCTCGAGCACGAGCTCGATCCCCGGCTTGAACACGTTGTAGAGCGTCACGCGCTCGTCGACGAGCTGCATGAAATCCTTGTCGCCCGTGACGATCAACACCGTGTCGCCGCGCTTCGACGCCGCCGTCGAAAGCGTTCCGATCACGTCGTCGGCTTCGAAGCCTTTGACTTCGAAGATCGGAATTCCGTGCGCGCGCACGACCTCGCGAAAATGGTCGAGCTGGCTGACGAGCTCGTCGGGCATCTTCTGCCGCGTGGCCTTGTACTCGGCGTATTTCGCGTGGCGGAAGGTGAGGCCGGGCGGGTCGAACGCGACCGCGATCAAGTCGGGCTTCTCGTTCTCGAGAATCTTGCGCAGCGTCGCTGTGAACCCGTATGTCGCGCCGATCGGTTTGCCGTCAGGCGTCGTGAGCCCCGAACGCTGCATGGCGAAGTGCGCGCGGTAGGCGAGCGCGGTGCCGTCGAGCAAGAACAGGCGCGTCATGAGCTGTGCGAAAGTCGGTGTCGTCGCGGAATCTGCATACGGTACACGGTACTTTTCTTCCCGACTCGGCGCAGGCAGGCATTGCTGCCCGCGCTGCCCTACGACGACGAATCGGGAAGAAAAGTAACGTGTACCGTATGCAGATTCCGCGACGACACCGACTTTCGCACGACTCATGACCACCACCCTCGTCACGCTGAACCTGAACGGCATTCGCTCCGCCGAACGACGCGGGCTTTTGAAGTGGCTCGACAAGCGCAAACCTGACGTCGTGTGCGTCCAAGAATTGCGCGCGACGCCGCAAGACGTCGAGGACGAATTGCGCTCGCTCGGCGGGCGCCAATCGTGCTGGTTTCCGGCCGTGAAAAAGGGTTACGCGGGAACTGCGGTCATTTCGAAGAAACCGCCGACGCGTTACGTCATCGGCCTCGGTTTCGACTACCTCGGCAACGAGGGGCGAGCGGTCCGCGCCGATTTCGACGACTACTCCGTCATCAGCTTGTACGTGCCGAGCGGCTCGTCCGGTCCCGAGCGCTTGAAGGTCAAGCTCGCCTTCATGGAGATGCTCTTGCCTTGGACGAAAGAACTTCTGCGCGAGAAACGCGCGATCGCTCTGTGCGGCGACATCAACATCGCGCCGACTGCGCTCGACCTCGCGCGACCGAAGCAGAACGTCAAGAACTCAGGCTTCCTGCCCGAGGAGCGCGAGTGGTTCGCAAAACTGCTCGCGTCGGGTTGGACCGACACGGTGCGCGCGCACAACGCAGGCGTCGAAGCGCTCTATTCGTGGTGGTCGCAACGCGGCGCGGCGCGCGAAAAAGACATCGGTTGGCGCCTCGATCACGTGCTCACGACGCCGCAATTCCACGAACGGACGCAGCGCGCTTGGATCGAAAAGGACGCGGACCTGTCGGATCACGCGCCTGTGTGCGTCGAGTTCGAGTGACGCTCGGGCGAATGCGGGCGCGAGCCCAGCTTCAGGCGAGCGTAGGCCGCGCACCCGTCTTCAGGTCGACGATTTCGATCTCGAGGTTCGTCTCGCCGCGGAACGTGTTCCATTTAGGCGTGTAGGCGACGTGGATCGGTTGGCCGAGCGCGAGCTCTTTCGCGCGGCGCGCTTGGCCGAAGCCCATCGCCTTCAAGACCGTATTTCCCGAGCGCAACTTCAACATCAGGTGCGTCTGGTCGGCCCCCAACAGTCGCGGGGGTTCGGCCAACCGCAGATCGCACGACAAGAGCACCGGCTTTTCGTTGCGCTCGCCGAACGGTTGGAAGCGATCGAGCTCGCGCATCAACTCAGGTGTCATCGATTCGAAAGCGATCTCGCTGTCGACGCGCACTTCTTTGGAGGCGAATCCAGTCGCGCCGAGCATCGTCGTCGCACGCGCGCACACGGCCTCGCGCACGCGATCGATCTTGTCCGCGGCCACCGACATCCCGGCCGCTTGTTCGTGACCCCCGTAGTGCTCGAAGTGATCCTTCGCGCCGTGCATCGCATCGAGCACGCTGAATCCGGCGACCGATCGAGCACTGCCGCGACCGGTCGCGCCGTTCAAACCGATCACGATCGCCGGACGCTCGAAGCGCGACACGAGCCGCGCAGCGATGATGCCGACGACACCCTGATGCCAACCTTGACCGGCGAGGACGAGCACCGGGTGCTCGTTGCGATCCGCGAAAGGCGCAGCCGCGACGAGTGCTTCGCGCAATAGGTCCGACTCGATGCGCTTGCGTTCCGTGTTGAGTTCGTCGAGGGCTAGTGCGCGGGTGCGAGCTTCGGTGGCGTCGCGCGTGAGCAGCAGTTCGACAGCTTTGTGTGCGCTGCCGAGGCGGCCCGACGCGTTGATGCGCGGACCCACTTTGAACGCCAAATCCTCGCTCGAAATCGTGCGGCCGGACAATTCCGTGACGGCGAGGAGTGCCCGAATTCCGGCATCCTTCGAGTTCGCGAGCGAGCGCAACCCGTAGTGCGCCAGCACACGATTTTCATCGATGAGCGGCACGACGTCGCACACGGTCGCGATCGCGACGTAGCCCATCGCGTCGACGAGGAATTCGCGCAAGTCTTCGCGCACTTTCGACGCGCCCGAGAGTTCCTGCGCGAGTCCCCACGCGAGTTTGAACGCGACTGCGCCGCCGCATAATTCGCGAAAGGGGTAGCGCGCACGCTCGATCTTCGGATTCACGATCGCCAGCGCTTCGGGCAGTTCGCCCTCCGACGGCTCGTGGTGATCGGTGACGATCGTGTCGACGCCCAGTCGCTTCAATTCGTGAATCGTTTCGTGCGCTGAAGTGCCGTTGTCGACGCTGATCACGAGCGTCGCGCCGACTTCCTTCGCTTTCACGATCGAGTGCGGCCCGAAGCTGTAGCCGTCGGTGAAGCGATTGGGGATGTGCCAATGCACCTTCGCCCCGAGGAGTCCGAAGAGCCGCATGAGCAGCGTCGTGCCCGTCACGCCGTCGACGTCGTAGTCGCCGTGCACCAGGATCGTCTCGCCGTGCTCGATCGCCCGCACGATGCGTTGCGTCGCGAGCTTCATGTCGGAGAAGAGCGCCGGGTCGTGCAAGGCCGAGAGTTTCGGCTCGAGGTGCGCGCTGGCGGCCTTCGCGTCGAGAATTCCACGAGCGGCCAGCAAGCGAGCGCCGACTTCCGACAAGCGCTGCGTGCGCATGAACGCTTCGACAGTCGAAGGATCGACTCGCCGCAGGGTCCAACGAGTTGCAGGGGCGGTGAGCGTGGGCGTCATGATGTCGATCTGTGGTTCCTGGTCGCACGATAGGAGAACGAGCGCCTGGCCGCGAGCAACTGTCGACTTCCAGCGGGTCCGCGCAACTTTTGCTTGTCGATTCACCGTGCCGCGGAGAAAACAGCGGCTCATGACGCGCTCGAACAGTGATCCCCAGGCGGCTTTTCGGCTCTTGCCCTCGATCGACGAGGTGATGCGCGATCCGCGCGCGCTCGTGCTCGCGCGGCGTTTGTCGCGCGACGACGTGCAACATTGTGCGGCCCGGATCATCGACGCGTGGCGCGCGGAAGTTCGCGCCGGGCGTTTGAGCGAAGGAGAACTCGAGGCTCGACGAGTTGCCGGAACGCTCTTCACCGAGATCGAGAAACAGGTCGAGCGCGAACTCGCGCGCGGTGTCGTGCGCTGCGTCAACGCGACAGGCGTCGTGCTCAACACCGGACTCGGCCGCGCGCCCGTTCACCGCGAGGCGGCCGACGCGATGGCGGAAGCCGCGCGCTCGTACTGCGTGCTCGAAGTCGATCGCGAGACGAACGAGCGCAATCAACGCGACGACTACTTGGGGGATCTTCTCGCACGCGCGACCGGCGCCGAGGCTGGAATCGGAGTCAACAACTGCGCGGCCGCCGTGCTGTTGATGTTCCAGACATTCGCTGGCGGACGCGAGGCGATCGTCTCGCGCGGCGAACTGGTCGAAATCGGTGGCAGCTTTCGTGTGCCCGACGTGATGGCGCGTGCGAACGCGAAGCTCGTCGAAGTGGGCACGACGAATCGCACGCGCATCGCCGACTACGAGCGCGCGATCACCGAGCGCACGGGCTTGCTCGTCAAAGTGCACACGAGCAATTTCAAGCAGATCGGTTTCGTCGAAGAGGTCGCGCCGCGCGATCTCGCCGCGCTCGGTGCCGAAAAGAAAGTCGTCACTGGTTTCGATCTAGGCTCCGGGCTGCTCGAGATCGCCGGCGCGAAACCGCTGCAGCCGATCCTCGGGAACGAACCGCTCGTGCGCGACGCGGTCGCGAGCGGCGTCGACGTCGTGTGTTTTTCGGGAGACAAGTTGCTCGGCGGACCGCAAGCCGGATTGATCGTTGGCAAACGCGCGGCGATCGCGAGCCTGCGCAAGAATCCGATCTACCGCGCGGTGCGACTGGACAAAGTGACGCTCGCGGGGCTCGAAAAAACGCTCGAACTCGTGCGTGACGGTCGTGCGGACGAAATCCCGGCGCGCGCGATGTTGAACGCGACGGCGGCCGAGTTGAAGCCGCACGCCGAGGCGCTCGCGCGTCGACTGATGGCGTTCGTCGACGGCACCGTCGCCGTGATCGCCGAGCGCTCGCAACCCGGCAGCGGCGCCGCGCCCGACATCTTCCTCGACACCTTCTGCGTCGCGATCGAATCGAAACGCTTGGGTGCAACGGCGCTCGCGCTCGAACTGCGCCGCTCCGACCCGCCGGTGTTCACGCGCATCCAAAGTGGGCGCGTGCTCATCGATCCGCGCACGCTGCTCCCCGGTGACGAGGACGATCTCGTGCGCGCCTTCCAAGAACTCGCGGGAAGGACGGATCCGGCGGCGCGTCGGCCAGCCCCGTGAACGACGGCGTGCTCGGACAACTCCTCGAACGGCGCATCGAAGCGCGTACGGCGAAACTCGCGATCGTCGGCTTGGGCAGCGTCGGCCTTCCGCTCGCGAAAGCGTTCGTCGAGGCGGGTTTCGACGTCCTCGGCTACGACGTCGACGCCCTGAAGACTGCGCAACTCGAGCGCGGGCTGAACACGCTCCACCATTTGGCGGCCGGTTTTGCGCGCGACCTCGTCGCCAGCGGTCGCTTCCATGCGACGACCGATCCGGAGCGCTTGACCGACGTCGACATCGCGATCGTGTGCGTGCCGACGCCGCTCGATTCCGAGCGCAAGCCCGATCTCTCGTGCATCGTCGATTCTTCGGTTGTGCTCGCCGCGCACATGAAGCGGCACACGCTCGTCGTTCTCGAGTCGACGACGTGGCCGGGGACGACGCGCCGCGTGGTGGGGGACGCGTTCCGTGCGCGCGGTTTCACGCCGGGCGTCGACGTGTTCCTGGCGTTCTCGCCCGAGCGCGAGGATCCGGGTCGGAATCTGCCGACTGCAGCGCTACCGAAGCTCGTCGGCGGGACGTGCGTACGCTCGAAGTCGCTCGCGACGAGCCTCTACGCGCAGGCGATCGAAGTCGTCGTGCCGGTCTCGTCCGCGGAAGTCGCCGAGGCCGCGAAACTGCTCGAAAACGTGTTCCGCGCGGTGAACATCGCGCTCGTGAACGAGCTCAAGGTCGCGTTCCAAGCGCTCGGCATCGACGTGTGGGAAGTAATCGACGCGGCTTCGACGAAGCCGTTCGGCTTCATGCGCTTCACACCGGGGCCGGGGCTCGGCGGCCATTGCCTGCCGATCGATCCGTTCTATCTCTCGTGGATCGCGCGCGAGCACGGTGCAGCGACACGCCTCGTCGAACTGGCCGGCGAGATCAGCCGCGACATGCCGCGCTTGGTCGTCGAGCGTGCGAGCCTAGCGCTCACCGAACGCGGCACCGCAGTGCGCGACGCGCAGATTTTGATCTTGGGCCTCGCCTACAAACCGGAGGTCGACATCGTCACCGAGTCGCCTTCGATCCGCTTGATCGAGTTGTTCGAAGAAGCTGGCGCCTTCTGCACGTACTCCGATCCGTACGTGCCGATCGCGCCGCTGCTGGCCGGCCACGCCATCGGACGACGTGAATCGCTCGCACTCAGCGACGAGCGCATCGCTGCGTTCGATCTCGTGCTCGTCGCGACCGATCACAAGGCGTTCGATTGGGATGCGATCGCACGCTCGGCACGCCTCGTCGTCGACACGCGCAACGCACTCGCTACGCGTCTCGAGGGTCAGCCGCACTACGTGAAGGCCTGAGCGCTGCGCAGATCGCAGAGCACGATCGACTTACGGTGCGCACGCTTCAACGCGGCCTCTCGAGCCCGACGATCTCCTCCGGCCGCGCCTGACTCACCAACCTCGTCCACGCGGCAGTGCGGTCGTCGAGGCTCTCCGACGTGTCGAGCACGACGTTCTTGAACCATTGGATCGCTTCCGCTCGCACGCGCGGGGAGCCGTTGCGCACGAGATTTCCAGCGACTGGGAGGGCTGCCACCGTCGTCATCCCGCTCGCCGGATCGGAGCGTGCCGCGTGCCGTGCGCGCATCGTCGCCAGGGACGCAGCGGAATCGGTCGGCCGCAGAGTCAGAGTCAAGAGTGCTTGCTGACGTACGACCGGGGCGGGATCCGTCTCGGCGATGCCGATCAGCACGGGTTCCGCTTCGCCGCTCAGTGCCGACACGAGCATCCTGCGGCCGCGCACGTTCGTACCCTCGGCGAGGAGCGCGCTGTATTCGCGCGCAGCCGCGTCCGCAGCTCCCGCTCGCGCGCCGAAACTCAACAGCGCGATGAACGCGTTCGAATCCGCGATGCGCGCCAAGCTCGCGGCGGCAGCTGCGACCGGTGCGTGACCTGCCACGGCCTCGATGATCGCCGATTTCAAGCCCGGCGCCGCCGCGGAGCGCGCGCAGATGTCCTCGGCGACGGGCAAGTACGCTTCGGCATTCGTCGCCAGCAAGATGGCGAGCGCCGCTTTGACCGTCAGCGGATCCGTCGACGTGTCGAGCACCATCGCCAACTCTTGTGCGACGTCGCCGGCGGCCTCGACGACTTCGCCGCCGGAGAGGATCGCTCGCACCAGGGGATCGAAGTTCGCAGCGTGCTCAGTGAACTGATCGCGCAGCACGGCGATCAACGGCAACCAGCGCACGCCGATCGCCGGTCGGCCGCCGACTTGCAGCCCGGCGGCGAAGTTCGCGATGGGCATTCCGGTTTCGAGATCGAACTCGCCGAGGTTCTCCAAGAACTCGCGCGTGAACGGTTTGCCGTCCAGTGTGAGCGCGGGTCGTTTCACCTCGGACGCCGCGGCGAACGCGATGGCGAGCACGGCCCCGTCCGCTTCGAACGTCCCCGGTCCGAGCCGACCGCGCCGCACGAACCCGAGCACGCGCCGCGGCGTCGTCGGCGCCGTCAAGAGACTCTCGACGTGCTTCGCGATGGCCTGCATGTCGCCTTCGGCACGCGCGCGCCCGAGCGCTCGCAGCCGCTCGATCAGATCGTCGTCGAAGCGCAGTTCGTCGCTCGCTTGCGACACCGAGGTCCCCGTTTCCGCGCGTGCCGCCACCGCCTCGATTTCGTCGAGCACCGCGGCGCCCTCCCAGGGCTTCGAAAGCGCAGTCCCGAGGGGCGAGCGTGACGAGCGCTCTCGCGATGCGATGCAGCACAAGAGCGCGATCGAGCCGACACACACAGCGCACACGGAAAGGAGGATCTTCACGGCCTTCCCTCACGCTTCCGGATAGCAACTGGCGGTCTTGAAGTCCTCGACCGTGCCCGCGGTGCCGGCCTCTTGGCAGTCGCAGCCCGGCAGGTGCAATCCGATGACGCTGCCGCCGAAGAAATTGCACTCGCACTTCAGCAGTTGCACGTCGAGGTTTCCGGTGAGTACGCACATGTTGCCCGGACTGGCGGCTCCGTTGCAGGCCTGATGCGCAGGTGTGATCGTCTGATTCAGCGGGCACGCTCCGAAGCGGACGGAGATCTCGAATCCGAAGATGCTGATGCCGATCGAGCACTGATTGGAGTCATCGGCGCCCTGGACATGCGCCGCGACCTGCGACGCCTTCACGTTCGGACATTCCTGATCGGCACGCGCGAACGGCAACGGTGCGAGACACGCGCAGAGAACGAGAGCCAAGAACACTTTCATGATTTCCTCCTTCAATCCCTTCCAGTCCGAAGCGGTCCGCGCACTGTGCGAGGTCCGCCACAGAACTCGACGAACGGCGCTCGGAGCGGTTGCGGAAAATCTCGCGGCGATTCACGCGCGCGCATGACGTATGCTCATTCGCATGGAGGAAAAATCGATGAAGCGACTGACCGACTACGCCAACTGCGCAGGTTGAGCCGCCAAAATGCCCATCGGGCAGCTCGCGCAAGTTTTGCGCGGCGTCAGGGTCGAGCAGGATAAGCGCCTGCTCGTGGGACCGGAGACTTTCGACGACGCCGGTGTCGTCGAGCTCGCGGGCGTCGAAGGTCTGCCTGCCGATACCGATCTCGCGCTCGTGCAGACAGTCGATTACTTCCCGCCCGTCGTCGACGACCCGTGGTTCTACGGCGCGATCGCCGCGGCGAATTCACTCTCGGATGTGTACGCGATGGGCGGAAGGCCGTTCAGCGCGCTCAATTTGGCTGGAATTCCCAAGGATTTCGCGCCCGAATGGACGGCCGAGATCTTTCGCGGCGGATTCGAGACGGTGAGGAAAGCCGGCGCGATGGTCGTCGGCGGCCACACCGTTCAGACGGCTGAGGCCATGTTCGGATTCGCGATCACGGGCTTCGTCGATCGGCGTCGCATCGCGGCGAATTCGGGAGCACTCGCCGGCGACGTGCTCTACCTGACGAAGAAACTCGGCATGGGTTCGCTGACGACGGCCGCGAAGCAAGAGAAGATCACGTGGAAGCAGTTGGAGCCTGCCGCACGACAGATGGCCGATCTCAACGATCGCGCAGCGCTCGCGATGAACGCTGTCGGAGCTCACGCGTGCACGGACATCACCGGCTTCGGGCTCGTCGGCCACGCGCGCAACATCGCCAAGAGTTCGAAGGTCACACTGCGCATCGAACTGAGTGCGGCACCGATCTTCGACGGCGCGTTGGATCTCGCGCGAGCGGGCACGCTGTCGGGCGGATCGAAGCGTGGTCGCGCGGCGCTCGCCGACGTCGTGTCGGTGCGCGCGGGGCTCGACGAAGCGCTCGTGAATCTGGTCTTCGACGCCGAAACTTCGGGCGGACTCTTGATCGTGATCCCGGCCTCGAAAGCGGCTCAGTTGGAGCGCGAACTCGTCGCTCGCGATCTCTTGGTCGCGCGCATCGGCGAATGCGTGCCGGACACGGGCCGCTTCGTCGAATTGAGCTGAACGCTCGTCACGCTAGGACCGCCGCAGCGCGCTTCGACGCCGGCGGTGCACTCGTCAGCTGGAGAGTGCCGGCTTTTCAGTGACGAACAGCGCCGTCGCGGCTAGAACGAAGTCACGCGCAGGCGCGATTTGGAGAACAAAACACGATGAAATGGCCGGTTTGGATGCTGTCGTTCGTGATCGCGCTCGCGCCCGACGCGACGCCGCACGGTGCGCCTTTCCCGCCGCCGGAGCCGCCGCTTCCGCCGGCACCGGCTCCGCCCGCTCCGCGCACGCCGGGCGGTCCGGCCGTCCCGCAAGGTCCGACGACGCCGACCGGTCCTTCGCAACCGCCCAAACCCGCGACAGGGAGCGGCGCGACAGCGATGACGGGGGGGGCGGGAAGCGCGCTCGACCCGGCCTCGTGGGAGTTCTGGTGGCAGTTCAATCAAGATCGCTTCTTGAGCTTGAAGGCGCACATCGACGCGCTCGAAGTGCGCACGTCCGGCGACACGGATTGGCTCGGCGGTGCGAACGCGGGCGGCGCGCCGACGGCGGACATGATCTCGATGCGTGTGATCCCGGCGCTGCTCGGAGTTTTCGAAACCGAGCGCTCGAATGATCTCCTGACGGCGGCGACGATCGCGCTCGCACGCTCGGCCGACGGACCTCTCGCCGCACGTGCGGCCGAATTCTCGCGCGCGTTCCAGCCGTTCACGAGCGATCCGAATCAAGAGGTCGCCGAGACGGCTGTTCTCGGCCGCGGATTGGTCGGTGACTCAGGCTCCGTGTTCGATCTCGTGGCGTTGCTCGACGACACGGAAGCGGCGCGAGCGAAACTCGGCGGCAAATCCGTGCCCGAGCGCACGCGCACGTTCGCGGCTTACGCGCTGGGGCTCTCGGCTGCGCAGACGAAGAACGAGGACGTGAGGCGTTTCGTCGTGCATCACCTCGTCAACACGCTGCACAAAGAGCGTGGCGCGACGAGCGACGTGCACGTCGCATGCGTGATCGCGCTCGGGTTGACGCCGCTCGCGTGGGCGGATGCTTCGACGAAGAATGCCGCCGACTCGGACGCTGCGGAATCGAGCGCGTCGTCGATCGCGAGCGCGTCGCGTCAGACGCAGATCGAAGCTTTGCTCGCGATCCTCGCCGATGCGAAGGGAGACCGTTTCGTGCGCGCACATGCGCCGGGCAGTCTGGCGAAGTTGTCGGAAGGTGCGGACGACACGGCTTGCGCGCAGATCGTCGAGGCGCTGCTGTCGCCGCTCGCGCAGAACACCTCGGAAAAAGACGAGGTCGTGCAGGGCTGCGTCTTGGCGCTGGGTCGCGTCGCCGGCGTCGACATCGAAGTTCTCGACACGCGTGTGCGGACCGTGCTGCAGCGCATCGCGACGAGTAGTGAGCGACAAACGCGCGCGTTCGCGTCGATGAGCTTGTCTCAACGCGCGGCGCGCATGAGCAACGCGGACCGCGCGGCCGAAGTGCGCGCGTTCCTCGCGAAACAATTGGCCGAGGGTCGTTCGAACGAACGCGCGTGGGCGGCGCTCGCGCTCGGCGTGCTCGAGCACGGTCGGCCCGCCGGCACCGAAGCGAACGAGGCCTCGGTGCGCGCGGGTCTGGTCACGGGCCTGAAGGAATGCGGCTCGCCCGAGGAATTGGGCGCGCTCGCCATCGCGTGTGGTTTGGCCGGCGAAGTCGCGGCCGTGCCGATCTTGCTCGATCGGCTCGAACACGCGTCCGAAGCGCGCGTGCAAGGACACTTGGCCGTCGCGCTCGGATTGATCGGCGATACGCGCGGTTCGGCACCCCTCAAAGTGTTGCTCGCGAACGCGCGCTTTCGACCTGAACTCTTGCGGCAAGTGGCGATCGGTTTGGCGCTGCTCGAAGATCGCACGCTCGTTCCCGCACTGCTCGAGACGCTCGAAAAAGCGAACAGTCTCGCCAGCCAAGCCGCTGCGGCTTCGGTGATCGGTTGGATCGGCGACTATCGCGCACTGCAGTCGCTGCTCAGCTTGCTCGCCAATCGTGAAGTGACTGCCTCCGCGCGCGGATTCGCCGCGGTCGCGCTCGGTCGCATCTGCGATCGCGATCGACTGCCGTGGAATGCGTCGATCACCGAGGACATCCAATACCGCGCCGCGCCGCCACGCTGATCGCGGGCGACGGTACTGGAGTGCTCGAGATCCTCTGATCGTCCGCCGCAGGGCTGACGTACGCTGAAGATTTCGGCTTACTGTCTCGCGTGACGACTGCACCCGACCTGGCCCTCACATCCAGTGGACCACCGTGGATTTTCGGGCAGCGCGGCGCGCCGCTCGAAGCACCCGAGAACACACTCATCTCGTTCGAGCGCGTGCTGGAACTCGGTCTCGACGGGCTTGCGTACGAAGCGCGCGTCGCCGCCGGCGGCGAAGTCGTCGTGTTCGCGGATGCGACGCTCGAGCGTACGACCGACGGCAACGGGCCGATCGGCGAAGCGACGCTCACGAAACTGGCGACGCTCGACGCGGGCGGATCTTTCGACGCGGCTTTCCAGGGCGAGCGCGTGCCGCTGCTCGAGGAGGCGCTCTCGATCGCGCGCGCCTCGCTCGATCAAGGAGCGCCACAACACCTCGTTTTCGCGGCTGAAAACTCCGACATCGGCCGCATCCGCGACGTCGTCAAGACGTTCGGCGCGCGACTGTCCGTGCGCATCGCATCGCGTTCTCGCGATCTGTGCAACGAGACCCGCGACCTTGGGCTCTCACCGTTGTGGATCGTCGACGAGGCCGGCGAGCGCGAGTTCGAGATTGCGCGCCATGAGAAATTCGCCGCGATCGGAGCGCCCATCCAGGCCTGGCAAGCTGCGCGACACGTGTGGCCGACGGAGCGCTTCGCTCTCGACGTCCGTGCACCGAACGATCTCCTGTGGGTCGCGCGCGCTCCGCTCCATGCGCTGACCACGATCGAGCCGCGGCGCGCTTTCAACGCTCGTTGGCTCGCTTCGCTCACGCGCGAGGACGTCGACCGGTGGCCGGTGCGCCCGCCGACGCTCGAGGTCGAGCCGTGCTCGAGTGGCGCCTTGCGCGGCGATTGGAGCGGCTCGTGGGCGAACGTCGTGCGCGTCGTGAACCCGTTTGGATTCAGTGTGCGCGTGACGTGCACGATTCAGCCGCGGCGCGGCGCCTTCGACATCGAACGCCTGCCCGCGACGTTCGATTTGGCAGCGCTCGCAGAGCGCGATGTGCCGTTCGCCTTGCACGGCGGATCGTGGCGCGTCGGCGGCGATCCCGTGTTCATCGCACGGTTTTCTTGGCGCGCCGGACCCGGTCGACGCGCGGGGTCGATCGACCTCGATGCTCCGCTGCTACGCGTGCGCACCGCGCGCGCCGACGCGCTCTCGATCCGGCTCGTTCTGCTGCGCGACGGTCCGCGTGACACACAGGCTTCGATGACTTTGCGTCGCCACCGACGTTGGCTGTTCGTCGCGATCGAGAACCCCGGAGGCTTGAGCGAGGCGCGCGCGATCGTGTCGCTCGCCGGCCGCGAATATCTCGGATCACGCGGCGTGCGCGTGCCCCTGCCGGACGACTTCGACACGCGCACCGAACCGCTCGACTTCTCGTGCGGGATCGTCGCGTGGCGGGATGGCGAACGCATCGTGCGCCGTTTCGCAGGCGGTCTCGGGCCGGACCTCGACCGCGGATCTTTCGGTGTCTTGCTGCGGCATTCCCTGGGGCATTGAGCGCTGCTCTTGTTTGGAGTGGGCGCGACTCGTAGGAATGCTGCCCACTGAAATTGGAGGGGAGCGGATCGGTGCTGGTGTGCCGCCCGGTCTTCAAAGCCGGTTGGGCTTCGTGAACAGCGGGGCCGGTGGGTTCGATTCCCATGCGCTCCCGCCATTTCTTGGGAACGGCCGCTGCGAGAGCCGCCGGTTCGAGGTCAAGACTATCCGAGCGTAGAGGGTGAGGGGACTGCGGTTTGGCGTTGCGCGAGACGATCACGATCCGTCCGTATCAGACGGGAGACGAGGCGGCGATCCTCGAAACGTACAACCGTGCGAACACGATCGGTGCGACAGGCGTCGCGCCGCGTACGCTCGAACACTGGCGTTGGCTGTTCGAGAACAATCCGAGCGGCATGCGCGTCATGCTCGGACTCGACGAAGGCGGCGAAGTTCTGGCGCAGTGCGCAGGACTGCCGTTGCGCGCGCGTGTCGACGGCAAGTCGGTGCTCGCGTGTCTCGCGCTCGACGGGCTGAACGTCCGCTCGGAGCGCACCGGCCACACGCGGCGCGGCCTTTTCACCGCGTGCTCGGAAGCGTTCCGCGAAACGTTCGGTGGCGAGGGGCGCGAGCGGCATGTCTTCACCTTCGCCTCGACCACGATTTCGAATCCGCAGGTCGGTCGCGCGCCGCTCGGACTCGCCTTCTTGCGCGAGAGTTTCGTACACGTGCTCGACGACCTGACCGCGCGCGGAGGGGATTTTCGCGCTGAAATTCGCGAGATCGAACGCTTCGGATCCGAAGCGAACGAGATCTTCGAGCGCACGGCGACCGAGACGCGCGCCGGCCTCGTCCGAGATGCCTTGTTCTTGAATTGGCGCTTCACCGAGCGACCGCTGAAGCCCTACCGCGCGGCGATCGCCTTTGTCGGCGCGCGGCCGGCCGGGATTGCCGTCTGGCGCGCGGGTGTGCACGACGGGCGCGCGGCCGGACTCGTCGTCGAGTGGATGGTGCCGCGCGACGAACCGGCGGCAGCGAGCGCGCTCTGCAACTGGCTCGTCACTCGCACGCGGGACGCCGGCCTCGCACGACTCGTCGCCGAGTTCGGAGCCTTCGCACGCGAGTGGAACGAGTTCCAAGCGCGCGGTTTCAAGGTTGCGCGCGCGCAGCAGCATTGGATCGGCGCGAGCCACGCGCGCGTTCATCACCAGCGCTTCTTCGCACGACAGTTTCGAACGGGGCTCGGCGAACTGGATTGGTCATGAACGGTTACACGATCCGCGAGATGGAAGAGCGCGATCACACGCCGGCTCGCGCCGCTTGGAATTCGGTTGCGACGCGTTCGCTCGGCGTCCACGCACGCACGAGTGACGAGTGGGATTGGTGCTACCGCGACAATCCTGCGGGTCGACGTGCCTTCGTCGCCGAGCACGATGGCGATGTCGTCGCGCTCTATGCGGCTGTACCCGTGAAGACTTGGATCGACGGTGAAACGGCCGTTTTCGCGCGCATCGTGGATAGCCTCGTACTGCCGGAACATCGCTCGGGCCTCAAACGCAAGGGACTCTTCGTCGGCGTGGGGCGTGCGTTCTTCGAACGCTTCGGCAGCGAGGGGACCGTCTTCTTCGGTTGGCCCGAAGACGCGCAGTGGAGGATCGGCGAACGTTTCCTCGGATACACGCCGCTGCGTCACGAGCTGTTGCTGGCCACCGAGATCGCCATGGAGGCGCAGGCGTTTCCCAGCGCAGTCGAGCGTCTCGAACGCTTCGACGACAGCGTGCACGAATTGTTCGAACGTTGCGCGCGCTCGTACGGTGCAGCGACCGTGCGTGATGCGGCATACTTGAATTGGCGCACAGTCGAGCGGCCCAGCACCGTCTACCGTCGCTTTGGCGTGCGTGACGAACGCGGCGGGCTCCTCGGAGTCGCGATCCAGCGCACGTGCGTGTTCATGGGCGAAGAACGCAGCGTGCTCGTCGATTGGATGGTGCCGCACGAGGAAGAAGTCGCCGCCGAGGTCCTACTCGAAGCGCTGCTTGCGACGACGGCGCAGGACGGGATGGCCCTGTTGTGCGGAATCGTTCCCACGTGGTCTGCGTGGTTCGAGTGGTTCCAAACGCGCGGATTTACGGCGCATGCGACCGATTTTGTAATCGGCGGCAGGAGTTTCCGCCCGCGCCAGGGAGTCGAGTGGTTGCGCGAGCGTTGGTGGTATCAGCTTTCGGACAGCGACTTGGCCTGAGGAAAGTGGGGAGCTCGAAAGGCGCAGTCATGGTCTGTTGCCGTGACACTCTGGCCTCGACGCATCCTGCGTTCCGAACCAACAGTCCGAAGAACTCAGCACACTTGGCCGCCACGCCCAGCTTCATCGGAACTCGAGTTTCCATTCCGACCTGGAGCCGCATTGGGTCACCGGGCCAGCACACTTGGCCGACACGACTCGAACGGTTTCGACGCATCCTGCGTGCTGAACCAACAGTCCGAAGAACTCAGCACACTTGGCCGCCACGC
>JAWXBU010000231.1:0-3803 GCA_034440255.1 Planctomycetota bacterium | reverse complement strand
CTCGGTGCGCGGCGTGGACCAGCCGACGACGCGACGATTCGGCGTGAGCAATCGACGCGCCGTTTCACGCACGAAATCGGCGTCGGTTCGACGGATCTTGTCGATCGTTTCTAGCGCGAGTCGCCAGTGCGCGTCGGTCGCGAACTCGCCGATTTCCTCGGCCAAGTCGGACACCGTTTCGCTTGCGTACGCTTCGCCTGCCGCGAGCATGCGCTTCGCGCGATCGAGCTCTTTCAGAGGCACGAGTTCGTCGCGCAAGCGTGCGAACTCGGCGTCGATCGCGGATTCCAACTTCGCCGGCGCCGTTCCGAGCGAGCACTCTCCGAACACCCAGAACGCGCCGTCGTCGACGCGTGCGTCGTTCTGCGTCGACACGCTGACGGCCAAGCCTTCCTCGAGCACGACGCGTCGATGCAGTCGCGACATGCGTCCGCCCGACAGCAACATCGAGACGAGGTCGAGCGCGTAGTCCTCTTTCGAGCCGACTTTCGCGCTCGGCCACGCGATGCACAGACGCTTGCCGTCGTCGGGCCAAGTCATCGAGACGCGTTGCTCACCGAGGGGTTCGGTCGCATTCGGCCGCCAACAATCCGCCACGGCGTACTCCGCGCCGCGCGGAATCGAACCGAAGTGTCGTTGCACGGACGCGAACGCTTCGTTCGAGTCGATGTCGCCGCAGATCACGAGCGTCGCGTTGCCCGGGTGATAGAAACGCGCGTAGTAGTCGCGCATGTGCTCGACCGACAGTCCCTTCAACGTGTCGGGATAACCGATCACCGGTCGACGGTACGGATGACGAGGGAACAATGCCGTCTGTACGAGCTCGGTCACGTTGCGCCACGGATCGTCGAGGCCCATCGACAATTCTTCGAGCACGACTTTCTTCTCGGCTTCGTATTCGGTCGGGTCGAGTAACAGGCCGCGCATGCGATCGGCCTCGATTTCGAGCGCTTTTTCCCACCTATCGCTGGCGAGCTCGAACCAGTACGCCGTGTGATCCGACGACGTGAATGCGTTGTTGCTGCCGCCGAGCTGCGTCGTGACGAGATCGATCGCGCCTTTGCCGAAGTGCTTCGAACCCTTGAACATCATGTGTTCGAGGAAGTGCGACACGCCGGCTTCGCGCTCGTTCTCGTTGCGCGCGCCGACCTTGTACCAGAGCATCACGGCGACGACGGGATCGAAGTGACGCTCGACGAGCAGCACTTTCATGCCGTTCTCGAGCGTGCGCTCTTCGATCTTGGCGCCGGCCTTCGTCGCCGTGCGACCCGATTTCCGAATAGCCGGGTTCATCGACGATTCCTCTGCGTGCGGCCAGTGGGCTGACGCGAGCCGCGCGTTTCTTTCTTGGCTCCTGCTTTCGAGGCCTTCTTCGCCCCGGGCGCGCCGAAGCGGATGCGCGGCTCAGGCACACGTTGAATTCCGGGCACCAACTTGCCGCCGCGCACGATGCCGCGCGCATAGCCCTTCTTCTTCGGGAAGTGTTTGTTCGCGCGGGGAGCGATGTCGCCTTCCATCGAAGCCTTGCCCTTCAAGAGCGCTTCCACTTCGCGATTGAGCAGTTCGCGCCAGCGCCCCGGCTTCAGTCCGCGATCGTCGAGCGGTCCGATGCGCACGCGCCGCAAGTCGACGACCTTGTATCCGAAACGCGCGAAAACCCGGCGAATTTCGCGGTTCATGCCTTCGTGGATCGTGAGCGTCAACTGCGACGTATCTACGGTTCGTCGATCGACGAGGATGCGCGCGCCCGAGGTGCGCCCTTCCGACAGGTGCACGCCATCGCGGATCTTCTGCACCGTGTCGTCATCGATGCGACCCGCGACGCGCACGACGTACGTTTTGTCGATGCCGTAGCGCGGGTGCATGATCTTGTTCGCGAAGTCGCCGTCGTTCGTGAGGATGATCAGTCCCTTCGACTCTTCGTCGAGACGTCCGACGGTGTAGATGCGTCCCTTCGCCGGATCGGTGACGAGATCGACGGCGCGCGGTCGCGTTTCGCGCGGCTCGTTCGTGCACACGACGCCCGACGGCTTGTTGAGCAAGTAGTAGCGCCGTCGCGCGTCCTTCGGCTTCAGGTAGACGCCGTCGATCTCGACTTGCTGTCTGTCGGGATCGATCTTCATCCCGAGTTCGTTCACCGGCGCGCCGTCGACGGTGACTTGCCCGCTCTCGATCAGCTCGTCGCACTTGCGCCGCGAAGCGACACCGTGATCGGCGAGGTACTTGTTCAAGCGCACGAGGCGCGGCTCGCCCACGAATTCGAACGGTGTTTCCGCGGCATCTTCAGCGAGGACGGGCGGGGCTTTCGACTGCGCATCACTGCGCGGCCGCTTCGACAGCGCATCGGTGCGACGTCGCGGTTGTTTCTTGTTCACCATGTTGTTCAAGCTCGCGTCGCGACGCGCATCACTTTCAAAGAGCCGTCGTGAGCAGAAATCGTGTGCGGTCCGACGCTCGCGGGAACGAGCCACAGATCGCCGGTCGCGATGACGGATGCGGAGCGTGTTTTGTCGCTCGAAACGAGCGAACGGCCGTTCTTGTCGTTCACGACGAGCGAACCGCGCCCCTGCAGCACGACGTAGATCAGCGCGAGGTCGTTCGTGTCGAATGCGCGATGCCCGTCGATCTCGTACAAGTCCATCGCGAAACACGGCGCGGATACGAGTCCGGCGCAACGCGTGTGCGCGTCCAACGCTTCGAACTGCGCCGCGTGCGGCTTGGGCGACGCGTTCACGTCGGTCGACGCGATCGATTCGGACGGTTGGAGCGCGCGCGGTTTGCCGTCGAGCCCCGCGCGATCCCAGTCGTACAGACGATGCGTCGTGTCGGCATTCTCTTGCACTTCGAGCAACGTGATGCCGCCGCCGATCGCGTGCACGGTGCCGCCCGGGATGAACGCGATGTCGCCGCGTCGCGCGGGCCATTCGAGCACGTGCTCGAGCACATCGCGCTTCGACGCAGTCGCCGCGAGATGCTCGCGCGTCGTGCCGGGCTTCAACCCGATCCACAACTTGCTCTCGTGTTCCGCGTCGAGGATGTACCAAGCCTCGCTCTTGCCTTCGCCGAGCGGTCCGCGCGTTCCCGACGGTGGATGCACTTGCACGCTGAGCGGTTCGGACGCGTCGAGAAATTTCACGATGAGCGGAAAGCGACCTTCGGGCGTGAGCTTCGCCGAGCCCATCAGCTCGCGCGGGGAATCGTGCACCAATTCGGTGAGCGTCGCGCCCTTCCAAGTTCCCGATGAAACGACCGAAACGTAGTCGGATCGGTCGACGAGCTCCCACGTTTCACCGATGGGTCCAGTGCCCGGCAAAGTCATGCCGACAGCGCGCTCGAGCCTGCGCCCGCCCCACACTTTTTCGAGGCAGATGCGCTCGAAGCGGAGCGGTTCTCGGAGGCTCCTGGGTTGAAGTGATTTGGGCATCACGGCCCAGCAGGGTAGCGGGCGCGACACGTGAAGTGGCGCATTTCATCCTCGGTCTGTTTGGAACGGGGAGGCGGGTTGGCAGCCTCCGGTCAATCCACCAAGGCCAGTTGCGTGTTTACCTTGAGATCTCGTTTGCGAGGCAGGTGACTTGCCGAGTTCGTGGGGAGGCCTGGATTCACGGAAAATGAGTGTGCGCTTAGGTAGGGCACTTGGCGCCGGTGAGGCCCTTCATTCCTCCCCCGCCGTCTGTTTCGCCGCCTCCTGCACCCGGTCCCCCGGCTGATCCTCCAGAGCCGTTTCCAGGAGCGCCGCCTGCCCCCGGCGCCCCCGATGTCCTCGCCCCTGTGGCCCCCGAATCCCCGCCCAGTCCATTAGG
>JAWXBU010000230.1:0-6295 GCA_034440255.1 Planctomycetota bacterium | reverse complement strand
GCGTGTCTCGTCGTTCAGCCGCAGTTGACCTTGTTTCACGGCCGTCGACTTGCGCAGCACGATCATGCGGTAACCACGCGCGGCCCGGCTCGGCCAGTAGTCGATCTCGGCCACGTGTTCGGCCTCGAGCACGATGTTCTTGTAGCCGCGTTCGACGACGATGCGCTCCTTGACATTCTCACGACGCCTGCGCGATGCCGTCGAGGACTTGTGTGCGACTCGTCGCGAAAGCGGCCGAAAGGCGCTCTCAGGAAGCTGTCGTGCGCGCTCGACGAAGCTCGGATTAGCGTCGATTCCGAAGACGAACTCCACGCCGTCGCGGTCCCATGCATCGAAGTGTGTGGTCAGGGAGAAGTCCGTGTCACCGCGCAACCGCACACGTCGGAAGCCGCCCGAACGCACCAGTTCGACCGCGCGATCGAGGTAAGACGGAGCCTGTACGTGCGACACCGAATTGCCCGGTCGATTGACAGTGAACAGCACCTCGCGCGTGTTCGCCAAGCTCACCACCAGCGGCGCGTAACCCCACTCACCCTTGTACGACAGACCCATGCCCTCCTTGCACTCGCCGTTCGTCGGCGCGATCGTGCCGTCGACGTCGATCAAGGCTAGCTTGCGTTCGTCCTCAGAGAGTCGCTTCCACACGACGCGCTGCGTCTCGTGCATCGCTGCCATCAGCGACCGGATGTCAGACTCCTCGAAGCGCCGCAGGAAATCACCAGCCGTCGTCGGATCGGGAATCCGCTGCGCGTTCAGCACATCGAGGTAGCCTTCGTTCGTGCGCAACAATTCGAGGTCCTCGATGCACGTGCCACCCGCCATCACGTTGTAGGCCAGGTTGAGAACGTGATCCGACTCGTGATAAGGGAAGTGGCGCTTCAGCACGTGCACGTGCCGGTCGATCGCCGCAGGTAAGCCCAGGCCACGCACGAACTCGTGCACCAGGGCGATCCCTCCGCAGGCAAGGCCCTATGCGCGAGCCGCAACCTCGTAGCGTGCGTTCGAGCCGGACAGCACCGGCGCAGCGGTCGCCAGCAAGTGACCGGGGTTGATCCGCTCGGCAAGACGAGCCTTGCGTTCTAAGAGACGAACTCTATTGTTGGCCTTCACTTGAAATGCTTTGGTTGCTGCCTGGGCGTTGAGTCTGAACAACCTCCTTCTACGCAGAAAACCAGGGCATTTCGAGCATTCACCCGAGCTTCAGGGCGAGTGAAGCGCTGGATCCAGGACGAGGAATGCGCAGGCGCCAGCAGGGCGGTCGCGATGTCCTGCACGATAGGATGCTCGCGCCGGTCGTGCGCTTGCATGCCCTACGCGGCGAACGACCGGACGACCTCGTCTGCCGCCGTGCGTGCCGATCGGCTCTCCTCATGAAGAAGAAAAAAGCAATCGGCCTGGCCATCGCCATCACTGCCGTCTCGACCTTCTTCGCGATCAACCTGCTCTCCGGTGCGAAGACGCTCGAGCACACGCTGCGCGTCGATTACGGCGTGCGCGACCCGCAGTTCGCGCGCGCTCTGGGGAGCCTTCTCGGACCGGGCGTTCAATCCGGCAACGAAGTCGTCGGCTACCAGAACGGAGTCGAGATCTTTCCGCCGATGCTGGCGGCGATTCGGGGGGCCCAGCAGTCGATCACGTTCGAGACGTACATCTACTGGTCGGGTGACATCGGCCGCGAGTTCGCCGATGCACTCTCCGATCGCGCGCGGGCGGGCGTCCGCGTTCACGTCCTGCTCGACTGGGCTGGTTCGGGCAAGATGGACGACACGCTGCTCGCGGCGATGAGCGATGCGGGCGTGGAGATCGAGAAGTACCACCCGATCGCGTGGTATTCGCTCGACCGGATCAACAACCGCACGCACAGAAAAATCCTCGTCGTCGACGGCAAAGTCGCGTTCACGGGCGGCGTGGGGATCGCAGATCAGTGGACGGGTGACGCAGATTCGCCCGAGCATTGGCGCGACGCGCACTTTCGCGTCGCCGGACCGGTCGCCGCGCAGATGCAGACGGCGTTCATGGAAAACTGGCTCGAGCTGCGACCGGAGGTGCTGCACGACCAGCGTTACTTCCCCGCCATCGAGCCGGTCGGGAACGCACAGGCGCAGGTCTACAGCAGCTCGCCCGACGGCGGGAGCGCGAACATGCGGCTCCTGTACCTACTCGCGATCTCGGCGGCGAAGGACACGATCCACCTCGCGAACTCGTACTTCGTCCCCGACGACGTCTCGGTCGAAGCGCTGGCTTCGGCGGCGAAGCGCGGTGTCCGGATCGAGATCCTCGTGCCCGGTCCCGTCATGGACGTGAAGATCGTGCAGAAGGCTTCGCGCTCGCGCTGGGGTGGGCTGCTCGAAGCCGGCATCGCGATCTACGAGTACCAGCCGACGATGATGCACACGAAGGTGATGATCGTCGACTCGTTCTTCGTGTCGGTCGGCTCGACGAACTTCGACGACCGCTCCTTCCGCCTGAACGACGAGACGAATCTCAATCTGATGGACGGCGAGTTCGCGCGTCGGCAGGTCGATGTGTTCCAGGAGGACGTGCGTGCGTCTCACCTGGTCACACTCGCGGACTGGCAGAATCGGCCGCGGAGGGAGAAGTTCAACGAATGGCTGGCGGGGTTGTTGCGCCGGCAGCTGTGAGACGACGCCGCGATCCTTTCGGACGGCTGCGTAGAGTCCTCCGCGTCACGCCGGCTCGCCGTTCTGCAGCACAACGCCTTCGCACGTGAAGTCGAGTCGTCGGTGGCTGCGACGTCGGCGCATCTGCGCACGGCTGGTCCGACCCGTCACTCGTTGCGTGTTCTCAAGTGCGTTGCGACGCCAAGCGCGTGAGCAGCCGCTCGGCATCGTCGTCGCGAATCAACATAGAGCGCTGTTCCTCGCGCACGAAACCTTCGGCGACCGCGTGATCGAACGACGCGACGAGCGGATCGAAGAAGCGCTCGACATCGAGCAAGCCGATTGGCTTCGTGTGCAAGCCCAACTGGCGCCACGTCAGGATCTCGCACAACTCGTCCAGCGTTCCGAAGCCGCCCGGCAAGGCGATGAACGCGTCCGACAAGCGCTCCATCAACGCCTTGCGCTCGTGCATCGACGCCGTCACGTGCACCTCGGTGGCACCACGGTGGGACAGCTCGCGCTCTTCTAGTCCGCGAGGAATGACCCCGATCGCTCGACCGCCGTGCTCGAGTACCGCATCCGCGACGACACCCATCAACCCGACGTTTCCGCCGCCCCACACGAGCGTGATGTCACGCTGCACTAGCACGCGACCGAGTTCTCTCGCCGCGGCGGCGTAGGCCAGCCTGCGTCCGAAAGACGAGCCGCAGAAAACGCAGACCGCCTTCACTTCGTCGCAGGTTGCAGAGGGTCTTCCGCGAGCAGCGCTTCGATCGTCGAGTCCATCAGGTTGTTCGGGTTGTCGTTCCAGCGCACGTTGCCCGCGCGATCGATCAGCACCATCGCCGGCAGCCCGCCGGCACCGTAGGCCAGCGCAGCTTGACCCGAATTCATCACGACGGGGAAACGGATCTTGTTCACGCCGACGAAGGCGCGCATCGAGTCGACCGTCTGCTTCTGACTCTCGTCGACGATGCCGATCCACTTCACGCCGAAGGATTCGAAGCGGTCGTGGAGATCCAGGATGAAGGGCCGGACTTGTTCGCACCTCTCGCACCACGAAGCGAAGAAGTAGAGGATCACGACATCACCCTTGTGCGCCGCGATCGTCGTCGGTTCACCTTGGACCCAAGCCTTCGCGGTCACTTCCGGGGCCGGCCGCCCGAAGAGTTTGAGGTGCTCCAGGTAGACCTTGACCGATTTCGCTTCTTCACCCATCGGGAATTCGGTCGCGTAGCGCGTGAGGTCGGAGAACGCTCCCGCTGTATCGAGTCGATTGCGACGGACCAACGCTCGCTTCTCGAGCGCTCTCGGCAAGTACTTCGCGTCCGCCCTCCACTTGTCGATAACGATCGAGTACTCGGTTTCCGCGCCCGGCATGTCGTCCGTGAAGAACTTCGTCGAACCGCGCATGTATCGAGCGCGCGCCAAGTACGGCGTCGCCTTCGTCGCGAGCACTTGGTCGAAGTACCCGAGCGCTTTCTCGAAGGACGCCGTGGACTCAGGCGTCGCACGCAAGAGCTTCACTTGGGCGCGACCGTTCGAGAACCAGCACACGCCGCTCTCGGTCAGTCCTTCTGCGAAACGCGGTGCCGTCGGATTGGCCTTCGTCCATGCGTCGAACGCGACGGCCGCTTCTGCGTACGCCGATTTTTGCTTTAGCGCGATCGCGGCATCCCATGCCGGATCTGCGGACTGAGCCTTCGCGAATCCCACGAGGGGGAGCGTGAAACCGACGGCGAGCGCGAGCATCTGGCGAGCGAAGTTCATGAGATCAGGCTTTTCTTCGGGGTTTTTCGCAGCCGCAAAGTGTAGCAGACTGCTCGCGACCGCTGGTCGGTCGTCGCACGACATGAAACTGAAACCGGCATTTCTCGTCACCGCCACCTTCCTCCTTGCTGGCTCGACGCTGCGCGCAGACGAATCGGTCGGCTCGGGACTGCGCTCCGAAGTGCGCAAGTACCTGGCACGCTACGCAGTCGAGTTCGCGGACAAACATCGTGCGCTGGCCGAAGCTCGCTGGCGCGTCGCGACGACTCCCGACGACGAGGAGAGCGCCGCCACGCGTCGGCAACTCGAGCGCGAGTGGGCGAGTTTCGTCGGGAGCATCGAGAACATCGAACTCTCGCGTACGTTCGATCGGCGCCGCAAACAACTCGTCGCGGTCGACCAACGTCAACTGTCGCGCATCGCTTTCGCGGCAGCCGGTTCGCCAGCCATCGTCCAAGACCTCGTCGTGAAGCGCATCGACGCGCTCGAAGAAGTCGCGCACGTCGAACGCGAGCGCACGTACAGGATCGACGGCGCGATCGTCCAACGCAGCGAAATCGAGCGCATCCTCCGCGAAGATCGCGATCTGAGCTTGCGCCGCAGCGCGTGGGAGAGCCTGCACGAAGCCGGGCAAGTCCAGAGGCCGGCGCTCGTGCGCTTGCGTTGGTTGCACAACGAGATCGTGCGTTCGATGGGCAGTTCGGATGCGTTCGCTTACCGCGCGCGCGAGTACGGGCTGACCGTGGCCGAGTTGCAGCGCGTGCTCGAGGGCGCCTTGCGCGAGCTACGCCCGCTGCAGACGGAATTGCACACGTATTTGCGCTTCGAATTGGCGCGTCTCTTCGAGCGGCCCGTGCCCGACTTGATCCCCGCACACTGGTTGCCGGGCGCGAGTGGCGCAGAGGCGCTCGTCACGTGGCTCGGTCTGCGCACACCGGTGTCGGGCGGCACGAGTGCGTTCGCCGGCGAGACTGCGCTCGGACTCGTCGAGCGCGCCGACGTCCTGTGGCAGAGCCTGGGATTCGCGCCGCTTCCGATGCAGTTCTACGAGCGCTCGCTCTTCGACTCGGATCTGTCTTCGTCCGCGCTCGTCGTCGCGGACATCGATCGCGCCGGCGACGTGCGAGCGATTTTCGACGCTTCGCCCGATCTACGCGGTTGGATCGACGCCCAACAAGTCGTCGGTCGCGCGCACTGTGCCTTGCTCGCGGTGGACGAAGACGTTCCGATCGTGCTGCGCACCGGCCCGAATCGCGCGTTTCACGCAGCACTGGCCGGGGCCGTCGCGCATGGCGCAAGACACTCGCGATCGCTAGGGTCGGCCGGCGTCGCCGTCGAAGCGAGCGACGACGATCGCCGTGCGGAGCTCTTGATCGAAGCACTCAGGATCGTCATGCCGATCGCGCATTCGGCCGGCACGCTGTTCCAATTCGAGCGCGAACTCTACCGGGACGGAATCGATCCGAACGAGTGGAACGCGCGCTGGTGGAGTGCGACCGCGCGTTTCGAAGGTATTGCTCCACCCGCTCCTCGCGACGAACGCTGGTGCGATCCGGCGGCCGAGGCGCGCTTGTTCACGGCTCCTGCGCAAGGGTACGACGACGCGTTCGCGGAACTGATCGCGTTCGAGCTCTATGATCACATCGCGCGCAAACTGTTGGATGGGGATCCGCGGGATGTCGACATTTATGGTCGGAAGGAAGTTGGCGACTTCGTCAAGTCGATCGCGCGATTCGGTGCGACGGTCGACTGGCGCACCAAGTTGCGGGAGAAGCTCGGATATGAAGTTTCGGCGCGGCCGATGGTTGAGTACTTCGAGCCGTTGAGGGAGTGGTTGGTGGCGCAGAATCAGGGGAGACGGGGGACGTTGGGGGGATTGTAGGTCGCTGCGGCGAATTCGCCGC
>JAWXBU010000229.1:0-11855 GCA_034440255.1 Planctomycetota bacterium | reverse complement strand
TACGTCCTGAAATCGTCGCCGACGTCGGTGAAGCACACTCACGCACCTCTACGCCACGCGTGCGCCGAGCCCCCTCGAAGCGAAGTGTGATCTCAGAACCGCGCTGATCGCCGCGATCGCCGAGCCGCCTCAGCGATCCGTACTCTTCTTGAGCTCGTCCTTCAAGAAGGCCATGTCGCTGGCGTACTGCTTGATCGCATTCTTCGTAGGGTCGTCGATCGTCTTGAACGTCGCGCCGATCTTGACACCTTCGGGACGCTCTTCGACCTCGCTGATCGTGCACACGACTTCCGAGTAGCCCTTCATCAAGAGCGGTAGACGGAATTTGATGCGCCAATCGGTGCCGATCGCGAGGAACTGGCTCATCGCGAACGGTGTCAGACCCGTCGCGCCGCCGTTCCACGTGAAGCGTAAACCCTTCGAGTCGAGCGCAGCCATACGGCCGGCACCGCTCCACGCGACGCCCAGCTTCTCGTGGCTGAGTTCGGTGGTCGGCGTGCGCTTGTCCTCGGGCAGGAAGTGTTCGATACGCTTCGAATCGACCGGTGAGAACAACACCGTCGAGGCGTGTTCCTCGTGGTGCTTGCCGTCGACCTTGCCGTGGCGTGCGGTGCCCGCGAGCAAGGCTTCGGTCGCCTCTTCGTCGGTGTCGAACACGCCGATGACGCGATCGAGACCGACTTTGCCGAAGATGTCGCGACAGAAAGGCGACGGCCTGGCGACGACGAGCCGACCGCCCTTGCCCGTGAGCTGCTTGCTGGCCTTGATCATCGCGCCCAGCGCCGTTGAATTGATGAACTTGACGAAACGCAGATTCAGCGCGACACGCACGATGCCGGTCTTGATCAGAGCGTCGATCTCGCGCTGCATCTCCGGCACGTAGTACGTGTCGAATTCACCGCGCATGTGGAGGAAGGCGAAATCGTCTCGGGGCTCGACGCTGATGTGCATGGTCAATCTTCGCTCCGACGGGGGAGCGTCACGTTTTGGGTCTTTTGGAAGACGCGCCGAGGCGCGGCGTGAGATCGCGTGCTCTTTCGGGTCCAATCCTTGGTCGCGACGAAGCAGCGGGATTAGACTGCAACTCTATGTTCTTCCGCAAGAAGAAGGCGGCTCCCGTGCCGCAGACGACGCGAGCCGAACCGGAAGCCCCCGTGTCCCCGGGTGCTGCGAGCCCTTCGACCGCGTTCTTGACCGGCGATCACGGCTTCGACCAGCGCACGCTCGACAAGTTGCTGGGTGCGATCGCGCGCGTTTCGGAGGCGCGCGAACTCGATGAGCTGTTGTCGAACATCGTCGACACGTCGATCGAGATCACGCAGGCCGAGCGCGGTTTTTTGATCCTGCTCGGCGAAGCCGGCGAGATCGACGTGCGCGTCGCCCGACAGCGCGGACAGCAGAGCGTGAAGGGCGAAGTGCGCTACTCGACGAGCATCGTGAAGCGCGTGCTCGCCGACCGCGAGCCCTTGCGAGCGACCGTGTCGTCGGATTCCGAGGCACTCGAGTTGGGCACGTCGGTGTTCGATCTCAAACTGCGCGCCGTGATGTGCGTGCCGCTGATCGCCGACGCGGCCGGATCGCCGGTCGAGCGCGGCGTCCTGTACGTCGATTCGAAGGTCGCGACGCGCGAGTTCAGTCCGAAGGACTTGGCGCTCTTCAATACGCTGTCGCTCTACATCCGCATCGCGCTGCAGAACAACAAACTGCACATCGCGAGCCTCGAGAAAGCGCGGCTCGAGCGCTCGCTCGACATCGCCAGCCAAATTCAGCGCGACTTGATGCCGGACATGCCGAAGGACGTGCCCGGTTTCGACGTGCACGGTTGGTATCAACCAGCCGAACACACGACGGGGGACTTCCTCGAGACCTTGTCGCTCGCGAACGGTCGCCTCGCGTTCGCGCTCGGTGACGTGACCGGCAAGGGCATCGGTCCGGCGCTCATCATGGAGAACGCGAAGGGCGCGTTGCGCACGTACCTGCGCTTGCTCGACGATCCGGCACAGATCGTGTCGTCGCTCAACACCGATCTCGCGCCGCGCATGGACAACGGGCGGTTTTTGACGCTCGTTCTCGCTGTTTTCGATCCCGAAGGACGCGTGCGCGCGGTCAACGCCGGGCACACGCCGCCGATCATTTGGCGCGCGAAAACGGGGGTGCTAGAGACGATCGACGGGCACGGGCCGGCGCTCGGCATGGCCGACGATTTCACGTACGAGAGCGAAACGCCGCGCGTGCTCGAGAAGGGCGACGTGCTCATCGCGTACACCGACGGGTTCGATGAAGCGCGCTCGATGTCGGCGGAGGCACACTTGTTCGGTGAGGATGGCGTGCGAGAAGCGCTCGTGAAGGCAGCGTCCGGTGGAGCTGGAGCGAAGGACATCGTTCAACACATCGTGCGATCCGTGCTCGAGTTCACGGGCGGCAAGCGTTACGACGATATGGCACTCGTCGTCGTGCGGCGCACGCAGTGAGCCAGCGATCGCGATGAAATCCATCTTGCATGCACAACGGGGCGCCAGCCTTTTCGTGCGCGGCGCGCGCACCTATCCGCCCGGTCCGGACGCGAGTTCGATAGACGTACGCATCGTGGACGGAGTGATCGACGCCGTCGGCCGGGATCTGGAGCGCGCCTCGTTGCCGGTGCTCGATGCGCAGGGTTTGACGCTGATCCAGGGGCTCGTCGACGTTCACGTGCACTTTCGCGATCCTGGGCTCGAGCACAAGGAGGGCTGGGATCACGGCTCGGCCGGCGCGTTGCACGGCGGTGTCACGTCCGTCGTCGAAGTGCAGAACAATCCGCCGCTCTCGACTTCGCTCGAAGCGCTGCAGGCGCGCATCGAACACGTCCGCTCGCGCTCGCGTGTCGACTTCGGTTGCCTGGCGAACTTGTTGCCCGATGCGGTGCCCGAACTCGCTGCGATGGCGCCTTACACACCGGCCTTCAAGTGTTTCCTCGGCGGATCGACGGGCCTCGGCGGCGAGACGGACTACGCCGTGCTCGAGAAACTCTTCGCTGCCGCAGCCCGCGCCGGTCGCATGATCGTTGCGCACGCCGAAGACGAGAACCTGCTGCGCCTCGGGAAGAAGCAGTATCCGAACGCGACCGCGAACGAGCATCACTTGGTGCGCTCGGCCGAGGCCGAGATCGAATCGGTGCGTATGAGCATCGGTTGGGTCGAACGCACCGGCGCCGAGTTGCACGTCTTCCACGTCAGCACGCGCGGCGCGTGCGAGCTCATCGCCGACGCGCGTCGGCGCGGTTTGCCCGTGTCGGGCAGCACCGGACCGCAGTACATCCACCTGTCGAACGAGGATGCGCCGCGCCTCGGGAACTTGATGAAGATCAATCCCTCGATCAAGACGCGCGACGACAACCGCGGCATTCTCGAAGCCTTGCGTTCGGGCGCCGTCGACGCGATCGGCACCGATCACGCGCCGCACCCGCTCGATGAAAAGCGTCGCGAGTACGCGCACGCGTCGTCGGGTATGCCCAGCGTCGATCTGCTCTGGCCACTCACCTGGGAGCTCGTCGTGAGGGGAGAGCTCGATCCGTGGACGGCTCTCGCCAGCGTCTCTTGGCGTGCTGCTCAATCGCTGCATTTGCCGGGAAAAGGGCGCCTTTTGCCTGGTTTCGACGGCGATCTCGCGTTGTTCGATCCGACAGATCGTCGCCGAGTCGAAGGTCGGCTGCTGCCGTCGCGGTCGAAATGGTCGGCATTCGAAGGTGTCGAGCTCGGCGGATTCCCCGTGCACGTCGTGCGTCGCGGGACGGTCGCTTTCACCGACGGATCCGTGACGGGCGCTGCCGGTGGACGCCCATTGGAACTCGAACCGCCGCGGCCGCGCGCCTAGATCGAACGCGATGAGCGCTGTTCCGCGAGCGAGCCCGACGCCTTTTCCGCGCGTCGCGTTCGCACCGGATTTCCTCGCGCGGCTCGAGCTGTTCAGCGCTCGGTTCATTGCCGCGCGCGGACGCGCAGAAGAGTTCGGGCGCCGCTTCGGCGGAGTCGGCGGCCACGACTTCATCGGCTACCGGCCCTATCACGCGTTCGACGACACGCGGCTGATCGATTGGAACGTCTACGCTCGGACCGATCGTGCGCTCGTGAAGATCACGCGTCGCGAGATGAGCGAGCGCGTCGTGATCGAACTCGATGCCAGTGCCTCGATGGGTGCCGGTCCACCGGGCAAGTTGCAGTGCGGCGCCGAGGTCGCGGCGGCATTCGCGGCACTGGCACTACGCGAGAGAGCAAGCGTGCGCTTCGTCGTCTGTGGTGGCCGCGACGGCGGTCGCACGCTCGTGGTGGAGCGAGCGACGCGGCTCGGCGATCTGTTGCGGCTCCTGGCTTCGACGGAAGCGCACGGCGTCGATTCTGCCACGAAAACAAGCCTTTTGGCGCGCGAGCGACGCATCGTGATCTCGGATTTCAGCACACGACAACCGAGTGAGTTCACCGCCCTCAACCGTGACGTGCACTTGGTGCGCATCCTGGCGCCGCACGAACTGGGGCTCGGACCCGCGGGGCCGATCGAGTGGATCGATCCAGAGCGCGGCGGACGACTCGCCCTCGAGCTCGACGCGACGACACGCGCAAACTACGCGCGTGAACTCGAGCTCGAACTCGAGCACTGGCGTGTGACGCTGACGCCGTTCCGACGGGTGCGGCACAGCGTTCACTCGAGCGCGAATGCGTTCGAGGAAATCGTGCGTCGGAGTTTGGTGCAGTGATAGGTTCGCTCGAATTCGCGCGGCCCAGTCTGCTCGCTCTGTCGTTAGTGGTGTTGATCGTCTTGTGGTTCGCGCGACGTGCAGCGGCGCACCCACTGATCGACGCGACGGGCACGCTCGAAATCTGGAAACGAGCCACGAGCGAGAAGCCGCGCTCGGCGCCGAAGCCGCGCATCCCGCCGGCTGTGTGGTGGCTCGCCGCAGCGCTCGTGTCGGGTGTCGTCGCCCTCGCGGGACCGCGAACGAAGCAGACGAGTTCGTCGAATTCCTTGCTCGTCGTCGTCGACCGCAGTCCGTCCATGTACCTCTCGGACGGCACGAAAACGCGGCTCGCGCACGCTCTCTCGATCGCACGCACGAAGATCACGGCCCTAGCGTTCGACGAGGTCACGTGGATCGCTCCGCCCTACGCGGACGACGAGGCGCATGCGTCGAACACGTTTCGAGACGAGTGGTTGGAAGCTCCGCGCTTCGATGTCGCCGAGCCCGATCCAGCTACGTACGATCGCGCGAACGTCCTGTTCGTCACCGACCACAGTCTCCAAAACCGCTTGAAAAAAGCTGGGTTTTGCGCTTCCGGTGGACCCGCCGTCTCCGGTCCCATCGGTGTCGACGGGGATCACATCCTCGTCTTCGACGGCGTTTCCCTGAAGGCCGGCGCGCTCGTTCCACAGCGGACCGTCCACATCGCTGCGGGCGTCGCGGAGCGCATCGTCCGCATCACGGAGGCGTGGGCGAGCGCGCGTGGATTCCAGTTCGAGCCGGGTTTCGTCATTGCCCCCGTGCCCGACAGCGCAGCGCTGACCGTCTACGGCTCGAGCGGTCCGTCAGCGCACGAGGTCGACGTGCAGCGCGACGGCTGGAACGCGCGCGCGACTGCAGTCGGTCCGCTGCCCACGCGGGACTCTCACGGCAGCATCGTCAATTGGCTCACGTCGACGTCGGGGGAGTGCGTTGTCGCGAGCGCCCCCGGTCGCGTGCACATCGCCTTGCGTACGATCGACGAACCGCGCGGCGATCCAGCAGCGTGGCCTGTGTCGTGGTCGCGACTGTTCGACGAAAGCGTGTCGTTGCCGCGCGGTTGTGTCTCGATCGCCGAGCGTTCGTCGGCAGGTGATCCGGCCGTTCGTGATCCAGGCAGACCGCTCACCGACGGTCCGGAATCGATCGGACCCTGGACAGCGCTCGCGGCCGCTTGCGCTACCGTGTGTGCCCTCGTCGCGGTCTGGCTGGCTTCGTCCACGCAGCGCACTCCCGCGAGTGGCGATACCATCAGCGGCGTTAGCATGAGCGGCGCTACCATGAATCCACGACAACGCGCATGATCCAGGCACTCGCACTCGCGCTGTTCGCGCTCGCCGACGCACCTCCGAGGATCGGCGCGAAGATCGCACCGTTCAGCTTCGTCGACACACGCTGGCTCTCGCGCTCGCTCGACGATTTCGGCGAGAAAAAAGCCTTCGTCGTCGTGTTCACGACGGTCGATTGCCCGCTCGCGAAGCGCGTGTTGCCGCGCGTGGCGGAACTCGAAAAATCCTGGCGCGAGCGCGGGGTCGCCTTCCTCGTCGTCGACGTGGGCGACGACGACGACTTGGTCGAAGTCGCCGCGAACGCAGTCGAAGCCGGTCTCGAATTTCCCTGTGCCCGCGACTTCGACGGCGCGGTTCGTCGCGCGTTGCAACCGACGCGCTCGCCGGAGGTGTGCGTGCTCGATGCTGCGCGCGTGTTGCGCTACCGCGGACGCGTCAGCAGCGAAGAACGACTCGGCGGCGCGACCGCTGCGCCGGTCGTGCACGATCTCGCCGCAGCCCTGGAGGACATCGTCTCCGGACGATCCGTGTCGCGCCCCGAGACGCCGCTCGAAGGCTGCAAGCTGAATCCGCTCACCGAGCTCGAGCCCGCGAGGTTCGTGCCCGACTACACGGAACTCGTGCAACCCATTTTGGCGCAGCATTGCGTGTCCTGCCACGCGATCGGCGGATCTGCGCCTTTCGAACTCGAGACGCCGGCCGGTGCCCAGCGTCACGCGGCGATGATCGGCGAAGTCGTCTTGCAGCGCCGCATGCCGCCGTGGTTCGCGAGCGAGCGCTACGGGCACTTCGCGAACGAGCGGCGGCTCACCGACGCCGAACGACGGGTGGTCCTCGCGTGGGCGGAGAACGGCTCGGCAGACTCAGCGGGCCGCGAAAAACAGCCTGAAAACAAGCCGAAAACGACTTCCAATCCGGTGGCTGCGTGGCGCATCGGGACGCCCGACCTGGTTCTCGAGAGCGAGGCGATCCGCGTTCGAGCGAGCGGAACCGTGCCTTATCGCTACGTCGTTCTGCCGCATCTCTTCACGCGCGACACGTGGGTCGAGCGCGTCGAGATCCGCCCCAGTGATCCGCGCGTGCTGCACCACGCGAACCTCGGTTTCTACACGCTCGGTGGCGACGTCAAGGCCGCGAATTTCATCACCGGACAAGTTCCCGGCGGCGATCCGATGGACCTGGGCGTGGGCACGGCGGCGCTCATTCCGGCGGGATCCGTGCTCGGTTTGCAAGTGCATCACGTGCCGTACGGCGTTGCGACCGAGGACGTCATCCAAGTCGGTTTGCGCTTTCCACGCGATGTCGTGAGAAAACGCATGCGTCACCACGAAATCGCGGACATGCGCTTCGCGATCCCGCCGTTCGCGCCGGCGCATCCGGTGCGCGCGACGCGCACGTTCGCTGAGGACTCCGTCGGCATCGGCATGTTCGTGCACATGCATTTGCGCGGTCGCGACATGCGCTACGACGCGCGCTTTCCCGACGGTCACAACGAGACGTTGCTGCTCGTGCCCAACTACGACTTCAACTGGCAGACGGCGTACCGCTGGCGGAAGGACGCGATGCTGTTTCCGAAGGGCACGACGGTCGAGTGTCTCGCGCACTTCGACAACAGCGCGTTCAATCCGTGGAACCCCGAGCCTGAGAAGCGCGTCACGTTCGGACAGGAGACGACCGACGAGATGATGTACGGATTCCTCTTCTACGTGCATCAGAACGAGGACTTGGAGCTCGCGATCGATCCCTCGAACGGCGGTGTCATCGAGCGTTCGAGCAAGTAGCTCGCTCCGTTCAGCACTGCGCGGATTCGACGCTGGGCATGGCATCACGCGCACCACGGCGTCCCATCGGACCGTGACACGTTGCGGGCTTCGATGTCCGCCGAATCAAGTGAGACCGCCGTGTCGACGCTTGAACAGCAGCACCGCGACGACGCCGACGAGCACCGCGAACCACAACGTCGCGAGGCGGATCAGAATCGTCGCGGAGACGGCGCTGGCTGCGGCCGCTTCGACGCCCAGCCCCGACGCGACGTAGCGTCGGCGCAAGAGCCCGCCCATCGAAGCTTCGGTGACACCCAAGCCGCCCGGAAAAATGAAAGCGACGGCACCGGCGACCGCGGCGAGCGCAAACGTGTAGGCCGCGAACAGGAACGGCACGCCGCCGTCGACGAACGCTCCGGCGACGAGTTGGAACGCGAAGCACTCGAGCGACCAACCGGCGGTTGCGATCAGGGTCGGAAGGATCAGGCCGCTCGGCGCGAGCAGCGTCCGCGATGACGCCAGCGCTTCTTCGATCTTCGGAACGAAGCGTGAACCGGCCTTCGAACTCGCGAGCGTGCGGACGAACACGCGTTGCAATCGCGTCGACACGACGAACGCGAAGAGGCTCGCGCACAGAGCCGACGTCGACCACACGATCCACGACTGACCGCTCTCGGAAGCGCTCGCGCCGATCGCGATCAAGACCAGGAATGCGAGCAAGTCGGTGAAGCGCTCGGCGAGCACGATCGGCGCACTGACGGCGACCGGAACACCCGTGATGCGCCGCACGAGGAGCGACTTGAACGCTTCACCCATCTTGCCCGGCGACACGGTGAGTGCGAGCCCTGAGAGATGGATCAAGAACGACGTCTTCGGCTCGAGTTCGATCGAGAGCCGTGCGCAGTACATGCGCCACCGGACAAAGCGCACGAGGTAGTTCGCGAACGACAAACTCATCGCGGCGCCGAGGATCCAAGGCGGAAAGCGCCTCAAAGCCTCCAAAACGTTTCCGGCATCCGCGCTCAACGCGAAGGCGCCGTACAAGACGACGCTCGCGATCACGACGTAGACGAGCCCGCGCGTCATGCGCTTCGTATCGGGGATCTTGGGTTCGAGGGCTCGTTCCGTGCTCATTCGAGCGCGCGCCCCGTTGATCGCGAGGCGCGCGGGCGGATACTCTGCCCGAGATACGCCATGCCGATCGAGTCCCAAAACGCTGTTCTCGTGTGGATCGCGAGCCTGACCGCCGTCTGCGCGGCGTCGGCTGCGGTCGCAGCGTGGTTGCTCGTGGCACGCGCGAAGCACATCGAGGACCGGCTCGAACGGCTGGAACGCCTCGACGAATTGGCCGCCGAAGTGAAGAAGCTCACTCGGCCCGATCAAGATCTCGACGTGCGTCGGGTCGAGCACGTGTTGATCGACATCCGCGATGCTCACAAGCGCGTCGAAGAGCGCCTGCTGTCCATGCTCGAGTCACAGAGCCGCGAATCGCTCGCTGAGAACGCCGGCCGCTCGCTCACGCTCGATGCCGCGAACGGTCTGCAAGATCGCATCGTCACGCGTCTCCTGGCGCTCGGCTACGAACGGATCGTGCTCGTCACAGAGCCCGCCGACATGGCGCGCATCGCGAACGAAGGCGGCGCGATCGTCGTCGAAGCGCGTCGCGACGGCGCTGCGTGCAAAGGCCGCGCGATCATCGAGGGCGGCCGCATCCAAGACATCCAAATCCAATCCGCGTACTCGACGTTCCCTTAGCAGCTCGACGCTCCGACGCTTCGGAGCGCGTCTCACACATCATGATCCCGATCACGACCATCGAACGCCTCGGCAGCCACGTCGGCGAACTCGTCACCTTGCGCGGCTGGGTGCACAACAAATCGTCGAAGGGAAAATTGCACTTCGTGCAGATGCGCGACGGCACCGGTTACGTGCAGTGCGTCGTTTTCAAAGGCGACGTCAGCGAAGAGTTCTTCGACTCGGTCGGACATGCGGGCCAGGAGTCGAGCCTCGTCCTCACGGGAATCGTGAAGGCCGAACCGCGCGCGCCCGGTGGCTTCGAAATTGGCGTGAAATCAGGCGAAATCCTGCAAAAGGTCGAGGGCTTTCCGATCACGCCGAAGGAACACGGGCCCGACTTCTTGCTCAGCAATCGCCACCTGTGGTTGCGCAGCAAACGTCCGTGGGCCGTGATGCGCATCCGCGATTGCGTCATCACCGCCATCCGCCGTTTCTACGACGAACAAGGGTTCGTGTGCGTCGACTCGCCGATCTTCACGCCGGCCGCGTGCGAGGGGACGAGCACGCTGTTCGAAGTGAACTACTTCGACGACGAGAAGGCGTACCTGACGCAGTCGGGCCAGCTCTACGCCGAAGCGACGGCGATGGCGATGGGCAAGGTGTACTGCTTCGGTCCGACTTTCCGCGCCGAGAAGAGCAAGACGCGCAGGCATCTGACCGAGTTCTGGATGCTCGAACCGGAGATCGCGTACGCGACGCTCGACGACGTGATGCAGCACGCCGAGGACTTGTTGTGCTACGTCGTCGAGAGCGTGTTGGAGCGGCGCATGACGGAGCTGCAAGTGCTCGAGCGCGACTTGACGAAGCTGCAAGCGATCACCGCTCCGTTTCCGCGGCTCACGTACGACGAGGCGCATGCGATGCTGGAAAAAGCGGCGCCCGGTCAGCACAAGTACGGCGACGATTTCGGTGCGCCCGACGAGACGATCATCAGCAACGCGTTCGCGAAGCCCGTGCTCGTGCACCGCTATCCGAAGGAAGTGAAAGCCTTCTACATGAAGCGCGACCCGGCCGATCCGTCGAAAGCGTTGTGCGTCGACGTGCTCGCGCCCGAAGGCATCGGCGAGATCATCGGCGGCAGCCAGCGGGAGGACGACCTCGACCTCCTGGTCGGCCGCATCCGCGAACACGGTCTGCCCGAAGAGGCGTTCGCGTGGTACCTCGATTTGCGGCGCTACGGTTCCGTGCCGCATGGCGGTTTCGGCCTCGGGCTCGAGCGCACCGTCGCCTGGATTTGCGGCCTCGAACACGTGCGCGAAGCCAGCCCGTTTCCGCGCATGATGTACCGCATCTATCCGTGACGCTGCGAGTCCAAGCGGACTGAGTTGGCCCCGCCTGGCGAGCAGCGCAGGACATCGACCACGACCGCGGTGTTCTTCGAGGGCAGTTCGAAATCGTCTGGGCCCCGTGAAGGGCTCGAGCCTCTTCGAGCGACGAGCCCGTCGTTCGCGAGCGCACTGAACACGAGCGGATTGGCGAGCCCCAGCCACGGATCGCCCGCCGGCGTCTTGAACACTTCGGCATAGATGCGTTCGTTGACCGCCGCGAAGCTCGGCAGCGCGCCATCTCTAAAGAAAAGGGCTCGGGCCTGCGGTCGCAGCACGAGTTCGTTCAGCTGCGTGTCACGCGCGATCGCACTTTCGAACGTGCGCACGAGCGCTTCCACCCCGCGCGGCGTGAGCGGCTCGCGTTCGCGCGTCCAATCCAGCGGCCGCAAGTGCGTGATCAGGCTCAAGCTGTTCGCGTCGAAGCGCGCGAGCAGCACCGCCAACTGCTCCGGGCCGGCCTCGGTTGCCGCGACCGTATCGGATTGCACCGCCGCGAGCGGATCGTGTGCGGCCTTGGGCTCGTCGATCGAAACGAGGCTCAAAATCAGGCTCAAGAGGAGGTTCAGGATCGTCATGGCTGGTCTCCGAACCAGGTCCGGAATCGAATGCGCGCCAGCCGACGCGCGCCGTCGGAGGTTCGTCCTCTAAAAATCGAACTTCCTTCTCGCTATCCTCCGTCCCCATGAGACTTCGCACGCTGGCTCTCGCGTTCTTCCTCCAACTCTTCACCGTTCTCGCGACCGCACAAGACGGACTGTGGACTCCGCGACACGTCGAAGCCGTCCGCGGTGTCGGCGCGATCGCGATGTCGCCCGATGGTACGCGCGTCGCATACACGCTCGGCGTCCCGCGTAAGGCTGGCAAGGACGACGATGGGGCGAATTGGTCCGAGCTCCGCGTTCTGGACACGGCCGACGGTCGCGAGCGC
>JAWXBU010000228.1:0-30688 GCA_034440255.1 Planctomycetota bacterium | reverse complement strand
CCAGTGCAGCTGGGCGTGGCGGCGGAGTGTGCCGAGTCGCTCGGACTGGGAGCGGCGGTGCCGTGAAGCTGCGCGTGGCGGCCAAGTGTGCTGGCCCGGCGACCGAGTGCGGCTCAGCGTCGGAATGGAAACGTCCGTTCCAGTGCAGCTGGGCGTGGCGGCGGAGTGTGTGAGTTGCCCGGAATGGAAGTGTCCGTTCCGATGTTGTTGCGCGTCACGGCTGACGGATGCTCGAGCGAGCGCTCAGGCTCGCGCTGATCCGGACTCAGGTCACGTCTTGAGGTGGTGGAACTCGTGCCGTCGAGCGCAGAATGTACAGCCGCACGACTCTGCCTCTCGATGTCTGCCCAGCGAGTTCAGTTCACAACCCCATCGTCAATACGCGGTTTCTGCCCACGCAAAACGCTGTTGTCCGAGAACAGCTGCGTTTGGTCGATCACCGGTGAACGGAGGAGAGTTTCGACATCGATCTGACCCGACTGAGCGTACGCATCCAGCGCATTCTGCCATGTCGTCAGCTCGACTGTTTCGTGAGCAATCCCGCGCTCGAGCATCAGCTTGGCCGTCTTCGGCACCGACAGCGGATCCGACACGCCCCAGTCCGCCGATGAATCGACGATAATCTTGTTTGGCCCATAACGCTTGACGATCTCGACCATGCGCTCGGAGCCCATCTTGGTGTGCGGATAGATCGTGAACGCAGCCCACGCGCCAGCGTCGAGCACGTCTTGCACCGTCTCTTCGTTGTTGTGGTCGATGACGAGCTTCTCCATCGCGAGGCCGCATTCGCGCGCGACTTCGATCGAGCGCACGATGCCGCGTTTCTTGTCGCGATGCGGCGAATGCACCATCACGACCATGTCGTTTTTCACCGCGAAATCGAGCTGCCATTGGTAGGCACGCTCTTCAGCTGGCGTGATCTCGTCGTAGCCGATCTCACCAATCGCGACCACGCCTTCCTTGAGAGCAAAGCGCGGGATCAGTTCGAGGACATCTTTCGCGAGCGCTTCGTTGTTCGCTTCCTTGGAGTTCAAACCGATCGCGCAATAGTGCGCGACTCCGAACTGCGATGCGCGAAATCGTTCCCATCCGACGAGTGAGCTGAAGTAGTCGACGAAAGCACCGACTTGCGTGCGTGGCTGACCGAGCCAGAACGCTGGCTCGACGACGGCGCGCACACCGGCCTGCGACATCGCCTCGAGGTCGTCAGTCGTACGACTCGTCATGTGAATGTGCGGATCGAAGAAGCGCATGCGGCAGTCAGCTCTGTTGTCGAGGATTCGAGGAGGTTGGATCGAGATCGCAGAACGACTCGGAATTCGTGCGTCCCGCGAGAGCGGCGTCCATCGCTGCGAGGACGAGCGGATCGTGCTCGCTCGCGCGCCGGCGGCGCAGTGTGTCTAGTTCACTGGCGCGCGCCAAACCGATTGCTGCGGCGCGACGTGACGTGACGTCGGCGACGTCGAGCTCGCGTTCGAGGGCCGCACGACCGCGCTCGCCGCCGAAACGGCCCAAAACGAGCCACAATTCGTGTCGCACGGGTCGACCGGCGCTGCGCCGCTCGTCGCAGAGATCGAGCGCCATGCGCGCGAGTTCCGAGTCGAGTCGTCGATCCAGACCGAAGACGCGCCACAGCGGGGCCTCGACGAACAGTGCCTTGATGACCATCTGCCGCCACGCGACGTCGTCGAACAGGCTGAAGGCGAGCGGTGAATCACAAGCGACGGCCTCGAAGACAGCGCGCATGCTCGAACGACAGCCTTCCCCGGCGCGCCATGCGAATCGTTCGGGCGACGGCAAGAGCGCGAGCGAGCGGTACAGCGCGACCAGTTCACCGACGTCCGCGTAGCGAAAACACTCCTCGATCGCATTCGTCGCCGACACGGGCTGCCGCGGATCCAAGGCGAGAACGAGGCCGACTCGCACTGTGTCGAGCAGACTCCAACGCTCCGGATTCCAGCCCCGCAGGACTTCGTCCGCCTGCTGGCATTCGAACTGGCTCGGAGCGAGTGGAGCGCGCGGCATGTGACGACTGGCGAGCGCAAGGTACCTCGACAGAACGTCCGGTTCGCTTCCCCGCGCGACGATGTCCTCGACCGCATTCTCGAGCCAAGCCAGTTCGGACACCGAGAGTCGCCGCCCGAGCACTCCCGTCAACCACATGCGCGCCGACAACTCCATCGTCTCCAAGATCAGCGCGGCGACTTCGAACCGACGCCGAGCTGCAGCGCCATCGTCGCGAAGCTCGTCGCGTACGTATAGCTGTAGAAAGAGCCGGGGAAATCGAGGCTCGAACCGTCCTCGCGCTGCACGGGCACGATCTTGGCGCGCAACTTCGCGTGCCACGCTTCTCGTTCTCCCGCCGGCAACTCGTTGATGACGCGCGCCGCGAAATAGTGTCCGAAGTAATAGAAGTAGCCGGCGTTTCGATACCACGACTCGTGCGGGAACTCGGTCGCACGCGCGACCGCCAGGAAGCGGTGGTCGTCGAAGAACTGCTTCAGTCCCTCGCGCAATTTTTCGTCCGTGATTCGCGCGTCACCAGCACGCCGACGCGCGAAGTTGCAGACTTGGATGCGCGATAGCGAACCCTTGGCGTCGTTGATGTGCTCGCCGCCCGATACACGCGGGATCGGATTCAAGTCGTACTCGTACGCACCCGTGGGCAGCGCGCACTTCCCGACGTACTCGATCGCGCGCTTCGTCATCGGCGCATCGACGGGCCAGCCCAATCGATCCTTCGCAGTGACCAGCCACGGCACGACGAGCGCCGTCGAGAAACTCGTCGACCACGTCGGACGTCGTGAGATCACGGGACCTTCGTAGTAACCCCAACCGCCGAGCGGATCTTGCTGCTCGAGCAAGTGTTGCGCGTACTCCTTGCCGCGCGCCTCGATGCGTGTCTTCCACTGCGGATCTTGGAAACGCGGATCCTGCGCGAGATCGACGAGCATCGAAAACACGCACAACGCCGCCCAATTGTTGTCGATGTCCCAGTGGTTGCCGCGCTTCGGCTTCTCGCTCGCGAGGATGTACTCGACGGCCTTGTCGAGCGCCGCTCTACGCTCGGGTGTCTCGTCGACCATCAACAAGGTCTGCACGCACAGCGCTCCGCCCGCGACTTTCCACGCGTAGAAACTGGCGTTGCTGTAGTTGAGCTCGTACAGCGATTCGGGCGTGCTCGTCCCCCACGATCCGTCGGCGTTCTGCTTCGCCATCAAGAACCCGATGCCGTGCCGGATCGCGCTGAGCCCGGCGTCCGGATCCAGCGATTCGATGAAGTAGCGCGGGTCGGCCTCTTTGTGCTCGAGCGGAGCCACCGTGGGCGGAGTCCCACCCGGAGGCACTGCGGGCGGAGTCCCACCCGGAGGCACTGCGGGCGGAGTCCCACCCGGAGGCACCGTGGGCGGAGTCCCACCCGGAGCCACTGCGGGCGAAGTCCCGCTGGGAGGCACTGCGGGCGAAGTCCCGCTCCGAGGCACTGCGGGCGAAGTCCCGCTCGGTGCTACCGCCGGCGGCGGCGAACTCTGCGCCTGTGCCACCGGCACCAGAGACAGCCCAGTCGACCAGAGCGCCGACGCGAGGACGAACGCCGCTCTCACGCCTGCGCCGCCTTTGTTTCCTTCGCGGCCTTCGCGGCCTTCGTCTTGACCTTGGCGAGATCCTTCTCGGCGTCGTCCACGGCGCGCTCGGCTTTCTTCAGCTTGAATTCGTTCTCGTCGGTCAACTTCGATTGTTCGGCGCGCGCCTCGCGCAGTCCGTTCTCGGCCTTTTTCAGCTCCAGATCGAGATCCTTTTCCTTGCGCGGCAGTTCGACGTCCGTCGCGACCGACGCTTCGATCTTGTCGTGTTCCAAGCCGCGATTGGCGAACTCGAGGCGCTTCTTGCCGCGCGACAAGACGAGCTCGCGCGTCAGCGACGCGAAGTCTTCCTTCTTGTACATCGCCATCAACTCTTCGAGCTCGGCCTTGGTCTCCTCGACGTTTTGCACTGAGCGATCCCAACTGAGTTTCAACTTGTCCTGCTCGAGCGGCTTCGCGACTTTCTTGAACACGTCGAGCGCTTCCTTCGTCTTCGCGACCTCGTACTCGGCCTCTTCGATCGCGTCCTTCTGTTTGCGCTCGGCCGCCTGTGTGTCCATGCGTGCGATCTTCAGTTCGACACGCGCGTCCTCGAGAGCACGCTCGGCCTTCTTCAATTTGTCGGCAGGCGATTCTTTCTCGTCGCCTTCGTCGCCTTCTTCCTTGGCGGCATCGGCATCTACCAAAGCCTTGTCCGCAGCATCGGATTTCAGCGAGGCGCACGAGGGCGCGAGTGTGAACAGCGGGACGACGAGAGCCAGGTCGAGAAGTTTCATGTGGGCGATGACTCGATTTCGGGGGGGATTCGAAGGCGCTTCGGCTGCATGATTCACACAGCAGAGCGTGGACATGATGTGTGCCGTGAGGCGCGTAGGAAAGAGCTACTTCGAAACGCCGGCTTGAAGCGCGAGGATCGCGAAGGCGGTACCGGACGTCGTCATGAACGTCGAGCCCAAGAAGTCGAAGCTCTGGCCGTCGACGCTCTGAACCTTGGCGAGGTGCGGTCGCAAGCGCGCGTGGAAAGATTCGCGCTCGTCCGCTGGCAATTCGTTGATGGCGCGCGCCGCGAAGCAGTGTGCGAACAGATAGAAATAGGCGGCGTTCTGATAGTAGGCCTCGTGCGGAACGGGCTTGAGTCGCGCCACGTCGAGGAACTTGTGATGCTCGAAAAAGAGCTCCAATCCTTGGCGGATCTTCTCGTCGGTGACGACCTTGTCGCCTGCTTGGCGGCGCGCCCAATTGCAGATCTGGATGCGTCCCAGCGAACCTTTGACGTCGTTGATGCCTTCACCGCCGCGGATGCGCGGGATCGGATTCAGGTCGTATTCGTAGGCACCGTTCGGCAACGCGCAATCGCCGACGTAACGACGCGCGCGCTCACCGATTTTCGGATCGACACCCCAGCCGAGCGCGTTCGCGTGGAAGAGCGCGGGCACGACGAGCGCCGTGGTGAAGCTGGTCGACCACGTCGGTCGGCGCGACGTCACCGGACCCTCGTAGTAACCCCAGCCACCGAGCGGCTCCTGGTTCTTCTCGAGCAGTGCGTAGAACTCCTTGCCGCGCGCGTCGATCAGCTGGCGCAATTCGCCTTCTTTGAAGCGCGGGTCCATCGCCGCCTCGACGCATGCGTCGAAGCCGCAGACAGCGCTCCATGAACAATCGACGTCCCAATCGCTGCCGCGCTTACTCATCTCGGTCGTGCACAACCAGCGCAGACCTTTGTCGAGCGCGGCGCGGCGCTCCGGCGTTTCTTCGACGCTGAGCAGCGCGCGAACGGCGAGCGCGTTGGCGCCGATCTGGAACGAGTAATGCGTCTCGACCGAGAAGAACTCCAACTGGATGAGCTCGAGCGTGCGTGTCCCCCACGCACCGTCGGCTCGCTGATTCGCCAAGAGCCACGCGACGCCGCGTGCGATCGCCGAGCGCGCTTCGTCGACCGACAGTGTGGCTTTCACGGCCGGAAACTCTTCGTGCTTCAGCTCGGCGCTCGGAATTTCGGACTGCGCGATCACGAGCGCGAGGGAAGCGAGGATCATGTGTGTGGGCTCACTCTGAGTGCGGGGTTCGAGCGTCTGTGAGACTACCAGCGCGCGCACCGCGTGGACGCGGGCAATTCCACTTGCGATCATTCTCGGTCTGCACGTCTTCGGCAAAACGCCGTCGCCGCTCCCGCCGTCACGACCCACGAAATCGCCATGAGCCTAGGCCACTTCCGCGTCCCTACCCCCATCAACGAGCCGGTCAAAGCCTACGCACCCGGCAGCGCCGAGAAAGCCTCGCTCAAGAAAGCGCTGACGGCGATGAGCGCGCGCGAGATCGAGATCCCGCTCGTCGTGGGTGGCAAACGCATCAAGACCGGCAACGTCGAGAAGTCGGTGATGCCGCACGATCACGCGCGCTCTCTCGCGACCTATCACCAAGCCGGGACGAGCGACGTCGAAGCGGCGATCCAAGCCGCCGAGGCAGCCCGACCGGCGTGGTCCGCGATGCCGTTCGAAGCGCGCGCCGCGATCTTCCTGCGCGCGGCCGAGATGCTCGCCACGACGCACCGCGATCGCGTCAACGCGGCGACGATGCTCGGGCAGTCGAAAACGGTGCACCAGGCCGAGATCGATTCGGCGTGCGAATTGATCGATTTCTGGCGCTGGAATCCGCACTTCGCCGAGCGCCTCTACCAAGAGCAGCCGGTGTCGTCGCCGGGCGTGTGGAATCGGATGGAGCACCGCCCGCTCGACGGCTTCGTCTTCGCGATCACGCCGTTCAACTTCACGTCGATCGCGGGCAACCTGCCGACCGCGCCCGCGTTGATGGGCAACACGGTGTTGTGGAAACCGGCTTCGACGTCGGTGTACTCGAACTGGTTTTTGATGGAGTTGCTCGAAGAGGCCGGACTGCCGCCGGGCGTGATCAATTTCTTGCCGGGATCGGGCGCGACCGTCGGCGATCCCGTCGTCGCGAGCAAACACTTGGGCGGCGTGCACTTCACCGGCTCGACGGGCGTCTTCAACGGCATCTGGGGTTCGATCGGCAAGAACATCGCGCGCTACGGACAGTACCCGCGCATCGTCGGCGAGACCGGCGGCAAGGACTTCATCTTCGCGCACGCGTCGTGCGACGTGCAGGCACTCTGCGTCGCGCTCCTGCGCGGTGCTTTCGAATACCAGGGCCAGAAGTGCTCGGCCGCGAGCCGCGCGTACATCCCGAAATCGCTGTGGAAGAAGGTGCAAGCGTCGCTCGGCGAGATGCTCGCCGGCGTGAAAGTCGGGGACGTCTTGGACTTCACGAATTTCATGGGTGCCGTGATCGACAAGAAGAGCTTCGCGAAGTTGAAGGGCGCCATCGAAGCCGCGCAGAAATCCAAGGACGCGCGCGTCGTGTTCGGCGGCGGTGCGGATGATTCGCGCGGCTACTTCATCCAACCGACGGTGATCGAAGCGCTCGATCCGCGCTACGACACGATGTGCACGGAACTGTTCGGGCCGGTGCTCACGATCCACGTGTACGAAGACAAGAAGTTCGAGGCGACGCTCGCCATCGCGGCGACGACGTCGGACTATGCGTTGACCGGCGCCATCTTCGCCGACGACCGTGAAGCCGTCGTGACTGCGACTAATGCACTGCGTTTCGCGGCCGGCAACTTCTACGTGAACGACAAACCGACAGGCGCGATCGTCGGCCAACAGCCGTTCGGCGGCTCGCGCGCTTCGGGCACGAACGACAAGGCCGGTTCGATCCTGAATTTGATGCGCTGGGTCTCGCCGCGCTCGATCAAAGAAACGCTCGTGCCGCCGCGCGACTGGCGCTATTCCTTCTTGAGCGAGTCCTGAACGAGTACGAGCTCGACCGCGAGCGCGGCGGCCCCGTCGATCTGGAAGTACTCGAGGTTGAACTCGTGGCGACCGCGCGCGAGTTCGAGTTGCACTTCGTCGCTCGTCGGCGCGTGCCACGTCCAGTTCTCGAGGACGACGGCACCGTCGACGATCACGCGCACACCGTCGTCGGACGTCACCCGCAAGACGTACGTCCCGGCGGTTGGAACGAAGACGTCAGCCTTCGCGAGCAAGCCGAAGTGCTTCATTCCGACCGCTTCGCGCACGCTCTTCGAGCCTCCGAACGGATCGACGAAGGTCTGAACTGCGCTCACCGCGAGCGGCTCTTTCGCGAGCGCTCGCCATGCGGACAGATCGCGCCGCGGATCGGTGTTCGAGCCCGATCCTCCCCCGGGTTGCCATGCAAACCACGTCGCTTGCCACGTCGAGTTCGCGAGCATACCGCCGAAAGCGCGCGGTGTGGGGCGCGGATCCTTCGAGCGGAAATCCCACGGTCCGAATTCGCCCATCACGATCGTGTCGAGGCCGGATCGCGGATCGACCGCGTGCGAGTACGACCACAGCGAGCCGGCGATCGACGGCGCGCGCCACGCCTTGGCGCGCTCGAATGACGCGCGCGCCTGCGCCGACTCTCGCGCGATCGACACGTCGCGCATGCGCCCCGAGGGCAGGGCGCCGTCGAGGCTCTCGATCAGCTCACGCGGCTCGAGCCTCTCTGCATTCTCACCCGTGACCACGACGCCCAGGAGCGACAACGTCGGCGGCTTGGGTTCGAACGAGTTCGCCGCGAAAACGATGTCGCTCGAGGCCGTGATCTCGACGTCCTTCGCGTTGTTTGCGAACCGGTTCTCGAGAACGAGGTGTCCGCGTGAACTCGTGTCGAAGCGCTTGCCGTAGGCTCCGTCGACGAATTCCGGATCTTCGTCCCACCACAGCTCGAGCCCGACGTCGGAATCCTCGATGCGATTGCCGACGAGCGCGCAGTCGACGCCGTGCTCGATCGAAATCGCGCAGCCGCGCGTGCCCTGGATCTCGTTCCACAAGCACACGAGTCGCGTCGAGTAACCGCCCCACACGCCGTGTTGGTGTGAGCCTCCGAGCCGATTTTCGATGATCCAGTTGTCGGATGAAAAAGTGGCTTCGATCGAATTGGCCACCGCGAACGAGAAATCGTTGCGGTAGAAAACGTTCCGATCCGAGCCGCCGACGTTGCGCTCTCCGCGCGCTTCGCCCTGGCCGTCCACGACGTCGCGACCGCCGAAGAGGAACACGCCGTCGCCCGAGTGCGTCGCGCTGTTCTCGACGAACACGTTGTCGCTACTGCGCTCGAACAGCAGGATTCCAGCTGAATCTTGGCCGCGCCAGTACACGTCGTGGCTGTAGCCGCGCACGCAATAGTCGAAGCGCGAGTGTGAGACGCGATTCTTCGACGACCGGTACAGCGCGATCCCCCAGCCCGACAGAAACGAGAAATCGACGTCGACGACGCGGCACTCCGTGGTCCTCGTGAGCAAGAGGCCGTTCTGTCCGTGCCGTCCACTACAACGCGAGATCTTCGCGCCGCGACAATCGTTCAACGCGATCGCAGCGCCGTAGCGCGTCATCCACTCGTCCTCGTCGTTCTCGTGCGGCCACAACCAATCGGCTGCATCTTCGGCCTGCGGCGTCGAGGCGAGCCGCATGCCGTACCAAGCGTCGAACCGTACGTCCTCGATCACGAGGTCCTTCGAATCGAACGCGGCGATGCACGTCTTGTATCCGCCGAGGCTTCCGCCGCGAATCGTCACGCGTTCACAATCCACGAGCACGATGCCGAAGCCGCGACACGCGTCCAACTCGGTGCCGACAGGAGCTCCACGGATCTCGACGCCTGTGAGATCGAGCACGAAATCTCGCGCACCCTGGACGACGATCGCGGCGCCGTCCGGTGCGTCGTCGAGCGCGGGGAGGAGCAATTGCCCGGCAGCGATCTTGCGCGTCCCACTTCCGGTCAGGATCAGTTGCACGTCGCGCTTCGGCAGCAAGGCCGGCTCGACGATCGTCCGGAGAGCCGCGTGGCCAGGCAGCGTTTCGTCGCGCGCCGATCGACACGCCGCACCGAAAACGAAGAGGCTCACTGCGATCACGGCACAGTGCATGGAACGAGCGGCGCGTTGAATGACGATCACTCTCATCGAAACGAGTCCGGAGGACCTACGCAGCCTCCAGGTGAATCCTAGCGAGCGGCACATGTCGTTCGCGCCCGGACGTTCGGCTATCCTTCATCGGTGAAGACGCCGAACACTCGCATCGCCTCGTCGGGCATCACGCTCGCGCCCGAAATTCCTATCTGCCAGACCGACCTGCCGCTCGACTGGTATCAATCGGAATTCAAACCCTACGCGGAAGAGTATTTGGCGCTTCCCGACCGCAAACCGGCCACGGTGATGCCCTGGTTGGACCAGTACGCGATTCCGGCGGTCGAACACTTCGGTGATTCGCTGCTGCTCCTCGCGCACTTCTACATGGGCGGAGACATCGTGAAGCTCGTCGAGCGCTACGGCGGCAAGGTCGCCGACAGCTACGCACTCGCGCTGCAAGCGGCGCGCAACCCGGAAAAGAAAGTGATCGTCGAATCGGCCGTGCATTTCATGGCCGAGTCGATCGCGATCCTCGCTTCCGACGATCAATCGGTGTGGATCACGAATCCGAAGGCCGGTTGCACGATGGAGATGCTCGCGAAGGATCACATGGTCCTGCCCGCGGCCGAGCAATTGATCGAGCGCTACGGCGACGAGTTGCTCGTCATCGCGTACATGAACACGAGCGGCCGCTTGAAAGCGCTCGCCGGTCGCACCGGAGGTGCCGTGTGCACGAGCTCGAACGCGCACTTGATCGTCGACTGGGCACGCCGCCAGAAGAAGAAGATCTTGTTCGTTCCCGATCACCACTTGGGTCGCAACACGGCGTGGAAACTGGGCATGGACTTGTCGCGCGTCGTGCAGCTGCCCGATCCACAAGTGTGGCGGCAGTTGAAGATCGACGACAAGACGGTCGAGGGTGGATTCAAAGCGCTCGACCAAGCCGAGATGATCCTGTGGGGCAGCTACTGCGGCGTGCACACGATCTTCTCGAAGCGTCATGTCGAGTGGTGGCGCGCGCGCGGTTGGCGCGTGCTCGTGCATCCCGAATCGCCGCTCGAGTGCGTGCAAGCAGCCGACGGATCGGGCTCGACCGACTTCTTGTGGAAGGCCGTGATGAACGCGAAGTCGGGCGACAAGATCGCGATCGGCACCGAAGGCCACTTCGTCCGCAACGCGCGTGAACAAGCGCGTCAACGCGGCGTCGAAGTCATGCACTTGGCCGACATTCCCGACAACGAATTCAAGACCGCCGGCTGCGGCTGCGCAACGATGAGCCGCAACGATCCGCCGCATTTGGCCGGGATGCTCGATCTCCTGCGCAAGGGTCAGGCCCCCGACATCAACCGGGTGCAAGCCGGCGACATGATCGACGAACGCACCGCTCAGCGCGATCGATTGACGCCCGCCGAGCGCAAGGAATTGATCGGGTACGCGCGGCTGTCGCTCGAGCGCATGGTCGACATCACCGAATCAGCGACCTGAGCGGTTCTCTACCGGAGACTCTCCGCCTACTTTCCCGAGAGGCGTGTTAGATTCGAAAGTCGTGCGGGTTGCCGACTCCGCCTGTTCCGTTCCCTCTCCCCCATCGTCCGAAGCGAGCCCGTTCACGCAGGCTCGAAAGCAGCCATGTCCATCACGCATCGCACCACGAGTTTCGCCGCCGCCCTGTGCGCTCTCGCCGCGAGTTCCTTCGCCCAGAGCTTCAACCTCGACGTCGGCGCGAATCAATCGGCGCCGCTTCCCGCGACCACCTACGGCGCCGCCGCGAATCAGCCCGGCTTCTGGTCCAACGTCGGCAGCACGGCGCAATCAGCGGTGACGCTCAGGGATCTCGCCACGAACCTGATCACCTCGGTCACGATCACGCCGACCGGTGGGTACGGTGACTTCTACGACAACTCGCAACTCTGGACGGGCGACGACCGGGCGCTCATGGCCGATGCGAGCGACATCGCGAACCTGGCCGTCACGCCCTCGGGCGGATTGATCACCTGGGTGATCGCCGGTCTCCAAGCCGGCAACTACACGATCTACACCTACGCGCTCGCACCGGATTTCCCCGCCACCTATCAGACGACCGTCGACGTCACCGGCGCGCCCGAGGGAGCGCAGACCTGCACCGGCGCCTGGTCCGGCTCGCCGCACGTCCTCGGCGTCTCCTACGCCAAGCACACGATCTCGATCACTGCCGGTCAGAACATCACCGTTCTCTCGTCGAACTCGACGACGGTCGCGTCGACGAATTTCGGCTCGGTGAACGGGTTCCAGATCGTTCTCGATCCGAGCACGCTCTCGACGTCGTTCTGCTCGGGTGATGCGGTCGGCACGACGTGCCTCGGGTGCGGCAACAACGGCGGTCCGGGTCGCGGCTGCGCGAACTCGGGCGCAGGCAGCACGGGCGCACTGCTCGTGAGCAGCGGTGTCGCGTCGGTCAGCGCGGACACCCTCAGCCTCACCTGCTCGGACATGACGGGCCCGGGTCTGTTCTTCCAGTCGAACGGCCTCGGCGCTTCACCGATCACCTTCGGTGACGGCATGCTGTGCGCATCGGTCGGCATCGTCCGCATGGGCGTCGTGTTCCCGACGTCGGGCGCGGCGACGTATCCGGGCGGCCTGACGCCGGCCCCGATCAGCATCGCCGGTGCGCCGATCGCTGCGCCCGTCACCAAGCACTACCAGTGCTGGTACCGCGATGCGCTCGCGTTCTGCACGGCCTCGACGTTCAACACGTCGAACGGCGTCTCGCTGCCTTGGATTCCGTGAAATGGATGGACCTGTCAACTCCCGTTGACAGGTTTTTCCGCTGCTAGTTGAGTCGAGAAGGACCGAGCCGGGCACACGATACTGCGGGACCCGAAGCGCTTGTTTCAGGACTCGTGGGCTCTAACGGCTGATTCGCGAGCAGGCGCCGCCCTCCTTCGTCGCCGGGCGGCGGCGCTCCTCCTCGGCGTATCGATCAGGGATACGCGGTCGTCGTCGCTTCTTGCCCGACAACGAATGAGGACGATTCCTGATAGCGAATCAGCCGTTACTGCCCACTAGCCGCGCTCGACGTCCCAGACCTGCGCGCCGAAGTGATCCCACGGCAGGCGTCCTTCGTCGCATTGATCGTCCGTGGAGAACTGCACGTCGACGAAATAGATGATCGCGGTCGGACTCTGCGGTCGCAGATTCTTGCAGCCGTGCGCGACGCCCGGCGGAATGCGCACGAGACGCGAGTTGCCGTCACCGAGCACGAAACGCATGACCATGCCCTCGGTCGGCGAGCCCTTGCGCACGTCGGCGAGCACGAGCAACAGCTTGTCGCTCGGCGGCACGTACCACACGTCGGTCTGGCGCGTGTGCAAGTGGAACGCTTTGATCGCGAGCGGCTCGAGGACCGAGTAGTTCACTTGTCTCACGGTGAACCCCGGCAGTTGTTTGTGGATGCCGCCGTCGAGCCGACCGAGCTCGGTCATCGCGCCGCCGTCGTCGTTGAAGCGCTTGAGCTCGACGATTTCGAGCCCTTCGATGCGCCGCTTCGCCGAGTAGTCCTGCTTCGCGTACTGGGCTTGCGCCGCCTGGTTGAATTGCGTCATGAGGGGGGAATGAGTGGAGGTTTCAGAGACGAGTAGAGAGAGCATCCACGAGAGCGCTCACTCGCGCAACGGTAGACTCCTCCCCCATGTCCCCCACCCGCAAAGATCAGAACGCCCGCTGTCACGTCGGTGCGAAAAACGGCGCTTCAGCCGATCGCGAGCTCGTCCACAAGTCCGTCGCCGACGTCGAAGGACTCGATCAACTGCTCGAGAATTGCCTGCCTTCCTTCGGCGGTGCCTACTTGCGGCGACTGTGGATTCTGCTCGACGAAGCGGTCGGCAAGGGACTGCCGATGACGGTCTCGATCTCGGGGCCGGTCACGGTTTCGGGTCAGCACTACGCGTGGCTCGGACCGCTGCTCGACACGGGTTGGTTCGCGTACATGTCGACGACGGACGCGGTCTGTTACCACGACGGTCACCGTGCGCTCGACAACGCGGCACAGCACCCGTTCCACGAGGTCGCGATCTTCGGCGACGACGCCGCGTTGCGCGACGAGAAGACGATCCGCGTCACGGACATCGGCTTCGACGAAGAGATCCTGCTCGACCAGGACGCGTTCATCTCCGCAGTTCTGCGGCAGCCTGAGTTCCAGAAAAAGATGACCGGCACCGAGTTCCGTTGGCGTCTGGGTCGTCGTTACGCCGCACAAGAGAAACAGAACGAAGTGCGCGAGGGCTTGCTCGCGCTGTGCCAGCGCAAGTCGATTCCGATCTTCGTCGGCGCGCCCGGCGACGGTTCGGTGTTCTTGAACTCGATGAAGCTGTGGGCGTTGTCGCAGATCGACGGGACGCCCTTCGAATTCGAGCTCGACCTGAACAAGGAAGTGTTCGAGAGCTGCGCCTACCACTTCTGGGGTCTGCGCGAGAGCGACACGCACGCGCTCGGCACGCTCATCCTCGGCGGCGGAGTGCCGAAGAACTACAACCTGCAACCCGAACCGGCGCTCAGCCAGATTCTCGGCTTGCCCGACATCGCCGGATATCTGTACGACGTGCAGATCACGACGGCGCCCGTCACCGACGGTTCACTCAGTTCGTGTCCGCCCGCCGAGGCCGTGACGTGGGGCAAAGTCGACAAGGACAGTTTCCGCAGTACGACGGAGAGCATGCAATGCGACTACTCGGTCGTGATGCCGTTCCTCGTGAAAGCGCTGCTCGAAAAACGCGCGCGCTTCGAGCGTTGGGCCGAGCGCATGGGTCGCGAAGCTTTGTTCGCGAAGCATCCGAATGCGCGCGGCTATCTGCGCGATCCGGCCGGGTATCGCCTCTACGATCGACGCGACGAGCTGATCAAGAAACTCTTCGCAGCCGTCAAGAAAGAGCTGCCGCGGCTGCGCCAGGAGAGCGAATACCCGCTCGCGAAGCTGCCCAGCCTGAAACCGAAACGCGCGCCAGCCAAGTCGAAGAAGCGCTGAGGACGAGCGTGTCGGAAGCCAAGCTCGCCGCACCCATTCCGCGCAATTGACCGCCCACCGCCGACGAGTTCAGGCAGCCGACGTTCGCTCCGGGCGTGCTGTTGTTGCTGCAGGGACACGCCGTGCTCGATGCGTCGCCGAAGCAGTTCGGCGTGCCCGTCTCGGGCAGCGAAATGGCGAAAGTGAGCAGATTGAGATCGAGGAACACGCCTGGGCCCGCGACCACGACATTGAACACGCAGTAGAACTGTCCCGACCACGTGCCGATGTTCGTCAGCGGATCCGAAGAGTTGAACAGCGCGCCGTTGCAACTGCTGTAATCGAAGCCGAAGTTGCCGCCACCGACGAGCGGGTCGGTATTGAGGAAGATGCCGTCGACGGCCGGATCCTGGTTGCGCATGCCGACCGTCGCCGTGCCGTGTTGAGGCCGGTGCTCGCGGTGCCGATCGTGAGCGAGAACGACGACAGATCGACGACGTAGTTCGTGGTGCTGGCCGAGAACACCGTGCCCGGCGTGTTCACGCGGAAGCTCAAACTTACGGCCGAGCCGACCGTTTGACCGACGAAGGCTCCTGAAGTCGCCGAGCCACCACTCAGCGTGCCGGTCGCTGTGAAGATCGCCTGACCTGCTTGGACGTCGGGAAGTGCCGTGAAGATTGCAGCGAGTGCGAGAAGACTGCGGAACATCGAGATTTCTCCTGGATGGATCTGGGAACGGCCCGATCTTCCGCGTGATTTCACGCCCGGGCAAGCGCACTTTGGGGAAAGACCAAGCCTCGGAGGCACAGGAACGGAGTCGAGCGCGGTGCGTCGCTCGACCCGTCCCAGACTCGCTTGGCGCGTCGCCACCGCCGCCGATCGTGCGCGCGGATTCAGTTCGTCCAGGTGAGCGTCACTGCATTGGCCAGGTTGAACGTCGCCGGCGTGCAGTAGGTCGGAGCTGCGTCGCGGTACCAGAACTGGTACGTCCAGATCTCCCCGGCCAGACAAGAACCCGCGACGGAGAGCGGGCTCGGAGCTCCCACGCTTGGTGACTTTGCGCTAAAGCTCGCGTCCACGAATTCCAGATTGAGGCGTCGGATCGACCCACCAACGCACAGAAGACCGTCGCCGAAATTCGCCGCCGGGACGGCCTGACCTTGGAAGAAGAGTCCAGCTGAACCGGGCGGCAGCGTGTCGGCCTCGAATGCGATCGTATCCAGCTGAATGCTCGGATTCCCCACGGCCCGCAGTCGCGCACCACTAGAGAAGACCGAGTGAGAACAACCGAAGTTCCACGTCGGGAAGCTATCGTTGTTGCACGGGCACGGCACCGTGGACCCGTCTCCGGCGCACGAGAGCATTCCCGCCGGGGGAAGCGCCAGGGAGAGGTTCGCTTGCTGCGCAACGAAAACGCCGTTGCTGGCTTGGATCGTGAACACACACGAACCGCCGAAGCTCCCGAGGTTGGCGAGCGCATCACTCGACTGGAAGCTGTTCGCGCTCGGGTCGGTGAAACTGAAGGAAACGGTGCCTCCGCTGAGCGCGACGTTCCCGATCATGACGCCGTCCCCGCCCGGGGCATTGGTCATGTCGAAGCTCAACGGAGCCAACGGCACGCCCGCGTTCGTTCCACTCGCTGTAACGACGAACGTAGGCAGGTCCACGCTGTGCCGCGTGGTCGTCGCACTGATCGGCACACCAGGCGTGAGCAGGTCGAATTGCAGATCCATGGGTGCGCCAGGCACGGATCCGGCGACAGCGTTGGCGCCAGCGTGAAAGCGGACCTGTCCGGAGAAGGCGGCGCTCGAAACGAGATCGAGCGCGAAAAGGGCCAGTAGGCACCGACACGAGATCGTCACAATTTTTTTTCATGGGAGATCCGCGAAGAACGGACACCAGAATTCGCCGAAGAGCCGACGAGGACACTCCAGCTTGCCCCGCCTCAGTGTACGTGGCCCATGCCGGACGCAGGGCTCGGGCGCGCGGCTTTCTTTCAACGCCCCCTTACCACAGCAACGAGCCACCGGGTCGGATGCGCTCGGCTGTGACGCGCTGGCCACGCAAGCCGTCCCAGATGCCGAGCGCTTTCGCAAGGACGCTCTTGCCGCGCCCTTGGAACACGCCAGCGAAGCACAGGAACGGAAGTGTGAGGACGTCGAACGCGGCGAAGCGCACCCAGTGACCGAGGCGACCGTGCTGGCGCAGGAACCACACGGAATTCACGCCCATCATGTATTTCCGCCTAGGGTTGTAACCGCCTCCTGTCGCGCTGCTGGAAGCGTGGAACGCGGAAACGGCGCCGACGAGTTCGACTCTGTAGCCGCGTCGCGATGCGCGCAGACACAGATCGACGTCCTCCATGTACGCAAAGTAGCGCGCGTCGAAAACGCCGACTTCTTCGAGCAATTCGCGCCGAGCAAGCAACGCACAACCGGGGATATAGTCGACGATCTTGCGCTCTCTGTGCACCGGTCCGTCGGGCTCACCGTGACCGAGCAAGGTCGAGAGATTCTGTCGCCACGTCATCATTCCACCCGCGCACCACACGATTTCTGGATCGTGCATGTTCAAAACGCGCGGCCCTACGATCCCGATCGAGCGTTCGCTGGACAGCACGGACGTCAAGCGCTCGAGAGTTCCCCGCGGCAGCACGACGTCGTTGTTCACGAAGAAAACAGCGTCCGCGCGAGCGGCGATCGCGGCAGCTGCACCTTGATTCGCAGCTTCACCGAAGCCGAGATTCGCGGCGTTTTCGATGCGCGCGATCGTCGGGAAGAGTTCGGCGACGCGCGCGCACGATCCGTCTCGCGAGCCGTTGTCGACGAAAACGACGTCGATCGGCGCGAGCCCCGCGTCCAGCAGGGAACGAATGCACGCGACGTTGGCTGCGCCCCCGTTCCAATTCACGACGACTGCGACGACACGCAAGCTGTTCACTCCGAGCCCGCGTCGGAGCGCTCGACTTTGGACGTGACCGAGCCGTGCGCGAGACGCGTGACCAGGACTGCTCCCGTCGCGACATCGGCAGCGTCACGAATCGGTGGGCCGCCGGACGAGCGAGAGGTGATCGAATATCCGCGCGACAAGACCGCGAGCGGCGACACGCCCGCCAGCGAGCGCTCGGCGAGTTCCAAGCGGCGCACGCGCAATTCGAGCGGCCTTTTCGCAGCGTGTCTCAAGCGTTCCGTCAGCGCCTCGACGCGTGCAGAGGCTCGTGAAAGCGTCAAGGCCGGGCTCTGTCTCGCGAGCTTTGCAGCTGCACGCTCGAGTCGACTCGCAGCCGCCGACGTGCGCGACGACACGAGGCCCTTCAGCGTGCGAGCCAGTGCGCGGACGTGTTCGTCGCGGCGCGCGAGGATCGTGCGCGGATCCTTCAGGTGCGACGAAGCCGCGATGCGCTCGAGCCGATGCGTGCGAGCGAGCAACACCGAATCGATCGAGCGACCCAGATCGTTCCGCGCGCGCTCCAGTCGATCCACGAACGCCGCACGTTCGGGGATCACCGTCTGCGCCGCGTCGGTAGGCGTGTGCGCGCGCACGTCCGCGACGAGATCGCACAACGTCGTATCGGTCTCGTGCCCGACGCCGGACACGACGGGCACCGAGCACGCGCGGATCGCCTCGAGCACGGGCAATTCATTGAAGGCCCACAGGTCTTCGAGCGATCCACCGCCGCGGCACACGACGATCACGTCGACGCGCGAAGCGTCGAGGCGCGCAATGGCCGCGCCGATTTCCTTCGCAGCAGAAGCCCCTTGCACACTCGTGTGAGCGAGACGCACGGGATAACCCGGCCAACGCATCGAGCGAGTGCGCAAGAAATCCTGAAACGCGGCGCCGTCGCGACTCGTCACGACGCCGATCACACGCGGCAACGTCGGCAGCGCTCGATGCCGATCGAACCAGCCCGCGAGCTCGAGCTTCGTCTTCAATTCTTCGAGCTTCGCGAGCAATGCGCCCAGACCCGCGATCTCGATCTTCGTCACGTTGAGCGAGTACGTGCCACGCGGTGCGTACACGTCGAGCTTGCCGTGCACGACGACCTGCGCGCCCTCTTTCAACTGCACGCGAGCGAGCGCGCCCGCCGCGCTGCGCCACACCGTGCACGCGATTTTCGCGTCGATGTCCTTCAGATCGAAGTACGTGTGGCCCGACGCAGCCGTCGTGATGCGCGTCACTTCGCCTTCGACGGCGACGCGTCCCAGATCGTCGAGTTGCGTCTTGATCGCGCGCGTCAGCTCGGACACCTGGAACAACCTCACGCTCGGCTGAGGAGGCAAATCCTCCTTCGGCTCCCAGTCGAAGGGATCGGTGTTCGCGCCGCTCTTCTTCATCAGGCGCAGTTCTACTTCGCCGGCGTGGGCTCTGTCTCGTCTGAGCGTTCCAGGCCTGGAATCTGCGCCTTTTCCCACGCGGCCACATTCGCTCGGGGCAGGAAGATGCGACAGCGGCCGTCGAGGAACGGCGTCTTTTGATCTCGCTTCACATGGCTGCCGCCCTCGAGGGAGAGCTGCAGTCCGAGCGGTTCGCGATGAATCGACATGCGGTCGGCGAAGTAGCGGCGCTCGACGTGTCCGTCCTTGTCGAGCCGGTCGATGGCGACGTCGCGCAGCACGCGACCTCGAGCACCACCGATTCCTTGCACGCGGTACCAGCCGGACTCGGCTTCGTTCTTCAACAACTCGTTCAAGGTCGAGCGCAGTGCGTTCAAATCACGGCCCCCGTCGTCGATCAGTTCCGCGCGTTCCAATGCGACGAACAGTTCGGGCACGCGCTCGATCCACGGATTCGGATCACACTCGGGGATGGCGATGCGACGCACGCCGCCACGACCTGTAGCGTCGACCGGTGAACCTTCGAAAGCCACTTTCACGCCGCCCCGACGCTCGTAACCGTTCTCGAGCACGATCGTGATCATGCGTGCCGCGCGGCTGCCTTCGAGTCGCATGCGATCGGCCGCTATCGCGCCGAGCGGACGGCCGCGATCGTCGAGCACGCGCAGAACGATCGGACCGACCCAATCCCCGTGCAGAGCGCCTGATTCGAGCAAGTCCAAGCTCGTGATCTGTTCCGCCGCGAGCAGCATGCGCAGCGAGAAGAAAATCGCGCGATCACGTGCGTCGGCGGCGATTTCGTTGGCAGTGCGTCCGGCAGTGATCGGTGTCGCTGCGTCTGGAAGCGCTGCACTCGAACTCGTCGCCGGTGATGGAGAAGGAAGCGCGGCGTCCGCTGCATTCCCCTGCGACGCGACCGATGCAGGTGGCGAGCCATCTGCAACCGCGGGACTCGACGACGCCGCCCGAGCACTCGGGGCTCCTGTCGACGTCGCGTCCTCGAGAGGCTCCTGCCCGCTCGTCTGAAGCGCCAACGGATCGGTCGACACGTCGAGGATCTTCGGGCGCGCGTCCGCCACGTGTGGCGTGAAACTGGGCTGCGGCTCGAGGGCGAGAGACTTCAATTGCGAGATGCCCTTCGTGAAGCGCAAGAATTCGCGCTCGCGTTCGATGCGCGCATCTTCGATCCTCGTGAGTTCGCCCCGCAGGCGCACGACTTGGGCCTCGAGCTCCGCGATGCGCACCTTGGCGCCGTCGAGCTCGAGGCGCAGCGCAGTGCACTCGTCCACAGCCACGAATGTGGCGACGATCGCGATCGTGAACGAAGTCAAGGACCACGCGAAGGACCTCACTTGTGCTCCTCGCCGTTCGCCGGGAGTTCGCGTCGTATCCGCGCGAGCGATGTGGAGAGCTCTCTCGACGACACGTCAGCCGCGCGCAATTCCACCGGTCGCTCGCAGCACGTTTCGAAGCGCGCCGAGCTCTCGGGCGGGCGTCCCCACATCACGAATCCGATCCTGTGTTCAGGCGGAAGAGGAGCATTCGGCGGCGCGACCAATGCCGCGAGCGGATCGACGAGGAGTCCGGGGAGCGCCTCCACCATCCCTGGGAACGGAACGAGCGCGACACCGCGCTCGTCTGCGACAACCACGTCGCGCAAGTCGAATGCGCCGGTGCCCGCAGCACCCTCCGGTCCGGAGTGCAACTCGACGAGACATTGGAACGGCTCGCCTTCCGGCAACGAGAAGCGCGCGCGCAGAGCCTCGGCGTCGAAGCGCTGCCGCGCGTTCTCCGTGTGCAATCGTGTCACGCGTACCGACACACGACGACCGTCCGCGAGCACCCGTTCACCGCTCGCCGCTGGCACGGAGCTGATTTCCAGACGCACCGGCGCCACCGGCCGCTCACCGATCGTATTGCGTGCGCGCCAGGCGAACATCCAAGCCGCCGCGCAGCTGAGAGCGACGAGTGCGAAGAGCAAGCTGGTGACGACCGCCGCGCGCATCACTTCATGTCGTCCCAGTTCTTCGCCTTGTTCTTGTTCCACCAATCACGCCACTTGTCGGGATTGCGCTCGTCGTGCTTCGACAACTTGCCGAGTGAAGTGACAAAAGCCGAGTTGATCGAGTCGTAGCGTTCGCGCGCCGTGGTGTTGTTCGTGTCGCTCTCGGTCAGATCCTTCGCAGCGGTGACGACCTTCAGCAAGGCTTCGAAGGCCTTCTTGCGTATCGCCAGATCGGCGCCGCTGAATTCGCCGAGCGCCTCGCCGGCGGCCGACACGATCGGTGAGTCCTTGTCTTGCAAGAGTCCGATCAACGGCTCGACCGCTTCTTTCGTGTCTTTCGTCTTGCCGAGCGAGCGGATCAAAGTCGTGCGCACGGCGATCTGCTTCTTCAAGTTCTTGTTGTCGATCGCCGCGACGATCGTCTTGCTGCTCTCCGGCCCCATCACGCCGAGCGCCGTCGCCGACGAGACATAGAGCCCGTTATTCGGCACCCCTTCCTTCTCTTCGTTGCGGCGCAAGTCGAACACCTTGCCGAGCGCGGCCACGATCGCGGCTCTGTCCTTGGGTCCCGAAGTGCTGAACTCGGGGATGAGTTTGTCGATGACGGCGATGGCGTCGCGGTCCTCGGACCCCTTCTTTTCGGTGTGCGCTTTGAACGAGGCGAGCAGTTGCTCGACTTCTGGGCGCTTGTCCGGAAGCGGCGCGGGATCTTCGGCACGCACTGTCGTGGCAGTGCCGTTGTCCACGGCCGGCGACAGCGGTTGGAGCGGGATGAGGACGAGGAAGAGACTTTGGAGCATGGTGTAGACCTGATCGACGGGGTCCTGTGCAGCTAGCGCGACATTACGTCACTGAGCAGCCGTCGCTGCAAGGGTGCGCAAGAACCGTGCGTGCGACGCGGATCACGTGGACTTCGTCCCGCGTACTTCCAACTGTTCTTCGGCTGCGGCTGGGGAGCGAGCGGCTCTGCACCCCCCCCTCTCTGTCCCGGGCCGGTCCGGCGACCCACCGCTGGCACGGTTCTGTAGCGGAGGGACAGGACGCGCTGGAGAGACTGGGTCAGGAAGTTCGGGCTCGTCCGCGCGCGAGCGCTGGAAGTGAGCGACGTTTCATGCGCGATGGGACGCATCGGTTCGTGTTCACGCACTGCGCACGCGCGATCGCGGACTCAGGTTCCGCTCTCCAGTGTTTCGACTAGCTTCGCTGCCTTGGCCAGCGTCTCGCGCTCTTCCGCTGCCGCGTCGGACGACCACGTGATGCCCCCGCCGACGTGGAACGACACTTCGCCCTGTGGACCGGCGTCCGGCGCAGAGGCGTCGAGCGGCCGCCACACGAGTGTGCGGATCAGGATGTTCCACGCAGCATGTCCGCGCACGTCGACGAAACCTAGAGCACCCGTGAAGAAGCCCCGGCCCTCGCCTTCGAGCTTCGCGATGTGACGCATCGCCGCCACCTTCGGCGCGCCCGTGATCGAACCGCCGGGAAAAAGAGCTGCGAGGACGTCGATGGCGTCGCGGCCGTCTTCGAGTTCAGCTGTGACGTCGGCGGTCAAATGATGAACACCCGCGTAGCTTTCGAGCTGCGGGAAGGCGGTGGTGCGCACAGTTCCGACGCGCGCGACGCGACCCAAGTCGTTGCGCTCCAGATCGACGATCATCGCGAGTTCGGCGCGGTCCTTCGCACTCGCGAGCAGCGCTTCGGCATTGTTGCGATCGACACTCGCGTCGCTCGAGCGCGGCGCCGTGCCCTTGATCGGCCGTGTGCGCGCTGTACGTCCGTCGCATTCGACGAAGAGTTCAGGTGACGCCGAGAGGAGCGCTCCTCGCGGAAAATGCGATTCCTCCCTGGACGCGTGCTCGTCCCACGCGAGGTAGGCCATGTACGGCGCCGGGTTCACGCGCCGCAGTTTCGAGTACAAGTCGATGGGATCCCCGGCGATCGTGCAGCTCGAGCGGTGCGCGAGATTCGCCTGGTAGAGATCGCCCGCGGCGATGCTCGCGCGCAAGACTTCGACGCGGCGCATGTGTTCGTCGGCGCTCGTGTGTCGCGCGAGCGGCGTCGTCCGCTGCGGCGTCGTCGGATGCGCGCACGCGCTCGCGACAAGGGCTTCGATTTCTCCGCGACGCGGATCGATCGGCGCACGACCGTCGCTCACGCCGTCGTGGAGGACGAGCCAGGCCTTGTGCGCTCGTTCGTCGCGCACGATGAAGTCGACGTACACGCCCCCGACGACCAGCGGCGAGTGCCACGGATCGCGCGGCAATTCGAGTCCGCGCTCGCCCGCGATGCCGAGGTCGTACGAGAGTGCGCCCAAGAAACCGCCGTGAAAAAGGCCTGGAATCGCGTCGCCGGCTTCCGACCTGATCGTCGCCACAGCGTCGCGGATGCCGGCGATCGACTGCGGCGTCGCGACGTGCGCGAGCGGATCGAACGCGACGATCGACCAATCGCACGGGGAGCCCGCGGCGCTGTCGAGCGCGACCAGCGCGCGCCGTGTGCGCAGTCGCGACAACAGCTCGTCCGCACACGGAGCACGCGACAGTTCGAACACACGCGCGCGCATCGACGTGCCCCCCCGGCCTCACGCCTCGACGGCGGTCGTGGCCGCGCGACGCGGATAGCTCGCGCCGAAGCGAGCGTCGTACCAACGCGCGACGAGGCACGACACGAGCAACAAGCCTGCGCCGATCAGGAACGGCTTCTCGGGTCCGTACGCGAACACGAAGCCGGCGAACGGAGGACCTGTCATCCGTGCGAAACTCGAAACCGACTGATTCAGGCCGAGAAACGCGCCCTGTTCGTGCTCGGGAGCTGCGCGCGAAACGAGGCTCGTCAGCGCCGGATTGTTCAATCCGAAACCGAGCGGCATCACCAGACAACCCACGACCACCCACGCCCAACTGGTCGCGAACCCGACGATCGCGAATCCGATCCCGAGGAAGATCGGGCCTGCGATCGCGAGCTTCGTCTCGCCGAAGCGCGGCACGAGTCGACGGATCAAGCCGCCTTGGATGATCGCCGAGATGATGCCGATGCCCATCAAATAGCGTCCGGCGATCGGCGCTGCCTGCATGATTTCGTCGAGCGTCGCGTTCTCGAGGCTCACGGGTACGTGGAAGACTTCGGGGAAACGCGCGAGCCCAAAGCGCGTGAACATCGCCTCGAACGACGAGAATGCGAACAGAAAGAAGTAGCTGAGCACGAACAAGACGCCGATGCGCGGCTCGGTGAAGGCGCGCTTCACCTGGCCGAATCCGAAGAGACGTGACTCGCCGCTCGTGCGCTCGGGTTCGCGCAGGATGATCCACCCGAAGATCGCAGCCGCGAGCGAGAAACCCGCGGCGAACCAACCCGGTGCGTGCGGTGATATGCGCGTGAGTTCGCCGCCGATGAACGGACCGAGCGTGAAACCGAGACCGAAGGCGGCACCGATCAGGCCCATCCCCTTCGCACGATTTTCCGGGGTGGTGACGTCGGCGATGTAAGCCTGCGCGGTCGAGATGTTCGCGCCGAAGAAGCCCGCGAGCAGCCGTGACGCGAGCAACAGCGCGAGCGAGTCCGCGTGTGCGAACAGGACGTACGAGCCCGCCGTCCCGATCAAACCGCCGACCAAAATCGGCTTGCGTCCGATGCGGTCCGACCACCGCCCCCACAACGGCGCGAAGACGAACTGCATGCCCGAAAAGGCCGCGAAAATGAGGCCCAATTGCAACTCGGACGCCCCGTAGGCCTTCGAGTAGACGGGCAAGAGCGGGATGACGATGCCGAAGCCCAGGAGGTCGATGAAGACGACCAGGAAGATGAAGAGCAGTGGCGATTTGCCAGCGCCGCGCCCGGAGGCTCCGGCCCTGGCCCCGGTCATTGCGTGCGTCGAACGAGGCGGTTTTTCGGGTCCGCGTGCTGATTTCTCGCTCATGGGCGGCGCAGGGTAGCAGAAAGGACTGCGGCCTCTTTGGGACTTGAGTCAAAGGACGGTCTCTGTCGATGTCCCTCGCATCATGAAGACGTTCGTTGCGGTGTGTGCGTTGGTGGTGCTCGTGTCCGGCGGCATGGCTTTCAGTCAGGGACAGGGACAAGGTCCGGGACAGGTCGATCTCGAAAAACGCGTGGCGGCGCTCGAGCTCGAGCTCGGTACGTGGAAGCAGAAGAGTGATTCGGCGACGGCTGATCTCGAAGAGACGAAGACGCTGCTCGCGAAGACGTTGAGCTATCTGGAGGCGCAGTCGCGGAGTGCGAGCTCGATGGCGGCGACGCTGGATGAAGCGGAGAGACTGGGGTTCACGTTTGGCATCAATCCAGATTCGCGGATGACGCTGTTGAGGGGATGGCGCGAGCAGTTGACGGTTGCGCAGCAGGCGGTGCCGAGTGTGCCGGCGGCGAAGGTGGATGCGCCAAAGCCGGGTGGGAAAAACGCGAAGAAGTAGGTGGCTGGGTGTGTGGATTGGGAGCGGGTTGTGGTCGGGCCCTCGCGGGCCGCGCGGCTGATGAGCAGAGCGCGAACAACTGTGAGCGCAGGGCTACACGACCGTACTCCCCAGCGCTGACCCCGCACGCGTGAACCGCTTCGCTCCGCGCTTCACGCGCACGGCGTTCTGTCGGAAGAAACCGGGGTGGAGCGGCCAAGTGTGCTCGGTTTGCGGCCCAGTGGACTGACTGGGTGGCGAAATGTGCTCTGTAGTGGAGCGCCGGAGCGTGCTGAGGTTGTGATAGGTCGGGGGGCGGTCACGCACGGCGCGTCGAGCTTATGAATCTGTCGATCTTGAATCGGCAGACATTGTGCGAAGTGTGGCGTCCGGTGAACGAGCGGGCCGGAGAGGATAGAGTCCGACGAGCGAGCGCGATTCTTGCGCCGCAGCCTCCTTTCTCCCCAGTGCGCACCATCGGATGAAACTCGGACTCGTCTTCTTTGTCGCCATCGTGGCGTGTGTCGTCACGACTCCGCTCTACGCGCAAACTTCGAAACCGCCGAAGCCGAAGAAGCTCAAGGAAGTCGTCGCGGAACCCGAAGCGCCGCAAGACCTGAAGACGGTCGAACCCGCTGACGTCGCATCTGCGATCCAGCGTGGGCGTGCGCTCTTGATCGGCTGTCAGGAATCGATGGCCGGAGCGTCCAAGCCCAAGAGTGAGTGGCCGTACGAAGGCGTCGTGCGCGTCGAAGGCAACATCCCGATCGGCTACCGCATCGGCGGTACTGCGATCTGTGCGATGGCGCTGATCGACACTGCGCAGGAGGGAAAGCTCGACGGCGATGCGAAAGTCGCGGTCGATCGTGCGCTCACGTTCGTGCTCGAAGCGCTCGAACATCCGTTGATGACGACGGACTTCGTGAAGGGTTACGACACGCGCGGATGGGGACACGCGTACGCCCTCGCGTTTCTCTTGAAAATGCACGGCCAAAAGACCGGGGAGAAGCAGGACAAGGTCGAAGCCAAGATCGAAGAGCTCATCGGTGTGCTCGAGAAGACACAGCTCGGCGGGCGCGGCGGTTGGAATTACTCGCGCTCGAGTGGGGACAAGTCCGCACCGGCGACGTTCATGACCGCGCCGACGTTGCAATTTTTGTTCGAAGCGCAGCGCCTGGGTTTTGCCGTCGACGCCGAGATGGTCGAGCGCGCGCTCGTGTCTCTCGAGGACGCGCGGCTCGAAACCGGTGCCTTTCAATACGGCACTAATCCCGAGCGTCAGTCGGGGAAGGGCTTCGAGGACGTCCCCGGTGCAACGGGTCGCTCGCCCGTGTGCGAAACGACGCTGTTCCTCGCCGGTCGCGGCAGTGTCGAGCGCGTGCAGAAGTCGCTCGACGCATTCTTCGAGCACTGGCGCTGGCTGGAGCAACGCCGCCGGCAGACCGGCACGCACGTCGAGCCGTACATGATCGCGCCCTACTACTTCTTCTACGCGCACCGCTTCGCTGCGCAGGCGATCGAGTTCTTGCCGGAGGAGCGACGCGCCGAGTACCGCGGCAAGCTGTACTCGCTCTTGTGGCACGTGCGCGAAAAAAGCGGCGGCTGGAACGACCGCATGTTTCCGCGCAGCGAGAACTTCGGCACGGCGATGACGTTGTTCGCGCTGCACGAGCCGCAGGCGACGCCCCCGGCGAGCTGGATCAGCGTGAGCACCGAAAAGGGCTCGAAATGAAGGCTCTTCTGCGACTCGGGGTCTTCGGCGCCAGCGTGCTCGTAGGCAGCACCGGCGTTGTCGGCGGGCTGGTGTTGGCGTGCGCTGCAGCGACCCCGCCTGAGACTTCGGCTACAGCTTCTGCTGCGAGTGCTCGCTGGCTCAGGCTCGCCGTCGCCGATACGTGGCGCATGGACCGCATGTGGTACGACGGCCTGGCTGAAAAATGCACCTATCAGGCCAGCCGCACGATCTACGGCACGGCGCGCTCTTTCCAAGCGATCGCGTATACGAACAAGGAGAACGTCGACATGCAGACCTCGTGCAAGTCGAAGACGGCGGACGGCGTCGAGATGTTCAAGCACCACTGGTCCGAGCGCGTGCCGACCGAAAAGTACGACTACGATTTTTCGACGATGTGCTACACGCGCGCAGCCGACATGGCCGCGTACAAGTTGTCGGCTTCGACGCAGGAGGACTGCGGCGCCTCGTTCAAGGAAGTCTGGCGCGACGGCGAGCGCTTGAAATGGCTCGATTCCGTGTACTTTCCCGAGGGCGGACGACGCGAAGGCGTGATCAAAGACGGCGCGGCCGTCTTCTTCGACGCGCTGACGTTGACGCTGCGCGATTACGACTTCGCGAGCAAGCCGGATTTGAAATTGCGCGTCGTACCGATGCAGAAGGACACGCATCAAGTGTCGTTCGAACCGGTTTCGCGCACCGTGAAGTTCGTGGGGTCGAGCGCAATCGAAGTTCCGCTCGGCACGATCGCGTGTCACGAACTCGCTCTCGTCGACGACAAGGGCAGCACCGAAGCGCGCTACTGGTTCGCGGCCGATGGAAGCGCACCGCTGCTGCACGTACTCGTGCGATTCGAAGGTCCACAAGGCGTCACCTACTCGCTGAAGAGTCATGAGCGCACGGCCTACTGGAAGCGCGACTGACGCGCCGCGAGAGCGGACGATGAGCGAATCGGCCTTGAAGAAGTCGATCGATCGCTATCTGGTCGAGCTCGCCGCCGCGCGCGGAGCGTCGGAGCACACATTGCGTGCGTACCGCGGCGACCTCGTGAATTTCGCGACGTTTGCAGCGGAACTCGGCATCACGGCGCCTGAGCGCGTCACTCCGCGAGCGCTGCGCGCGTGGCTCGCGGAACTCGACTCGTCCGGTCTGGCGAAGAGTTCGATTCAACGGCGACTGTCCGGCGTGCGTTCGTTCTTCCAAGCGTTGCTCGTGAAAGGCCAGATCGACGCGCATCCAGCCGCCGGTCTGAAGCAACGCCGCACGGGTCGCAACTTGCCGAAGGCGCTCGCGGAGGTAGAGATCGAAGCGCTGCTCGCTGCCCCCGATTCGAAAACGGTGCGCGGTCGTCGCGATCGCGCGTTGCTCGAGTTCATGTACTCGGCAGGCACGCGCGCGGCCGAAACCGTCGGACTCGATCGAGGTGATCTCGACTTCGCGCGCGGAACGGCGCGTGTACGCGGCAAGGGTCGCAAGGAACGCCTCGCCGGTGTCGGCTCGCACGCGGTGAGAGCCCTGAAGGCGTATCTCGCCGATCCCGCGCGCCCGCGACCGAGCACGAAAGCCGCGAGCGCGATCTTTCTGAATGCCCGCGGCGGGCGCCTCACGACGCGCTCACTCGGTCGCATCGTCGACGCGTGCGCGCTGCAAGCCGGCTTGACGCGCCGACCGACGCCGCACGCGTTGCGCCACAGCTTCGCCACGCACTTGCTCGACCGCGGCGCCGACTTGCGCGCCGTCCAAGGCTTGCTCGGCCACGCGCATCTCACGACGACGCAGATCTACACACACGTGTCGATCGAGCGCTTGCGCGAGGTGTACGAGCGCGCGCATCCACGTTCGGGCAGTGACGACTGAGCGCGACGACTACTGCTTGTCCGTCTTCGCCTCGTCCTTCGCAGGGAACGCCAGGTTGCGCGCGTGCTCGATCACGTCGTAGGGCGCTTTTTCGCCGCCCAAATAGCGGTGGAAGAAGTCGAGGTGCACGTTGAAGTAGAACGCCATCTCGTGCCACGCCGGCCAGTGACCCGCGTCGGGCATCACGACGAGACGTGACGGCACGCCCATTTTCTGCAAGGCCGTGAAGTACGCGAGACTCTGCGTGTACGGGCAGCGGTAGTCGAGCTCACCCGTCACGACGAGCGCCGGCGTCTTGAAGTTCTTCACGTACTTCGACGGCGACCAACGCTCGTACAGATCGCTCGTCCACGGCGTGCCCTTCATGTCGTGTTCGGGGAACCAGACTTCTTCCGTCGCGCCGTAGAAGCTCGCCAGATCGAAGATCCCCATCATCGCCGCGTTGCACGCGAATCGATCGGTCTGTCCTTCGACCCACATCGACATGTAGCCGCCGTACGACCAACCCATCAATCCGATGCGCTTCGCGTCGACGAACGGCAGCGTCGCCAGCGCGTCGGTCACACGCATCAGATCGCGGTACACGCGTCCGCCGTAGTCCCCCACGATCGCGTCGGTGAAGTCTTGGCCGTAGCCCGTCGAACCGGTCGGATTGCAGAACGCGACGACGTAGCCCTTGGCCGGATAGACCTGCCAATCGCCGCGGAAAGCGTCGGTCCACTGTGACTGCGGTCCGCCGTGGACGTTCACAATCAGCGGGTAGCGCTGCGCCGGATCGAAACCGTGCGGCTTCACGACGAAGCAGTGCACGGAGTAATCGCCGTCGCCTTGGATCCACGTCTCTTCGACGGGACGGAAGTCGACTTCGCGCTCGAGCGCTTCGTTGAACGTCGTCAAGCGCCGCGGTTCGCCGCCGTCGAGCTTCGCAGAAAAAATCTCGAGCGGTTCACCGACCGTGCGACGCGCGTACACGACCGATTGTCCGTCGGGTGAGAGCTCGTATCCGGCGATCGTGCCGTGCACGAGCACTTGTGTCGCTTCGCCGCCCGCAGCGTCGATCGCGAACAGCGGAGTCCGCCCGCGGTAATCCGCTTCGAACACGATGCGCTTCGAATCGCTCGTCCAACGCATGTCGTTGATCATGTCGTCGAAGTTCGAACGATCGGTCAGGTAGCGCACTTCAAGGCTCTTGCGATCGAGAACGACGAGTCGCTTCAAATCCGACTCGTACCCAGCCGTCTCTTGACTGAGGAACGCGATGCTGCGTCCGTCCGGCGAGTACAGCGGCGCTCCGTCCCATCCGCGGTTGTCGCGCGTGATGTTGACCGCCGTCTTCTCGTCGATCGGCCCGCCGACGGGCACGACGAACAGGTCCGCGTTGGTCGTTTCAGCCTGCTTTGCTTCGTGATTCGCGACGTAGCACAGTTCCTTGCCGTCGGGCGAGAAGGCGTAGCCGCGTCCGCCGCCCAGCATGAAAATCGGCGCGTCGAATTTGCCCGGCGTGAGATCGCGCACGACGCCTCCCGACTGCGCGTCGACGAGCACGATGTGCGAGCGCTTGCCGTCGTGCCACGACGTCCAGTGTCGGTACAGCAACTCGTCGGCGACGTGCACCTTCGTCTTGCCGTCTGCGAGTCCCTTCGCGATGCGCTTGTTCTTGTCGACGTCGATGCCGACTTCTGGGAACACCTCGGTCGTGCACGCGATGAATTTTCCGTCGGGCGACCACACGGGGCCGTCCAGCCCGAGCGCGAAATCCGTCAACTGTCGGGCTTCACCACCGTCGATCGGCATCGTCCACAACTGCGCTGTCCCGCTGCGATTGCTCGTGAAGACGATCGTCTT
>JAWXBU010000227.1:0-23154 GCA_034440255.1 Planctomycetota bacterium | reverse complement strand
TTCGCGTTGCTTCGAATTAAACCACATGCTCCACCGCTTGTGTGAGCCCCCGTCAATTTCTTTGAGTTTTACCCTTGCGAGCGTACTCCCCAGGCGGGGCACTTAACACATTAGCTTCGGCTGAGAAGGCATAGGAACCTCCCCAGCCCGGTGCCCATCGTTTACGGCTAGGACTACCGGGGTATCTAATCCCGTTTGCTACCCTAGCTTTCGCACCTCAGCGTCAGTTTCGATCCAGTAAGCCGCCTTCGCCACCGGTGTTCCTCCAGATATCTACGCATTTCACCGCTCCACCTGGAGTTCCGCTTACCCCTATCGACCTCTAGCCCGCCAGTATCAGGCGCTATTCCTCGGTTGAGCCGAGGGATTTCACACATGACTTAACGGACCGCCTACGTGCGCTTTATGCCCAGTAATTCCGAACAACGTTTGCAACCTCTGTCTTACCGCGGCTGCTGGCACAGAGTTAGCCGTTGCTTCCTTTGGTCTTAGTCAAGCTTGGCGTTGTTTACGCCAAGTGGTTCCTAGAACCTGACAGCAGTTTACAACCCGAAGGCCTTCATCCTGCACGCGGTGTCGCTCCGTCAGGCTTTCGCCCATTGCGGAAGATTCTCGACTGCAGCCTCCCGTAGGAGTCTGGGCAGTGTCTCAGTCCCAGTGTGCCGGACCGTCCTCTCAGACCCGGTAGCCGTCATTGCCTTGGTGAGCCATTACCTCACCAACTAGCTGATAGCCCGCAACCTCCTCCTAGAGCAGCAGCTTGCGCCACCGTTTACCAGCCCGGAAATGCCTCCGAGTGGACCATCTGGCATTACCCACCGTTTCCAGTGGTTATTCCAGTCTCATGGGTAGATTGGTTACGTGTTACTCACCCTTTCGCCGCTTTACTCGTCCGAAGACTTTCACGCTCGACTTGCATGCCTAAGCCACACCGCTAACGTTCGTTCTGAGCCAGAATCAAACCCTTCATGGAAGTGATTTGTCTTGCTTAATTTGGAGTGAGGTGCCCCATCGGGCCACCCTCATTGCTCGCACGGATTCAAGGGCCACCCTTGTTTTCAAAGATCGTGCGGCTCTGTCTGGTCGCCCCGGGCTTGTGAGCCGAAGGCGTCCGCGCGAGTCCGCCTCGCGCCCCCAGATCCGAGCCAGCCGCGAGGGCTGTTTCGTGTTTGGGGAGCGGGATAGTAGTGTCTTCGAAGCCCGCGTCAACAGCGTCGAGGACAGATTCGAAAGGTTCCGGTCGTGGTTCGCGTAAGTAGCAGTCTGCGTGTGGACTTACGTCGACCGACTTCTCGTGAATTTGGTCTGGAAAGCGCGTGAAACCGGCCTCGGGAAACGCACTTTTGAAGCCTCCTCAGGCCTGCACATCGATCACAGCGCCCACTGGGAGGATCTCGAACAGTTCCTCGATGTCATCGTCGAGCATGCGGATGCACCCTTGACTTTCGTCCTTGCCGATGCTTCGCGGGTCGTTCGTGCCGTGAAAGCCCAGGGAAGTCTCATTCCCATCCTCGGTGAGCCAGGCGATCCAACGTGTTCCGAGCGGATTCTCGGGGGATCCGAAGGGCACGGGCGGCCCGCCCGGCTTGAACCACATCGGATCCTTGCGCTTGTCGTTTCCCACGACGTAGCGACCGACGCGCGTAGCCCCGTCTTTTCCCACGCCGATTTCGTACGCGGCTGCGACCTCGTTGGCCACGAGGTAGAAGGCCCAGTGTGCATCGAGATCCACGAGCATCCGCACGCGGTCGATCGGCACGCGCAGGGTCTCACCCTCGCGCAGCATGTCGCTGCGCTTCTCGTTCGCCCGCACGATCTGCCCGGTGCAAAATTGCAACTCGGGGTGCTGGAGCAGGACCCGCTTGCGCAGCCCGATCAGGCTGTCTCCGGCGACGACTTTCACCTCGACCGAAGGCCATTCGCCCGTGCGATTCCAGCGGTGCCGGCGCTGGTTCTTCTCGAGGGAATCGCTCCAGCGCTGGAGCACGGCTCGATCGGCAGGCCACGGCGCGCGGACGTAGTCGAGCAGCACCGACGAAAAGGTGCGCGCTGCGTCTGCGGACTTGCCCTCGTTGGCGAGCCGTTCCCCCTCGCGGGACTCGGACACCAGCAGGGCGGCCCACACGAGCGCACTCTCGGTCGTCGCCGAGGCCGCTTGAGCGATAGTGACGCGGCCGCCCAGGAGCCGATCGAGGAAGGCCTTTTCGGACGCGCGGACGAGGGTCTCTTCCGCGATCCCGTTGGAAAGACCGCGCGCTTCGTCGTGCTTGCCCGTGAGCGCTTTCCCGAGGGCGAGAGCGAAATTCCGGCGTGCCGACGGCAGATCCGAGCGCTTTTCGACGATCTCGACGAAGCCCTCCGGGTTCGAAACGAGCGTGCGAGCCAAGTCGATTTCGGCCTTGTCCGGCAGAACCGAAATCGGGACGGGGCGCGGCTCCACGTCAGCGGCAGCAGGCGGTGAAACCGCAACTTTCGCTGATTCGGGACGCTGGGCCGCGGCGACCCGCACGGCGGGTTGACCCCCGCTCTGCGAGTCCGGGGGCGGGACCGCAGATGGGACACTCGGCGCATCCGTGGGCTTCTCCGGCGGCAGCATCACGCCCGGCGAAACCACATCGTCCGCAGCATTCGCGGTCGAACCGCTGAACGAATGCCATGCGAACCACAGCAACACCGCACCCAAGGAACACAACAGCAGTGCACGCATCACGGACCCTTCTCTCATCGAAGCGGACGGGGAGTACGGGGGTCCCAGCCGGACCGTGCCGGTCAGGTCCCGGAACCTACTGGTTCCAGGTGGGCCCAACACGACGCAGGAATGCTGCGTCAACGAACAGGGCCCGCGGATTTGTTATTCGGATCGCGGGAGGTTGACCAGTCACCTGAACGCCAGGATTGCCCCGTGGCCCGAAGCTAGCTCAGTTGCGCGCGGGCGACAAGCGAGCGCGAGTCGAATTCACGCGCGAATCAGATGAATCGTGAGCGTGCGCCCGTCGCCGAGCTCGGCTGTCTCGCTCGCACCGTCGGCGAACGCGTCGTTCGAAGGCGAGCACTCGATCGCCAACGTTTCGGCTCGGATGCGAGCAGAATGGACGTCGACGGCCTTGGCGAGCAGCGCATCTCCGCCGGCGTTCAGCCGCAGCCGGATGCGTTCGTCGATCGCGAGACCAGCCGACTTGCGCAAGGCGTTGACGCGGGTCACGACGTCGCGCGCGAGGCCCTCGGCGATCAGCTCGTCGTCGAGTTTGGTATCGAGGAACACGACGAAGCGTCCATCGGTCTCGACGTCGAAATCTGCCGACGTCTCGACCTTGATCTCGACGTCTTCCGCGCTGATTTCGACTTGTTCTGCGCCGGCGGCGACTCGCAGAGTCTTGCCTGAGCGCAATTCGGCGACGCTCCCGGCATCGAGCTTCTCGATCGAAGCTGCCGCGGCCTTCATCAGTCCGCCGATCTTTTTGCCGAGCACGCGGAAGTTGGCCTTCGCTCGCAGCGTGCACAGCTTCCCGTCGTCGGCTCCGAGGCTGCCGAACGCCTTGATGTTGAGCTCGTCGAGCACGAGCTCCGATGCGAATGCTCGCCGGAGAAGTGCGAGCGAACGCTCGTCGGACGAGCGCACGTGGATCGCGCGCAGCGGCGTCTTGATCTTGACGTTCGCACGCTCGCGCAGCGCGCGTCCCATCTCGACGATTTTCACGACGACGCGCATGCTCACCTCGAGATCTTCGTCGACATGACGCGGATCAGGATCGGGCAATCGCTGGGCGTGTACGGAGCCGCGACCTGGTGCGAGGCGTTCGAACAACATCTCCGCGACGAACGGGGCGATCGGCGCAAGCAATAGAGCCACGGTTTCGAGCGCGTGGGAGAGAGTCGCGAAGGCCGCAGTCTTGTCGGCGCCGCTCCCCTTCCAGAAGCGCGCGCGATTCCGGCGGATGTACCAGTTCGACATCTCGTCGACGACGAAGTCCTCGAGCGACTGACACGCACCGGCCAAGTCGTACGCCGACAACTTCGCGCGCACGTCGCGCACCAGCGTCGACGACAGCGATGCGAGCCAACGATCGATCTCGGGACGATCTTTCACATCGGGCGCGTGATCGCGCTTCGGATCGAAGCCGTCGGGCAAACGCGCGTAGTCGGCGAAGAACTTGTAGCTGTTGATCAACGTGCCGAAGAAGCGCTTGCGCGATTCGAGCAGACCACCGGCGTCGAATTTCTTCGGCAACCAGGGCGCGCCACTCGCGAGCAAATACCAGCGCACCGCGTCAGCGCCGTGCTCTTCGATCGCCTTCCACGGATCGACGACGTTGCCGAGCCGCTTGCTCATCTTGACGCCGTCCTTGTCGAGGACGAGGCCGTTCACGACGCACGTCTTGTACGTCGGCCCCTGCGGCAAACCGATGCCCGGAATCTGCGCGAGCAACGTGCCGATCGCGTGCAACGTGTAGAACCAGCCGCGCGTCTGGTCGAGACCTTCAGCGATGAAGTCAGCTGGAAATTGATCGAACACAGCCTGTTTTCCAGCTCCAAATGGAAAGTGGTACTGCGCATACGGCATCGCGCCGGAGTCGAACCAGCAGTCGAGGACGCTCTTCGTGCGGCGCATCGTGCCCGTACAACGATCACAGCGGAAGGTGACCTCGTCGATCAGCGGCTTGTGATTGTCGAAGTCCTTCGGCAACGAGCCAGCCGCTTTCCGAAGCTCTTCGACGCTCTCGATCGCGCGCTCGTGCGACTCGTCCTTGTCGCACACCCAGAACGGCAAAGGCGTTCCCCAGTAGCGATCGCGCGAGATGTTCCAGTCGACGTTGTTCGCGAGCCACTCGCCGAAGCGGCCGGTGCCGACCTCGGGCGGGATCCAGTTGATCTGCTCGTTGAGTTCGACCATGCGCTCCTTGTGAGCGCTGGTACGCACGTACCAAGCCGGCGCGGCGAAGTAGAAGAGCGGCGTGTCGCAGCGCCAACAGTGCGGATAGCTGTGGTTCTCGCGCGCCTTCTTGAAGAGCAGGCCGCGGTGCTTCAGGTCCTCCATCAACGCGTCGTCGGCGTCCTTGAAGAACGTGCCGGCTTTCACCGGGCCGACGTCGACGACGAATTTGCCCTCGGGGCCAACGGCTTGCAGCACGGCGAGCTTGTACTTCTGTGCCGTGTTCCAGTCGTCGACGCCGTACGTCGGCGCTTGATGAACGACGCCGGTACCGTCTTCGACCGTGACGTACTCGGCGGCGAATACGCGCCTAGGTGCGAGTGCTCCGCTCGTCCATGCACCCGGTTCGATCAACGGCACGCTCGCATCGAACAGGGCCCCGTACGAAAGCCCCACGAGTTCGCTGCCGCGCTTCCTCGCGATGATTTCGTGTTCTCCGAGCACGGCTTGCGCGCGCTCGGCGACGATCCACAAGCGCTCGTATCCTGCGGAGCCTTTCTCAGCACCCTTCGCGACGTGGTGAGCGACGCGCGCAAGCACGTATTCGCGCTCCGGATGCACGGCCAACGCGACATTCGACGGCAACGTCCACGGCGTCGTCGTCCACGCGAGGATGCTCTCCTTCTCTCCAGCTGTTTCTCCGACGACGAAGCGCACGTACACACTCGGATCGAGAATGTCGCGGTACACACCCGGTTGACCGAGCTCATGCGAGGAGAGGCCGGTGCCGCAACGTCCGCAGTACGGCAGCACTTTCTTGCCGCGGTACACGAACCCCGCCTTGTGGAATTGTGCGAGGATCCACCACACGCTCTCGACGTAGTCGGCCTCGTAGGTGACGTAGGGATTCGCGTAGTCGAGCCAGTAGCCGACGCGCTCCGACAATTGTTCCCAGTCCTTGCGGTACGTCCACACCGACTCTCTGCACTGCGCGTTGAACGCAGCGACGCCGTAGCGCTCGATCTCCGGTTTGCCGTTGATTTTCAGGCGCTTTTCGACTTCGAGCTCGACCGGCAGACCGTGCGTGTCCCATCCCGCTTTGCGCACGACGCGCTTGCCGTTCATCGTCTGAAAGCGACACACCGCGTCCTTGATGGTGCGCGCGAAGATGTGATGGATGCCCGGTCGACCGTTCGCGGTCGGCGGTCCTTCCCAGAAAACGAACGAGGGCGAACCCGCACGCGCTTTCTGCACGACCTCGAACGTCTTCTCCGATCGCCAACGAGAGAGCGTCTCTTCTTCGGCGCGCGCGGGAGCCGACGCGAGAGCCGTGGGGAGCGGTGCGAACAGTTGCTTGTCGTCGGTCGAGGCCATGCGGCCCCTCTTCTACCAAGTCGCGCGCTGCGATTCGGCTGGCCGCCACGTCGGGCACGACGATTTGCTGCCTTGGATGCGCGCCGCGACTACCAACGCTGCGAAGCGATGGCGCTCGCGATGCGATCGGCGAGCGCGAGCGCGTCACGGCCGTCTTCACCCGTGACTTCGGGCTCTTTTCCGGTTTGAACCGAGCGCAGGAACGAGTCGAGTTCGGCCTGCAGCGGGCGTTCGGACGCGGACAGATCGAGCTCTTGGATCGAGAGCACCTTCGAGGTGATCCAGTCCTTGCGAGCTGCGAGAGCGGACAGGTCGAACTCGCGCAGTTCGATGCGTCCACTGTCGAACTCGGGCCCCTTCGAGATCATCAGGCCGTAGTTCTTCGTGAAATCGAGGCTCACGTAGCCGTCGCTCGAGAACAAGCGAAAGCGTCGCATCGGCGCCAACGAAGCCCGACTCGCGGTCACGTTCGCGCGAGCACCGTTCGCGAAGACGAGCCGCACCGACGCGACATCCTCGTGATCGGTCAAGATCGCACCGCCGGCGGCGTCGATGCTCTCGACCGTCGAGCCGACCATGTCGAGGATCAAGTCGAGGTCGTGGATCATCAGGTCGTGCACGACACCGACATCGGTCGAGCGGAAGCTGAACGGCGCGAGGCGATGGCACTCGATGAAACGCGGCCGCACTTTCATCTCGCGCACTTTGCGCAAGCCCGGTTGGAAGCGCTCGACGTGTCCGACCGAGAGCAGTGCTTTGCCACGCTTTGCAGCCGCCAGGATGCGGTCGGCTTCCACGACACTCGCCGCGAGCGGTTTTTCGACGAGGCAGTGCACGCCGCGCTCGAGCAATGGGATCGCGACCTCGGCGTGCAGGCTCGTCGGTACGGCAATGCTCACCGCCTCGACGCTCGCGGGCAGTTGAGCGGGCGATTCGAGTGCCGTCGTCTTGCACTCGGTCGCTAGCGCGCGAGCCTTCTCGCCGTTCGGATCGACGACGGCGAGCAATTCGGCGCGCGGATTCTCGGCGTAGATGCGCGCGTGGAACTTGCCCAGGTGCCCGACGCCGACGACGGCGACGCGGACCGGTCGCTCGGTGACGCTCATCGGGCGAGGACGCCGGTGTGGATGCGCTCTTTGCCGAGGCGCATGAATTCTTCGCGCCGACTTTCGCGAAAGCGGCCTTTCGAGCCTTTTTCCGTGTCTTCCAGCGCGTGGACGAGGCTCATCACGAGCTTCGAGTTCGGGAATTCGAGCTTCAATTCCTCGAGCGTCTGCTTGCGCGTGTTGCCAGTGCGGTAGATCCGTCGGAACGCGAGTTCGAGTTCTTCGACGGCATCCACCGTCTGCCCGCCGCGCGTCAGGCCGATCTTGTTCACGCCGCGCACGCGGCTCGGATGTCCCTCCAAGATCATGAACGGCGGAACGTCCTGCACCATGCGCGTCATCCCGCCGACGTACGCGAACGCGCCGATCGTGACGAAGTGATGCGCGGCCGATCCGCCCGAGATGTTGGCGTTCTCTCCGACGAACACGTGCCCCGCGAGCAGCGCGTTGTTGGCGAGGATGATGCGGTCCTTCAACTCGCAATCGTGCGCGACGTGCGAGCAGGCCATGAGGAGGCAATCGCTGCCGATCTGCGTGACGCCGCCGCCTTTCATGGTGCCGCGATTGATCGTGACGAACTCGCGGATCGTGTTGCGATCGCCGATCACGAGCTGCGTCGGTTCGCCCTTGTACGACAGATCCTGCGGCGGACCGCCGAGACCGGCTTGCCCGACGATCAAGTTGTCTTCGCCGATCGTCGTGACGCCGTCGATGACGACCTGCGCACCGATCTTGGTGCGATCACCGATGCGCACGCCCGCTCCGACGACGCTGTACGGACCGATTTCGACGCCGATCCCGAGCTCGGCGCCGGGAGCGATCATCGCTGTGGGATGAATCTTCGTTTCCATGTCGACCTTCACGCGTCCACCATCGTGAACATGAGCAGCGCTTCGCACACGACGCGCCCGGACACCGTTCCGACGCCGCGCACTTGAGCGATTTGATCTTTGTGACGCGTCGTCTCGACCTCGAGCCTCAGCTGATCGCCGGGGACGACGGCGCCGCGCAGCTTGACCTTGTCGATCGACCACAAAACGGCCAGTTTTCCGCTGTTTTCGAGCTTCCTGAGCAATAGCACGCCGGCCAATTGCGCCATCGCCTCGAGCTGCAGCACACCTGGCATCAGCGGGGCTTGCGGGAAGTGACCCTGGAAGTACGGCTCGTTGATCGAGACGTTTTTGATCGCGACCGCGCGGCGGAAGCCGTCGATCTCGATCACGCGATCGATGAGCAAGAACGGGTAGCGGTGCGGCAACATGCGCAAGATCTCGCGCACGTCGAGGCCCGACTCGCGCCGGATCAACCCGCCCGTCTCGGCCGCCTGCATCATGTCGAGCAACCGCCGCACGAGTTCCGCGTTCGTCGCGTGGCCCGACCGAGTAGCGATGATGTGCGCGTGCAGATCCGCACCGAGCAGGCGCAAATCGCCGAGCAAGTCGAGCAACTTGTGGCGCACGGGCTCGCCCGGCAAACGCATGCGCGACTGCGGATCGCCGAGTATCACCGTGTTCTCGCGCGTCGCGCCTTTGCCGAATCCGGCCTTCTGCAGCGCATCGACCTCCGACGCCAAACAAAACGTGCGCGCGGGTGCGATCTCTTTCGCGAAGGACTCAGGGGTCACATCGAGTTGGAACGTGCCGCTCTCGATGCCCGGTTCGTCGAAGGCCGACACGTACTGCAACGTCAGCATCGGCTTATCGCTCGGCAGCGCGACGAGCGTCGCATTGCCTTGGCGCACGTACACAGGCTGATCCAGTTTGAACTCGCGCGCTTCGGCGCTCTGATCGACGAGTCCGGCGCGCTGGAACATCTCCATCATCACGAGCGCGCTGCCGTCGAGTCCCGGCAGTTCCGGTCCCGACAACTCGACCGTCAAGTTGTCGACTTGCAGTCCCGCGCACACGGCAAGCAAGTGCTCGACCGTGTCGACTTCGGCGTTGCCGCGCACGAGTCGCGTGCGCCGCTCCTTCGCCTCGCGGTACGTGATCTGCGCCGGAATCGGCTCGGATCCGGCGATGTCGGTGCGCACGAACTCGACACCGCGATCGATCGGCGCAGGCAACACGCGCGCTTGGATGACTTGGCCCGAATGCAGGCCCGGTCCGCTGAATTCGACGGCAGTTCGCAGCGTTTTTTGCTTGCGGCTCACGGTGAATCCTCTCCGGCTGCGGCGAGCGAGCGTTCCATCGCGGCCAATTTCTTTTCGAGTTCGCGCACGCGCTGCGTGAGTTCCGGCAGGCGAGCGGTGAGCGACCAACTGCGCAACGCGTCACTGCGCGGATGAGCCGGAGTGCCGAGGTAGTCGACGCCCGGAGGAACGTCGCCAGTGACTCCCGACTGCGCGCCGATGCGAGCACCGTCACCGATCGTGACATGACCGCCGATGCCGACTTGGCCGGCGACGATGGCTCGCTTGCCGATCTTCGAGCTGCCGGCGATGCCGACTTGAGCGATCAGGAGCGCGGCTTCACCGACGCTGACGTTGTGTGCGACGTGCACCAAGTTGTCGAGCTTCGCTCCACGGCCGATTCGGGTCGCACCGAAGCGACCGCGATCGATCGCGCACGAGGCGCCCATCTCGACGTCGTCTTCGACGATCACGGTGCCGACTTGCGGAATCTTCGCCCAACCTTCGCGCGTCGGCTCGAAGCCGTAGCCGTCGGATCCGATCACGCAATTCGAGTGCAGGAGGACGCGCGAACCGATCGTGACGCGCGAATAGATTCGGACACCACTGTGGATCGTCGTGTCGTCGCCGACCTGCGCGTTGCGACCGATCGAAACCGAGGCGTGCAGTGTCGTGCGCTCGCCGACGACGGCGCCGGGGCCGATCCAACAGAAGGCACCGATCGATGCGCTCTGGGCGACTTTTGCGCTGGGATCGACGACGGCGCTCGAGTGAATGCCAGCCAGCGGAGCAGGATCTTCTTCGGCGAATGCGGCGACGATCGCGGTGAAGGCTTTGTCGGGATTCGTGACGCGCAGGAAGGAGAGGTCAGCGCGCGGTTTCTCGATGTCGGGCGAAACGACGACTGCGCCAGCGTGCGTCTCGGCCAGTTGATTGCGGTAGCGCGGATTCGCGAAGAACGTGATCTCGCGCGGGCCAGCTTCGGCGAGGCTGGCAGGACCGTCGATGGCGCGGTTCGGGTCGCCGTCGACGACGGCGCCGCATAGACGGGCTAATTCGGAGAGTGTGCGGGTGGGCATGCTCAGGCGAACTCGGGATCCCGAGTTCCTCGGCCACTCTACGGTGCGAGAGGCGTGGCGAGATTGAACGGGTGGGGTGAGGGCATGTCAAACGCCGATTTTTGGAGGGCCTTCTGAGGGATCGGATCCGGCGGGACTGAGGACTGCGGTGGTCTGGAGCCGCGCGGCGGGAGGGCCGCGCGTGGGTGAGGTTAAGGCCGAGCGGGCTCCACGTTGCTGATCTCGCGTGTGGGTGAACGCCAGAGGACATTCCATTCCGTTCAGCCAGGTTGCTATCGGATGCCGCCGCCGCGCCCGTGGATATCTCCCAGACGCTCGAACACGTTTGAAACCGCCACACCTCACCTGGCTGACACTTCCATTCCGACGAACTCAGCACACTCCGCAGCCACGCCCAGCTTCACCGGAACTGACGTTTCCATTCCGACAGAGGGACGCAAGTGCGGCATCACTGCGGCGGAGTGTGCTGTCGCTGCGGCCAAGTGCGGCATCGCTGCTGACATGTGCGACGTTGCTGCGGCGGAGTGTGCTGTCACGGCGACCAAGCGACATCACTGTGACAAAGCCTGCTGTCGTTACCGCTGCCAGCGACCGAGAAACTTTGCATCGAGCTTCATCAGCGACCTCGCGGTGATTTGTGCGGAGCGATGACCAAGGCTGCTGCCGGACAACGGCGACCGGCACGGAATCCTCTGTTGGCTGGACGCGGCGAATTCGCCGCGTCAGAACCACAGATTCAAAATCGTGAACGAGAAAGTCTGACGCCGATCACCCTCACCCGACTCGATCGGGAAACCGAAGTTCAACGAAATCGGGAACGGCTGCACCATCCCGAGACCGAAGCCCGCCGTCCAGCGCAAGTCGTCGAACGGCGCTTCCCACGTATCGACACCCAGGATGCCCGCATCTGTGAACAAAGTGAGACGGAAGGTCTCGAGCTCTCGGTACGAACCAGGCTGCGTCACCGAGTAGAGTGGATAGCGGAACTCTAGCGTGCCCGACACGTACGTCTCTCCGCCGAGCGCATTGCGTCCGCGGTTCGGACCGACGCCGCGGTAGGCGAATCCGCGCAAGATGCGACTGCCGCCCAAGAAATAGCGCTCGGTGTAGGGCGTTTCGCTCGTGTCACCGTAACCCTGCGAAATCCCCGCGCCCACGCCGACATGGAAACCAGGCGCAACCTCGCGCTCGGAGTCGGCGATCTGCCAGTACGCGTCTGTCTCGATGTACGACTTGAAGAAGTCGTAGTCGCCACCGGCGAAACCACCGTAGAGCGCATTCTTCCAATTCGCGGTGACGCCGTTCTTCGAGTTCGTGACCTGGTCGACGTCGCGAAAGCTGAAGTCGAGCGTCACGCCCGACAGGTTGGTCGTGCCCTCTTGCTGGTAGATCGAATCCGGCAGCGGAAGAACGTCCGGCTCGTTCAGATCGATGAGATTCGATTCGAGGGCGGTGACCCTGATGTTCTGATTCGTGTATCCGACGAACGCCGTGAAATTGCGCGTGAATTCGTGGCCGATGCGCACGCGGCGCTCGTTGCGATCCTCGTCGAAAAAACGTTGGCTGCGCTCGCGTCGGTACAGGTCGAGCTCGAGGCTGTAGCGGTTGAAGTGCGTACGGAAGAGATCCGGCTCGAGGAAGCGGGCGCGATAGGAATTGACGACGGTGCCCGGGGAAAAATCGAGTTCGAGCTCTTGGCCGGCGCCGTGGAAAGCCTCCTTGTCGAACAGTTCGCCGAACGTCGACCACGGCGTCGACGGCGGATCGGCGATGTCGAAGTTGCGCATGATCATCGAGAGCCGGCCGAAGATCCCGCTGTTGCTGTCGACGCCGCCTTGGATCTGGAAGTTGACGACTTTGCCCTCTTCGACCGCGTATTCGAGGTCGACGAGACTCGGATCGTCGGTAGGCTTGAACGTGAACGACGGTTCCCTGTGCTGCAGGGGTTGCGCGTCGTCGGAGAAGAACGAAGTGCCGGTGATGCGCGACAGCGACTTCCGGATCTTCGTCAAGTCGGCGACTTCGCCGGGCAACATGTCGACTTCGCGCCGGACGACGCGATCGCGCGTGTGAACGGCCCCGTCGAACATCACTTCGCGGATGTAGCGTTTGCGCCCCTGCGCAAGGCGGTACTTCACGGCGACTGTGTGATGATCGGCGTCGAAGACGAGTTCAGGCTCGAGGAACTCGAAGTAGTCCGTCTGCAACGATGGATGCGACAGGTAGCCGCGTGACCCGTAGTAGTCGCGCAATGCCGTCGAGTCCGCAGCTCGCACGACGCGCGTAAAGGGCTTTCCGACCTGAATTTTCAGCAGTTTCTCGAGCTCGTCCTTCGCGAAGAGCAGCGGCACGGGCGAATCGTCGAACGCGCGCGCGCTCGAATCGAATTCATGTTTCGCTCCTACGAGTTCGATCGACGAAACGGTGTAGACAGGCCCTTCGTCGACGACGACGTGAAGCACGACACCGGTGTGATCGGGCGTGAATTCGGTGCGCTCGATCTCGACTACGGCGTCCAAGTAGCCGCGATCCCGGTACACTTCGCGCATCGCGAGGACGTCAGCGTCGAGCGTTTCCTTCGAGTACTTCTCACCGAACCAGTTGAAGATCCAAGGACCCGAGAGTTCGGTCTTCGCGAGCTTCGTGAGACCGTCGCGCCACCACCACATGCCCTTCTCCGGCATCGCATCGTTGCCGCGGATCACGACGTCTTTCACGCGCACTTTCGGTCCCTCGCGGATCTCGAAGATGACGTCGGGCAGCTCTTTTTCAGCGGCGCCGGAATCTGAGCCGCGACGGACGACGTCGATCTCGGCGAACGCGAAACCTTCCTTCTTGTAGCCCTCGAGCAAACGCTGGCGCACGCGCTCGGACTGGTAGAGGAACAGCTCGCCTTTGTTCTCGAGCAACGACCACTTCTTGAGCTTCTCGACGTCGATCTCGGCATTGCCGACGAAACGCGGCTCGAGGTCGACGTTCATCTCGACGACGACGAGTTCGAGTTCGACGCCCGTCGGAACGTTGCGGTAGCGCACATCCGCACTGACGCGAAACGCGTCCCACAGGACTTCGATGCCCTTCTCGATTCCGGCTACGTCGACCGGCTCGCCCACCTTCGCCCCGAGCGCGTTCACGAGCTGTGCCGCCGTGTAGCGTCGAGCGCCCACGACTTGGATGCCTGTGATCGGTCGGTCGCGTCCGCTCTGCACGCTGGTCGCGGGTGGTGCGTCGGGAGCGCCTTGAATTCGCGCGTGAAGGCCCGGCGCAAGAAGTGCGAGAGCGAGACACGTCCACATCGAGCACGCCCGCGATCGATTCGAGAAGCGAGCCGTGTGAGCCGTCTGCCAAGCGGCGACGCAGCGCCGAGCGGCGCGGAACGATCGCGGGTGTCGAAACCTAGCTTGCTTCAAGAGCACTCAGCCGGTGAAGGTCTCGGCCATAGAAGGCGCGCGGTTTTCGAAGCGCATGATAGAACCGTTGAACTGCAACATCACGTTGCCGGTCGGACCGTTGCGCTGCTTGGCGCAGATGATCTCGGCGAGGCCTTTGTTCTCCGGATTGTCGCGGTTGTAGTACTCGTCGCGGTAGAGGAGCAGTACGACGTCCGCGTCCTGCTCGATCGATCCCGACTCGCGCAAGTCCGACAATTGCGGCCGCTTGTCGTCGCGCGATTCGACCGCGCGGCTCAACTGCGACAGAGCGATGACCGGAACGTTGAGCTCGCGCGCAAGCTCCTTCAAACTGCGGCTGATCTGACTGATTTCCTGCTGCCGGCTCTCCGCTTTCGGATGGCTCATCAGCTGCAGGTAGTCGACGACGATCATGTCGAGCCCGTGCTTTTGCTGGATGCGGCGCGAGCGACTGCGCAGCGACATCGCGGTGATGCCCGGCGAGTCGTCGATGAACAGTTTCAAGCGCTCCAATTCACCGGCACCGCGCGACAGCTCGGCGTAGTCCTCGGTCGGGATGCGACCGGTGCGCAACTTGTGCGCGTCGACTCGAGCGCGTGCGCACAGCATGCGTCGCACGATCGACTGCTGACCCATTTCGAGGCTGAAAAACAGCACGACGGCTTGGCGCTGCAACCATTCGGGCGCGTGATCCGGATCGGCCGCGTGATCCATGCAATTGAGCACGAACGCGGTCTTGCCCATCGACGGACGCGCGGCGACGACGATCAATTCACCTTGATTGAAGCCGCACAAGAGTTCGTCTAGTTCGTAGTAGCCGCTCGGCAGTCCGGTCAAACCGCGGCGGTGCGAAGCGCTGTCGATGCGCTTGAACGTCTCGGCGACGGCTTTGCTCAGGGGAACCGCCTCGCCGCGATCGCGCTCGGTCGCGATCTCGAAGATGCGGTTCTCGGCCATGTCCAAGAGACGCGGCACGTTGTCGCCGTCCGGGCGCGTCGCGTGTGCTTCGCCGATGATCTCGCCGGCTTCGCGGATCAAGCGCCGCAGGATGGCGGTCTCCGAGACGATGCGCGCGTGATGCTTCGCGTAGACGCCGCTCGTGACACCTGAGGAAAGTTCGGCGAGATACGCACGACCGCCGACGCGCTGGAATTGTCCGGCTTGCACGAGTGCTTCACCGACGCTGACGATGTCGATCGGCGCCGCGCGTTCGGCCATCGCCTCGAGCACTTCGTAGATCGCGTCGTGACGCGGATTGAAGAAGTCCCCCACGCGCACGACTTCGGCGACTTCGGGAATGCGCACCGGTTCGGTGAGCAACGCGCCGAGGAGTGCTCGTTCGGCCTCTTCGTTGTGAGGCGGGATGCGACCGGGGAGTTCTGCTTCAGACATCATTCACGCTCGCACAGGGTATCGGAGGGTATCGGCACCGGCGAAAGGCGTAAAGGACAGTGCGAGAGATCGAAGCGTCGTGCCTTGCTGGACGCCGGGTTGCGACAGAACTGAAACGAGAGAGCGCGAGTGCGGTGACCCGCGCTCGCGCCCTCTCTCTGGCTCAGCGGCGTGCGTCTAGACCGTTTCGGCTTCGACCACGACTTTGACTTCCGCGAAGTAGTCTCCGTGCACGTGCACCTTGATGGCGTGCGTGCCCGTCGTCTTGATGGGCGCGTCGATGCGCACCGCTTTCTCGTCGTAGCGGTGACCCGCACGCTCGAGCAGCACCACGATCGTGCCGGCGTTGACCGACCCGTACAGGTGCCCGGCTTCGTCGGCCTTGACTTTCGTCATGACCATGATGCCGTTGAGCGACGCGACGCGTGCTTCGATCTCGGCGTTGCGCTTCGATTCCTCGACATCGAGGATCGCGCGACGACGCATCATCGCCTTCTTGTTCTCGTCGTTCGCGCCCACCGCGAGCTTGCGCGGCAAGAGGTAATTGCGAGCGAAGCCGGCATTGACCTTCACGACGTCGCCGCAGCGACCGAGGTACTTGATGTGCTCCCGCAGGAGGATTTCGACTTTGTTGGCCATGGTTCAGTTCTCCCGTTGATCAGCCAACGAAGGGCAAAAGGCCCAGGTGACGCGCGCGTTTGACGCCTTGTTTCAAGGCCTTTTGGCACTGAGCACAGTAGCCTGTGCGTTTGCGCGACAAGATCTGACCGTGAGCGGTCAAGAACTTGCGCAGGTGATCCAGATCCTTGTAATTCGGGATGTGGTCTGCGCACGACGCTTGGTTGATCGGCGGAAGAGCGGGTCTGCGTGATCCGGCCATGATCAAACCTCCGTCGAGGGTTTACCCTCGGGTTTTTTGGTGCGCGGGCGGTCGTCGTCCATTCCCTCTTCGTCGAGGTCGGGGACCATCATCTCTTGTTGAGGTTCCATGTCGCCTTGACCGATCGGACCATCCTCGGGCTCGACCATGTCGTCGGGCGGCGGCGGCGGGACCGTGAAGTCGGAAGCGTGCTCGGCAGCAGCGAGTTCGTTCTCCGTCGCCGGAACTTCGTCCGCGCGCAGGATCAGATAGCGCAAGAGGCGCTCGTTCAGGTCGAACTCACGGCGCATCGCCGCGATGTGTTCGTTGCCCATCGAGAAGTAGCACAGCGCGTACGTCCCGCGATTCTTGCCGCGCATGGTGTAGGCGAGCTTGCGCTCGTCCCAGCGGCGGATCGTCGTCACCGTCGCTCCGTGCTTTTGGAGCGTGTCGGTCACGACGGCTTTGGCTTTGTCCCAACCCTCGCGCACGACGGCGTTGTCGAGGAGGAACATGGATTCATACAGGGCAGTCAAAAGTAACTCCGTTTGTCGTTGCGCAGGGGCCGAACGATTGGGTTCGGCACCCGTCAGGTCCAGCGGCTATGGAACCGCGTCATGACACTCTCGATGTCCAGCGAGGTGAGCCAGGCCGAGATCGCTTCCGCGGCCTCGGCCACCGAGATCTCGATCTCGGGTTGCTGTTCCTTGCTGAACCGCTCGAGCACATGGCGCGCCGCGTCGGTCGGGGCCGGGCCGATCCCGACGCGTACGCGCGGAAATCGGTCGGTCCCCAGGGATTGCACGATGCTCCGCATGCCGTTGTGCGTCCCCGGTCCTCCGAAAGGTCGGATGCGCAGTTTCGTGAGTGGCAAGTCGAGATCGTCGTAGACGACGAGGATCGACGTGCTCGCGAGCGCGCTCCAACCTTGGAGAGCCAGGACGGCTTCGCCCGAGCGGTTCATGTAGGTCGAAGGCTTCACGAGGAGCGCGTCGTGCTTCGATGAGCGCGCAAACGTGAAACTGTTCGACCCGGTGTACCCGTCGAGCCGGCGTGCAGATTGAAAGATCGACTTCTCTTCCGCCGCCAACCGATCGAGCACGTGGAAGCCCACGTTGTGTCGCGTCCAGTCGTACTCCGGTCCGGGGTTACCCAGGCCGATGACGAGAGTGCGCGCCACGTGCAAATCCAAGTCGGGGGAAAAAGAAGGCCCCCGGTGGATTCGGGGGCCGAAGAGAATAGCGACCGGGGGCGCATTCGCAACCGCGAGTGCGCCCCCGGACCCAAAATCAGGCCGAAACTCAGCCCTTGGCGGGCTTGGCCGGAGCTGCGGCCGGCTTGGCGGCTGCACCTGCGGCGGGTTTCGCGGGAGCGGCGACCGTGCCACCTGCTGCGGCTGCGGCATCACCCTCGGCGGCGGCCGGAGCGGCCTCCATCCTCGCGGCCATGACGACGACGGCGATCTTCTGATCGGCCTTGCCGACGATCTCGACGCCTTCCGGCAGCTTGAGGTCCTTCAAGTAGACCGCGTTGCCCAGTTCCAGGTGTCCGACCGGGACTTCGATCGAGTCCGGGATCAACATCGGGATGCAGCGCACCGTCACGTGCGTGATGAGGTGGTTCAGGATGCCGCCCTTCGGCACGCCCGTGTACTCGAGTTCGACTTCCGAGTTCGTCTTGACGTCGCGTTGCACGCGCTTGAAGTCGATGTGGACGATGCGCTCGCCGAACGTGTCCCATTGCAGTTCGCGCACGACGGCCATCTGCAGCCCCTTCTGACCGTCGACCTCGACCTCGTACAGGTGCGTGTGACGGCGGCGCGTGGCGAGGAAGCCGTGCTCCTCGATGTGGATGTCGGCGTGATCGTGCTTGTCGTCCTTGTCGAGGCTCGCGGGAATGCGGCCCTCGGCGCGGAGCCAACGTGCGTTGCGTGAGCCGACTTGCGTGCGCGCGCCGGCTTTCAGGATCTCACTCTTCTTGCTCATGATGAATCGTCTTCCTCCCTGGATGGTTCGTTGCCTGTCCCTTGGATATGCAGGCCTAGCAGGGTTCTTCGAAAAGGGAACTCACCGACTCGTTGCGGTGAATGTTCATGATAGCGCGCGCCAAAAGCGACGCGACGGACACGACTTCGAGCTTCTTCGGCGTCTTCTGACGCGGCGGAATCGAGTCGGTGATCAACAGGCGGTCGATGGGTGCCGCGTCGAGACGTTCGACGGCCGGACCGCACAAAACACCGTGTGTCGCGGCGATGACGACTTGGCGCGCGCCGTTTTTCTTCACGACGCGGGCCGCTTCGCTGATCGAGCCGCCGGTCGAGATCATGTCGTCGACGATGAGCACGTCACGGCCTTCGACGTCGCCGATGATGTGCTCGACGGCGACTTGCGAGCCGCTGATGCGCCGCTTGTCGACGATCGCGAGATCGGCGTTGTCGAGCGACTTGGCGTACGCGCGCGCCATCTTGATTCCGCCGACGTCGGGGCTGACGACGACGGGCCTCTCGAGCCCGAGCTTGCGCACCGCGGCGAGCAACACCGGCTTCGCGTACATGTGATCGACGGGGATGTCGAAAAAGCCCTGGATTTGAGCGGCGTGCATGTCGAGCGCGAGCACGCGATCGGCGCCGCAACCGACCAAGGTGTTGGCGACGACTTTGGCGCTGATCGGCACACGCCCCTCGTCCTTGCGGTCTTTGCGCGCGTAGCCGTAGTAGGGCATGACGGCCGTGATGCGGCCCGCGCTGGAACGGCGCAGGCAATCGAGCAACAGCAAGAGCTCGATCCAGTTCTCGTTCACCGGCGGACACGTCGGTTGCACGACGAAACAATCCGTGCCGCGCAAATCGTCGTTGACCTTGATGTCGATCTCGCCGTCGGGGAAACGTCCGACGTGCGCCGCGGCGAGCGGTATCGACAGTTGGGCCGAGATCGACTGGGCCAGCGCTTGGTGCGCATTGCCGGCGATGATCGTGATCCGCTCGCTGTAGGCGCGCATTTTCACTTCCCCTTCTGCTGCGTCGGTTGCGACTTGGAATCTGTTGCGCGCGTCGCAGCGTTCTTGACGAGAGCGCGCGCCGGGATCCCGACCCACGTCTCGTCCGCTTGGATCGCGCTGTTCTTCACGACGATCGCTCCGGCGCCGGTGGTGACGCCTGAGGGGATCGTGTTCGGTGCGACGATGACGGTGCCACTGCCGACGAATACTTTGTCACCGACGATGGTCGTGTGCTTCGCCTTGCCGTCGTAGTTGGCGAAGATCGTCCCGGCACCGATATTCGTCTTCGCGCCGATCTTGGCGTCGCCGAGGTACGCGAGATGCTTGGCCTTCGAGTGCGCGCCCATGCGCGTGTTCTTGCATTCGGTGAAGTTGCCGATTTCGGCGCCGTCTTCGAGCACCGTTCCCGCGCGCAGCTGAGCGAACGGACCGACCTCGCAGTGTTCGCCGATGACGACGCCGGAGCGGATCACGGTGCACGGCAGAATCTTCGTGCCGACACCGATCGTGACGCCGTGATCGATGTACGTCGTGGCCGGATCTTCGATCTGGACGCCGTTTTCGAGATGTTTTTCGAGGATTCGAAGCTGCGCGACCCAACGTGCTTCGGCGAGGTCGGCGAGCGTGTTGATGCCGATCGTTTCCTCGACGTCTTCGATTTCGAGCGCGGCGACGGGCTTCTTCGCGCTCACCAACATGCCGATGACGTCGGTCAGGTAGTACTCGCCCTGCGCATTCTTCGACTCGAGTTTCGGCAGCCGCGCGACGAGCTCTTTGCCGTCGAACGCGTACACGCCGAGGTTCACTTCCGTGATCTCTTTCTCGTCGGCGCTGGCGTCCTTGTCTTCGACGATCTTGACGACCGAGTCGTCGTCCGCGCGAACGATCCGACCGAATCCACGCGGATTGTCCGGCGTGGCCGTCAGCAAAGCCGCGCCGCCCCGCGCGCTCTCGCGCTGCATTTGGAGCAGCGCCTGCAAACTCTCCGGACGCAAGAGCGGCATGTCGCCGTACAAGACGACGACGACGCCGGGGTCCTTGCCGAGCGCGGGCAGACAGCACTGCAACGCGTGTCCGGTCCCCTGTTGCGGTTCCTGTCGGACGAAAGTGACGCGCTCTTTCTGTCCCGTCGCAGCGAGCGCCGCTTCGACCTCGTCCGCGCCGTGCCCGACGACGACGACGATGCGCTGCGGATCGAGCGCCTGCGCTTGGTCGACGACCCAACCGATCAGCGGCCTGCCACACAGCGCATGCAGCACTTTGGGCCGCGCGCTTTTCATGCGCTTGCCCATGCCAGCGGCGAGTATGACGACGGTGATCGCGGGGGCCATCGGGGTGATTCAGCGGACCGCTTTCGGCCGCAGTTGGGGGCAAAGGTTGTACGCGCGGAGAGTGCATCCGTCAAACCGAGTTCGGCCCGGCCTACAGCGGTCGACGGCTGCGCGAAGGCCTGGATTCTGCTTCAATTCCAGCGCCCCATGAAGCGGATCCTCCTCACCCTCGTCGCGCTCGCCGCGTTCCTCTCCCCCGTTCAGGCCGACGACAAGTCCGATTGGGACGTCCTCGAGCGCGCGTCGGCGCTGCCGAAGGACCGCACTGCTGCCGCGAAGAGCATCGCGAAGCGGGCGAAGAGCGAGAACGGTTGCGAGAAGGTCGTGGCACGCATGATCCCGATCGCGCTCGAGGAGGACACGTATCCCGAGACGAAGCTCGGCATCGTGCAAGCGATTCACTCGTGCGATTGCGATGGCGTGCGCAAGCTCGTCGCGAAGAAAATCGGTCACGGCAAAGCAGACGAACGAGCGTGGATCCTGCAAGTTGCCCGCGGGCTCGCTGGGCCCGAGATCGACAAGGCGGTGCTCGAGAAAAGTCTCGTCGACGACAAGATCGAGAACCGCCTCGATGCGGCGGCGATCTTGGTGCAGCACCAATCCGCCGACGCACGCAGCGCGTTCGAAGCGATCTTGAAGGCGGGCAAGGACGCCGAGTTGTTGGGACCGATCGTTTCGCACCTCGCCACGCTGTACGACGGCACGAGTGATTGGGCGGTCTTCGAGGATCGGATGCTCGCGCTCGTGTCCGACAAAAACGAGTCCCTGCGCCGTGCGGCTCTCGCTGCCGTCGCCAGGGGCAAGAACCCGGCGCGTATCGACCTGTTCACGGCGCAGATGTCGAATCCGGATTGGAGCACGCGCGCGATCGCACTCGAGTACTTGGTGAAAACCCGCACGAAACAAGGGCTCGCGGCGATCCTCACGCAATTTGCGAACGAGCCCAAGGGCACGCGAATGAATGCTGAGTGCGTCACCGCGCTGATGCGCCTGACCGGGATGAACTTCGCCGATCGCGCCGCCGATTGGGCCGCGTGGTGGCAGAAGAACGAGGCCGCGTTCGAGTTCCCGAGCGCTGTCTCGGCGCCGTCGACCGGCGAACGCCCGCGGCGCGACAGCGATACGAAGGTGGTGCAGTTCTACGGCATCGAAGTCGACAGCAAGCGCGTGTGCTTCGTCGTCGACATCTCGGGCAGCATGAAGGAGGAGATGAAAGAGGGCGAGAACCAAGGTCGCTCGCGCTTCGAGGTCGCGAAGGAAGAACTCGGCAAGATCATCGACGGACTCGCGCCCGGGACGCTCTTCAACATCGTGACCTTCAGCTCGGACGTCGAAGCGTGGCTCGACGAGGTCGGCGACTTGCCCGTCGGACTCGGCGGCAAGAAGCCCGAGGATAAGCGCGCTCCTGCCACCGGTGCGGCGCCAGCAGCAGTGCCGACGCCCGTCGACGAGAAGCAGAAACTGAAGGACGCCGAAGCTCAGAAGAAGTTCGACGACCTGTTGCGCTCGAAGGCACACAAGTACGTCGAGAAGCTCGAAGCCGTCGGCGGAACGAACATTCACGATGCACTCGAGCGCGCTTTCGAAGACACGCAGCTCGACACGATTTTCTTCCTGACCGACGGCGAACCGAGCTTCGGTCGCGAGGTCGATCCAGTGAAGATTCGCGAGATCGTTCAGCGCTGGAACGTGACGCGTCGGATCAAGATCTGCGCGATCTCGATCGGAACAGACATGGACCTACTGAAGAATCTGGCCGCCGATTCGGGTGGCGAATATCGATTCTTCAAGTGAGCTCGGCCGCTCCACTCGTGCGGAGTCGAGTGGCGCAGCCGAGGTGCATCCAAACTGCGTGAATTCAGCAGTTTCGCGTCCTCCAGCAGTATCCCCGGTTGTGCCCGCACGCGAATCGAAGTCTGCGCTCAGTGCCCCCGCTTGATGACGTCGCGCGCGATCACGAGGCGCTGGATTTCGCTCGTCCCTTCGTAGATGCGCGTCACACGCGCGTCGCGGTAGAGCTGCTCGATCTTGTACTCGGCCGAATATCCCATCCCGCCGTGGATCTGCACCGCGCGATCGACGACGCGACCGAGCGCTTCACTGCACACGAGCTTCACTATCGCCGACTCGCGACCGAATGGTTGATGTTCGTCGCACATCCACGCGGTGCGATAGACGAGGCTCTCCATCGTGTAGATGTCGCACGCGTTGTCGGCGAGCATCCACTGGATCGCTTGGTGATCTGCGATCGGCTTGCCGAACGCTTCGCGTTGTCGAGCGTAGTCGACCGACAACGCGTGAGCTTCGCGCGCGCATCCGAGACAATTCGCGCCGAGCGCGAGCCGGCCGCGATCGAGCGTGCCCATCGCGATGCGAAATCCGTCACCGACGTCGCCGAGGCGGTTTTCTTCGGACACGCGTACGTCCGTGAAGGACATCGTGACCGTCGCCGAACCGCGCTGGCCCATCTTCTCTTCGCGCTTGCCGAGCGTGAGGCCGTGCGACTCGCGCGGCACGAGAAAGGCCGTGATTCCGCCGCGCGCGCCGCGTGCTCGATCGGTGACGGTGAACACGGTCACGACGTCGGCCATGTCGCCGTTCGTGA
>JAWXBU010000226.1:0-8094 GCA_034440255.1 Planctomycetota bacterium | reverse complement strand
CTGGCACAGTACGATCGAAATGGAGCGACCGCGGCAGGTCGTGGCCGCGGTCGCTCCATTCGGGCTCGTGCGAGCTCAGCGTCTCAGCACTGACTGAAGCCGCACGCGTGGCACTTCACGCAACCCTCTTCGAACGAGAGGGTGCCGACGCACGCCGGGCACTTCAGCTTGTACTGCGAAACGTTGCGCGGCTGAGCGGACGGCGTCGTCGACGCCAGTTTCGCAGCTTCGGCCGCTTTGGCGAAAGCCGTCTTCGTCATGTCCGGCGCAGCACCGCCGAGCAACAGCGAATGCAGGCCGTGCTCTTCCTTCGCGACCATGTAGCGCTCCAACGCGGTCGCGAGACCGTCGGCGAGCGACATGATGCGACCGTCTTTGGTCGGCACGCTCAACGACGAACCGATGCCTTCCAGTTGCTTCACGGCCATCTTCAGCGAGCCGTTGCTGCGCAGCCACAGCGACAGAATGCGGCAGATCGCTTCGAGGTCCGAGTTCGCGACGTCGCCGCCCTTGCCGAGTTGCGCGAACACTTCGCGCTCGCGGCAAGAAATCGGATCGACCGACACCTTCACGTGCATGTTGCCGAACGGCGTCATCTGGCGGATGCGCAGGCAGCTCATGATCTCCGGCAGCTTGATCGGATTGAGCTCTTCGTCTCCGCGCTCATTGCGTGTGAAGCGCAAATCGTTCAGGACCACGGCGGGCAGTTCCACCTTCGGCGTTTCCTTGGTGCTTGCGTCCGACTTCTTCGTCGACGAGAGCGCCATCGGCTGCATTTCGCGGCAACCGTCGCGGTACACGGTGACGCCCTTGACGTCTTCGTCGATCGCGAGCTCGTAGATCGTGCGCACGTCGTCGGCCGTCGCTTCGTGCGGGAAGTTGATCGTCTTGCTGATCGAGCTGTCGCAATGACGTTGGAACGCCGACTGCATCTTCATGTGCCAGAACGGGCTGATGTCGTGCGCCGTCACGAAGACGCGCTTGACGTCTTCCGGAACGTCGGGACGGTACTGCAGCGTGCCCTTCGCGACGATGTCGTCGACCATCTCGTCCGAGTAGAAGCCGCGTGCACGCGACATGCTGTCGAACACGTAGTTGACCTCGCGCATGATCGTCGGACGACCTTGCGTGTCCTTCATGACCTGACGGATGAACGCGAGGCTGAACATCGGCTCGATGCCGCCCGAGCAGTTGGCGATGATCGAGATCGTGCCGGTCGGAGCGACAGTCGTCGTGTAGCTGTTGCGCAGACGGCGACCTTGCTTCTCCCAGTCCGAACCTTCCCAAGCCGGGAAGACGCCGCGTTCGTCGGCGAGGAACTCGCTGGCGAGGTGCGATTCGTCGTTCAGGCCTTGCATGATCTTCTCGCCGAATGCGCAGCCTTCGGCCGAGTTGTAGGGAATGCCGAGCTTGTACAGCGCGTCGGCGAAACCCATCACGCCGAGCCCGATGCGACGCGTCGTCTTCGACATGTTGTCGATCTGCGGCAGCGGGTACTTGTTCACTTCGATGACGTTGTCGAGGAAGCGCGTCGTCGTGTGGATGATCGTCTTGTACTCGTCCCAGTTGAACGTCGCGTTCTTGCCTTCGCCCTTGACGAGCACGCCGAGGTTGATCGAACCCAGGTTGCACGAGTCGTAGGCGTGCAGCGGTTGCTCGCCGCACGGGTTCGTCGCTTCGATGAGGCCGACGTTCTTGATCGGATTCTTCTCGTTGATGCGGTCGATGAACACGACGCCCGGCTCACCCGTGCGCCAAGCGTGTTCGATGACGAGCGTCCAGATGTCGCCGACCGTCCAGTAGCTCCCGGTCCTCTTGTTGTCGGCGTCGTACTTCTCGAGCTTCGTCCACTGCTTCGTGCGCGGATTCTGTACTTGGTGGATCGTCTCGGGCTTCGAACGCAACTCGCTGATGAAGCGGTTCGTGACCGTCACCGAGATGTTGTAGTTGGTCAACATCCCGAGGTCGTCTTTGATCGTGATGAACTTGATGATGTCAGGGTGATCGACGCGCAGGATCCCCATGTTCGCGCCACGACGAAACGCACCTTGTTGGATCGCGTCGGTCGCCTTCGAGAACACTTGGATGAACGAAAGCGGACCTTCCGTCGTGCCGCCCGAGCTGCGCACGAGGTCGCCTTGCGGACGCAGACGCGAGAAGCTGAAGCCCGTGCCGCCGCCGGCCTTTTGGATCATCGCCGTCGCTTTGATCGCGTCGAAGATGCCCTCGATCGAGTCCTCGACCGGCAACACGAAGCACGCCGACAACATGCCCATCTCGCGACCCGCGTTCATGAGCGTCGGCGAGTTCGGCATGAACTGGCGCTTCGCCATCAACGTGTAGAACTCACGCGCGACTTCGAGCGCGCGCTCGGGACTGCCGCCCGGGAACGACACGTCCGCGCGCGCGACGCACGAAGCGACGCGCCAGAACAGCTCGCGCGGCGTCTCGCACACCTTGCCGTTCGACGGATCCTTCTTGAGATAGCGACGTTCGAGAACGGTGATCGCGTTTTCGGTCAGGTCGGGTTCCGGCATGTCGGCCGGCGGCGCGATGGCCTCGAGTTCGGCGAGTGCGTCCACGGTGCTACGGGTTTCGGCCTGACGGCTCTTTTGGTGGATGGACGGCGCGATGGGATTCACGTGCTCTCTCTTCCGTTGACTCTGAAATGGATGGGGAGGCGGCGGCCCCGGATCCGCGGCGGAGGACAGCGAGAGTCCGGCGCGGGTGTTCGGGGTTGGATTGAACGGGGATAACTGCCGCTTTTCCAGAGGTTTAGAAACAGCCCTCTGGGGCAGCTGCACCCGCGAACAAAACGCTCGCTGGTGGGGAGGGGGATCTGACTCTCGCGCCCAGCATTTTTCAAAATTGCCAAACGATCAAGCCACTATAGGTTGTGGGTAAGGGGCTTACGTCGGCACCACCAATTGCGGAGGCCTTCCGAGACGGACGCCACGAACCAGCCCGCGGGCACTCCGGCAGCGCGCGATCTACACTAACTAACACCTAACGAATAGTTGCAAGTCACTACGGGGCAATAGATTACACCGGCTTCTCCGCACACATTCCACGTTGGGTTTCGCTCTGAATTCGAGCGGGCTTGTCCGAACTCTCGTTTTCGCCCCGCCAGGCGCGTCAGTCCCCCCTCAGCGCGAGCGCATCCCTGTCGTCGAGTTCGCGCATCGGCGCACCCCTTTGAAGTCGTCGTTGCACGTTGCCGATGTCCTCCGCGAGCGCTCAGCGCCTGTCGATCGCGCCCTCGACCATCCGTCGGCCATCGAAGGCCGCTCGGTTCTCACTGAACCGTAGCGAGGTCGAACAAGCGCGACGATCGGGATTGTGGTCCCCACAGCGGATCACGCGCGGCGCAAGCGACGGACGAGGTGTGCGGCTTCGGGCACGCCGAGTGAAAGCGTGATTCCGGCGTACGCACACACGGCGATGGCGATCGACAGGGCGAGTGCGCTCGCGGAATTCGCCTCGAAACCGAGCACGCGATGCAGCGCGTACGCGAGACCGACGGCGGCGAGCGCGGACACGACGATGCGGCTGACACGCGATACACCGCTCGCTCGTTTCGGTGTCGAAGCGCTCGCGTTCGAAACGTCCGTCGAGCCGAGCGCACGGCGCAGATACGGCGTGAGCAAGATCACGTTCCCCCACGCGCTGATCGCCGTCGCCAGCGCCAAACCATCGGCGTCCATGCCCAACCCTGCGACGAAAACGACCGACAACGCCGTGTTGAGCACGAGCATCGCCACCGCGATTTTCACCGGTGTTTTGTAGTCGCCGAGCGCGTAGTGAGCGCGCGCCACGAGCCCGGTTGCTCCGACCGGCAGGATCGCGAACGTCATCCAGCGCAACGCGGCCGACGTGCGCTCGACGCCTTCGACACCGAACGCGCCGTGGCCGAAACACACGGCGCACACGGGACCTGCGAACGCGAACAAACCGAACGTCGCCGGCACCGCGACGAACAACACGGCGAAGTGCGTGTCATCGTGCAAGCGCTTCAAACCGACGCGATCACCGACGCGGCCGAGCGCGGCAAGCGTCGGAAAAACAGCGCTCGTCGCAGCCACCGACACGAGAGAGAGCGGCAGTTGCTGTAGTCGCGCAGCGTAGTACAGCGCAGTCGGTCCGCCGTTCGCGAGCAGTGCTTCGGCGAGGAAGCCCGAGATCAGTGCGTTGACTTGGAACACGGCTGCGCCGAACGCGAGCGGCAGCGTGCTCTTCATGATCGACCACACGGCACGCGTGCGAACTCGCGGCGCGACGACTTCGCCGGAGCGCGCTCCGAACAAGCCTCGGCGGGCCAGTGGCGGCACGTGCACGAGGAACAAGACTGCCCCGGCGCCGAGCACGAACGCAGCCAGCATGCGCGCCATGTCCAGATGTCGGGCGAAGCGTTCGGAGCCTGTTTCACCGGCATTTCCGATCCAACCGTACGTGTTCGCCGTCACGAACAGCGCACCGATCCAACACGCGTTCATCACGACCGGAGCGAGCGCCGGCGCCAAGAAGTGTCCGCGCACTTGCAACGCTCCGCCGACGACCGCCGCTCCGCACACGAAGACGACGAAAGGCAGCATGCGCGCCGTCAGTTCGCGCACCGGACCGGGATCGGAGCCGAGCCAATGCCAACCCGTGATCGGCATCGTGTCGGGCACGACGAGCACGAGCGCGACGCCGACGATCGTCACGGCGATCGAGGCGAGCAGAACGGTACGCAACGTCGCGTGGAACAAGCGGCGGCCAGCGTCGAGGCCGCGCTCGTGCTCGACGCGCGTCATCTCGCTTTGCATCGCGGTCGTGATCGCGCCCTCGCCCATCAGCCCGCGGAACAGATTCGGCACGCGCCACGCGGTGACGAACGCATCGCTGATCGCAGAACGATCGCCGAAGATCGAGGCCGAAATCATCTCGCGCGCGAAGCCGATGATCCGCGACGCGAGCGTCAGGAGCGAAACGAGCGCTGTCCGCCGCACCAAGTTCGTGTGCCGTCCGACGACGTCGACGCGAGCGGCAGAGTCGATCGATCGGTCGACTGGATCCTCGCTGGTCGTTCGCATCGTGAAGGTGAGAGGGTGCACGGCACGTGTGAGCCCTGCAAGAACGCTTCCTTTCGCTCACACGTGAAGCGACCTCCGACATAGACTTCGCAGCATGAAACAAGCCCTTTTCGTCGCCCTGCTGTCCGCGGCGTGTCTCCTCGGCGCCTGCTCGTCATCACAAGAATCGGCCGAGAACGCCGCTTGGCGTTCGACTGCACAGGTGTTTCTCGACACGTACAACGCGAAGTACCGCGAGCTCACGACGGCATCGTCCGAAGCGCAGTGGGCCTCGCAAACGCACATCGTCGAAGGTGACGACACGAACGGCGCTCGCACACGTGCGGCCGACGAAGCGATGGCAGCGTTCACGGGCTCTGTCGCGAACATCGAAGCCGCGCGCTCGTTCTTGAAAAAGAAGGACGAACTGACGCCGCTGCAAGCGAAGCAGTTCGAAGCCGTGCTCTTCAAAGCCGGCGGAAATCCCGCGACGGTTGCGGATGTCGTCAAGGCGCGCATCGCCGCCGAAACGGCGCAGACCGAAAGGCTCTACGGTTTCGAATTCACTCTGGACGGCAAGTCGCTCACGCCGAATGACATCGACGGCGGTTTGAAGGACGAGAAGGATCTCTCGAAGCGCCTGAAGATCTGGGAAGCGTCGAAGGAAGTCGGCAAGGGTCTGCGGCCGGGCCTCGTCGAGTTGCAGCGTTTGCGCAATGCTTCTGTGCAAGCGCTCGGCTACCACGATTTCTTCAGCTACATGGCCAGCGAATACGGCATGACGACGGCCGAGCTCGCCGACGTGATCGGTTCGATCAATCGCGAGTTACGTCCGCTCTTCCGCGAGCTGCACACGTGGACGCGCTACGAGTTGGCGAAGCGCAACAACCAGCCCGTTCCCGATCTGATCCCTGCGCATTGGCTGCCGAATCGTTGGGGCCAGGATTGGTCGTCGCTCGTCGAAGTCGCCGGTTTCGACCTGGACGAGCCGATGAAAACGAAACCGCGCGAGTGGTGCGTCGAGCAGGCCGAGCGCTTCTACGTCAGCCTCGGTTTCGCGCCGATGCCGAGGACGTTCTGGGACAAATCGTCGCTCTATCCCGTCGCCGCCGACGCCGGTTTCAAGAAGAACACGCACGCCAGCGCATGGCACATCGACCTCGACCGCGACGTGCGGTCGCTGATGAGCGTCGAGTCGAACACCGAGTGGTACGAGACGACGCATCACGAGCTCGGCCACATCTACTACTACATGTCGTATTCGAACTCGAACGTGCCATACCTGCTGCGCGAAGGTGCGAATCGCGCGTACCACGAAGCCGTCGGCTCGCTGATGGGTCTCGCTGCGCGTCAACCGCGTTTCGTGAAGGCGATCGGCATCGAAATGAACGGCCCGAAGCCCGATCCGATGCAACTGCTCTTCAAACAAGCGCTCGAGTACGCCGTGTTCATCCCGTGGTCGACGGGCACGATGTTCAACTTCGAGAAGGAGCTCTACTACGACAACTTGCCGTCGACGCAGTGGAACAAGCGCTGGTGGGAGTTGGCCGCGAAGTACCAAGGCATCGCACCGCCGACTCCGCGCGGCGAAGAGTATTGCGACGCCGCGACGAAGACGCACATCAACGACGATCCGGCGGGTTACTACGATTACGCGCTCTCGTTCGTGCTGCTCTTCCAACTGCACGATCACATCGCGACGAAGATTCTGCACGAGGACCCGCGCGACACGAATTACTACGGGCGCAAGGAAATCGGCACGTTCCTGAAGTCGATGCTCGAGCCGGGCGCGAGCGCCGATTGGAAAGATCTGCTCGTCGCGAAGACGGGCAGCCCGTTGAATGCGAAGCCGATGCTGCGCTACTTCGAGCCACTGATGGGCTGGTTGAAGGAACAGAACAAGGGCCGCAAGTCGACGCTCGCGGACCTGTAACGGCCCACTCTGTTTCGACATTGAAGTTCACGCCGCGCCCGTGAAGTCGAGCGTCTCTGGATTCCACTCTGACGGAAGGTGCTTCTCCTCGAATCCGAATGACTCGTAAGCGCGCAGCATCAGAATGCGCGCGCAGCGGTCGGCGTGCGCGATGACATCCGTGGCTTCGAAGCGCAGCGGTCCGTCGATCAGCAGGTGGTCTCGCTTCACCACTCCGGACTCGTGGCGAAACATGTAGCCGTAGGTGCCTGGCGATTATCTGAACAGCGTCGCGCCACGGGCGTGCAGTAATGCGGTCTCGGCAAGAACGTCGGATTCAACCGGCATGATGAACACAATGCGTCGGATCTAACCAGCATTCAACATGAGGGGCGGCGAACGCTCACCCTGCTGCCCCTGCTGTCGCTCTTGGGGTGCCGAGCGGCACTTCGCGACGCTAGAGGGCCCCGGCGTCGCCGCGCATCCGCTCGTTGGGGATCCTTCGATCGGCCTGGCCGAGCGAGCGCGAGACACATTTCTCTTCCGTGTCGGCTGGGACGGCTCGGCCCGAATTCTTGGCAGTCGGCAGGCCTGCACGGCGCCTGAAGGTGAGCAGGCGGGATCGACGCATCCCCTGCGCATCCCGCCACACGCATCACCGATCCGAGGTTTACCCGTGCAACCCGCTGCTCCCCGTCCGCACTTCGTCCGCGCGATTTTCTGCGCGACTGCTGCTCTTTCGCTGACCGTTCTGGTGTCGAACGCAGCGGCGCAAGAGCAGGCGCAGAAGACGCCGCGACCGCTGCCTCACGCACTCGACGTGAAGACGATTGCGCCCGAGCCGGCGGCGCAAGCGGCTTCCGTTCCCACGTCCAAGGCGCCCGCGACGACGCGCATTCCTCACGCAAAGCCGCAGAAAACGATCTCCCCGCAGCTTTCGACCGTACCGCCGATCGACTTCTCGACCGTGAGCTTCGACGAGCCCGGCGACGGCGCGATTTGGGCGCGCGGACGAACGTACAAGGCCGCCTTCGACGAGCGCGGCGCGACGTACATCCCGTTCCTCGGCTCGAGCGCGCCGCGCAATTTTCCCGTGCGCGTGCAGCTCGAATCTGCGCGCTCGAGCCGAGG
>JAWXBU010000225.1:0-9701 GCA_034440255.1 Planctomycetota bacterium | reverse complement strand
GCTTTTCGAAGACACAGGGCTTTTCGAAGACACAGGGCAGACAGAAGAGTGGAGAAACCCGCATGATTTCGGTCGGAAACGCCATGATTTCGCTCCGGAGCCACTGGTCGCGCCGCGCGGCAGTGGCCGCCTTCGCGCTCACGTTGGTCGCCAGCGCGCACGCGCAAGACAACAAGGACTCCGTCTCGCTGAAAGCGGGCACGACCGAGTCGGGCAAGATCAAGAGCGAGGATTACGCTGGCGTCGTCATCGACGTGAAGGGCGACAAGACGATCGCTTGGAACGACATCGCCGTCGACGGCATCTCCTACGCGAACGCGGTCTCGTATCAGTCGGCGCGCGATCAGTTCGTCGGTGGCAAGTTCGACGACGCGCTCAAGGCCTTCGACGAGCTCAAGGCCGAGAAGAACGTGCGCCCGGTGTTCAAGCAGCACGCGCTCTACTACTCGGCGTACATCAACCAGCGCCAAGGCAAGCTCGACGAAGCTCTGGCCGGCTACAAGGATCTGCTCACCGCGTTCCCGAAGTCGCGCTATCTGAACGAGACGGCCGAGAACTACGCCAACCTCTTCCTCGCGAAGAAGGATGCGGCGAGCGGCGCCAAGTTGCTCGACACGCTCTCTGGTGACGCGCTCACGGCTGGCGTCGACGGCTCGTTCAGCGCGGCAGTCAACGTGCAAAAGGGCCGCCTGCTCGAGGATCAAGGCAAGTTCGCCGAGGCCCAAGCCGCCTTCACGGTCGCCGAAAAGGCACCCGGCGTCGTGCCTTCGGTCGTGAGCCTCGCAATCCTGGGCCAGGGCCGGTGCGCGGTCGCGCTCGGCGACAAGGTCAAGGCCGAAGGCCTGTTCCGCAAGATCGTGAACAGCGAGGGCTCCGGCCCGATCCTGGCTGGCGGTTGGAACGGCATCGGGGATCTCTTGCTCGAAGAAGGCAAAGGCTCGGGCGCGAACAAGAAGCCCGACACGGACAAGATCACCGACGCCATGTACTGTTACATGCGCGGCGTGGTCCAGTACATCCCTCTGCCCGGCGAGTCTTCCGCCGAGTACGAACGTGCCCTGGCCTCCTCTGCCCAGTGCTTCGAATACCTCTCCCAACTCGATACCCGCGCGGAATCGAAGGCAGCGAACAAGGCGCGGGCGCAAGCTCGCCGTGACCAACTCGCACGCGAGTACCCGAACTCCCCCTACAACTCGAAAAAGTGATCGGAAGTCCCGAGAAGCTCCCGATCCTCTCCCTACCCAGCAATGAAAGCCCCCTCCCCCGTCATGAGCACTTTGGTCCAGAGAAAGTACATCCTCACTGCGCTCGCCTTCGTCGTCTTCGCGAGCATCGGTTTCGCGAGCGAACTCGCGCCTGGTGAAGCCCCGAACAAGTCGCTGATCGAGTTGTTCCAGACGACCGGTCCCGTCGGCTACATGATGGTGGTCACCTCGATGGCCGGCACGGCCTTCGTCATCGAGCACATCGTCAACGTGCGCCGCGAAAAACTGGCGCCGACGCCGCTCGCTCAGGACTTGCAGGCCCTGATCGAAGAAGAGCAGTACGACGAAGCGATCGAGCTGTGCGACCAAGAAGGCGGCTACCTGTCGAACCTCGTCGGCGCCGCGCTGCGCCTGCGTCACGCCGGCTACAACGAGATGATCAACAGCCTCGAGGCCGCGGCCAGCGAAGAGCAGTTCAAGATGCAGACGAAGATCAGCTACCTCTCGCTGATCGGAAACATCGGACCGTTGCTCGGTCTGCTCGGCACCGTGACGGGCATGATCGCGGCGTTCCAGAAGATCGAGAAGCTCAAGGCGCCCACGCCGAAGGACTTGGCCGGTGGTGTGTACGAGTCACTCGTGAACACGACGATGGGCCTCTTCATCGGCATCACGTTCCTGACCGCGTACTTCCTCTACAAGAACAAGGTCACGAAGATGTGCCTGTCGATCAACCTGCAGGCGGTCGACCTCTTGAAGAGCATGGTGACCAAGGAATTCGGTCACAAGGCCAAGTAGGACCTCCCCGGTCGAACTCTCCCCAGGGCGCAACCCTCAAGAAACGAACTCGATCACAATGGGCAAGCACAGCAAACTCCCGCCGCTCAAAGAGGACGTCTCCCCGAACGTGGTGCCGATGATCGACATCATGTTCTTGTTGCTGCTCTTCTTCATGCTCGGCGCGGACATGTCCCAGCGCGAGTCCGTCGAGGTGCAACTGCCCAAGGCCGACATGGTCAAGGAGGACAAGGAGGAAAAGATTCAGGATCCGGAGACAACCATCAATGTCCACCCCGACCCGGCGGTCAGCGAGGCTGTGTTCCTCGATCCGCGCGCGAGCCGCGATCAAACGTTGTGGGTCATCTCGCTGCGCGGGAATCCCTACACGGTCGAGCAGTTGAAGACACAGCTCAAGATCGAGGCCGACGAGTTCCTCGAGGACCAAGTCGATCCGCAAGCCGGAAGGAAGCTGTCCCGCAAAAAGGTGCTGATCCGCGCCGAGCGCACAGCTCCGTTCGGCCTGGTTCAAAAGGTGATCGAGACGGCCGGCGCAGTCGGCATGTACAAGGTCGAGGTCGCGGGCTCCAAGCCCACGCCCGTTTCGAGTCCGTGACCTCGAAGAGCGCTCCCTGATTCAAAGCAGGACACGTGGCCGAGGCGAGCCGCGACCTGAAGCAAGACCACAGCAAACCGAAAGCACGAAGGACGAAACAACATGGCCGGTGGCGGCGAATCTGAAGACAACCCAGTCAACATCAACGTCGTGCCGATGGTGGACGTGATTTTCTGTCTGTGCGTGTTCTTCATGTGCTCCTTCAAGTTCAAGCAGCTCGAGGGCCGGTTCCAATCGTGGTTGCCGAGGGATCTCGGCAACAACGTGGCACCGACCGAGGACCCCAAAGAGATGCGGGTCGCGATCTACTGGGACGATGAAAAGGCCGAGGTCGTGCGTCAGTACGGCCAGCGCTACATCAAGAGCACGGATGAACTCGAGGCCCTGATCCGCGGGTCGAACGACGACTTCAAGAAGACCGGCAAGATGGACGTGCCGGTCATCATCGACGGTGACTCGCGCATTCCGTGGGAAGAGGTCATGACCATCGTCAACATCGCGAAACGCCTCAGCATCGAGAAAATCCAGTTCGCCCTCGGTGCCGGCGCACCGACAACGCGCTGAACGCTTGCAAGTCCGGTGGAGCACGGTGCGACCGTGCTCCGCTTGCTTCCGGTCGTCGAGTGAGATTCAGCGCAGAAGTGGATCCGTGAGCCCCAGCTCCAAAAATTCCTTCTCGGAGGATCCTGATGACCGATCGCAGCACGGATGAACGAGGCAGCACGAAAGCGGAAGTCGAGAACACGTCGATGAGCGGGCGCGAGGAGCGCAGCGACGACCTCGCGCAAGCTGGATTACCGCGCGCTGCGCAACGTCGACGTTGGCGTTGGCGTCGGTGCAGTGCGGAGCCCGTCGAATTCCTTCCCCGTCAGACAGGCTCGTACTTCGTCCTGCGCACCCTCACTCTGTGCCTGATCAGCGTGATCGTCTGCGTCCAAGCCGCGCTGACACTCAACGGGCGTTCCGACCAAGGCGAAGGCCGCCTTGCGTTGTGGTTGTCGCGCAGCCTGGGTGGGAACGGCTCTCCCCATTCCAGGCCGCGCGAACTCACGGTGAAACTCCAATGGGACGCAGCCGGTGGAAAAACAGTTCGTCAGTACGAAGAGGCGGCGATGGACGACGACGCACTCTTCTCGCGACTCACTGCAACGCAAGCCCATGAGCGGCGCATCGGCCGCAGCCCCGGCCCGCTCGTCGTCGACGCAGATCCACGCGTGCCCTGGACCGCAGCTCTGGCCGTCGCGAACCTCGGTCGCAAACTCGCCGTCGAGGAGGTTCAGTTCGTGAACACGAGGTCGTCCCGATGAGCACCACCCCTCGTCGACGCATCGCCGCGGGTGACGTCGGCGGACCGCTGCAGCGCTCAGGCGAATTCCAGCGCATCGTGTGGCTCTTCGGACTCGTCATCGTCGTCGGCGGAGCCTTTTTCTGGTTCCAGTACTCGACGCTGCAGAAAGCCGAAGCGACCGAGGCCCAGAAAGCTCGCGCCGCAGCGCGGGCCATCGTGCCGAAGGAAAAGCTCACGCCGGAGCAGATCGAAGCGCGTCGGAGTTCGCTGCTGGCCAAGTTCGAAGGTGCGCTCTCCGACGTCGAGAACGGCCAGCCGCTCAACTACAACGAGACGCCCGGCTACCGCAAACTGCTCGAAGTCCTGATCCGCTTCACGCCCGAGGAAGTGACCAAGCGCACGCAGCTCGACTTCGACTGGCAGGCGGCGATGGACGACCCCGACGGCTGGCGCGGCGAGTTCGTGCGTGCGCGCGGGATCCTCAGCTACATGTGGGCGATCAAGCTGAAAGCGCCCGTCCTCGGCCGCGGAGACGTCTACCGCGCCTTCTTGGACGACGGGGAAACGCAGTTCGTGATCGACCTGACCGAACGCCCGCCGGACCTCCAAGCGGACAGCCGCGACGTCCTCGACGTGGAGGGCGTCTTCTACCGCACGGTCCGCTACGAAGACCGCGACGGGACCCTGCGCACGCTGCCCCTGCTCGTGGTGCGCAACATCTCGCGGGTGCCGGCAGTCGTCGACACGGGCTGGCGCGCTTGGCTCAACGAGTACAGCCTGTACGTGATCATCGGGATGGCCGTTTTCGTGACCAGCGCCGCGTTGCTATTGTCTTCCTTTCGACGGCAACGTCGGCCGCCTGGGAGCGGAACCGCCGCAGGTGGTTCGTTCCAAGACATGTTCGATCAGAAACTGCGTGAGTCGGGCCAGGTACCTCCCCGACGCGAGTAGTCCCCCCCCTACCGGAACCTCTAGATGGCCACTGACAACAGCGACAAAACCTCCCCGGATTCGAATTCGGGCAAGAAATCCGCGGACGGCATGAGCATGAAGGAGCGCCTGCTCGCGGCGCGCAAAGCCGATGCCGAGGGCGCTGCGCCTGCCGGTGCTCCGCCGGTTCCGGCGGCGCGTCCAGTCGCTCGTCCGGCGAGCGCGACGCCGACACCGGCTGCGAAACCGGCGGCGACTCCCGCCCCGTCCGCGCGGCCGGCGGCGAAGTCCATGGCTCCTGCGTCCGTGTCCCCTGCGTCAGAGGCGCCGACTAGAAAGCCGGTCAAGCTCGCCGGTGCACGCGAGGAGGAGCGCGCTTTGAAGAGTGGCGCGAAGAAGCAAGTCAGCGAAGACGTGCGCCGCGAAATCGAGATGCTGCGCAAGAACCAGGACAAGTGGATCACGTACGGCTGGATCGTGGCCGGCGCATTGCTCCTCATCGCCGGCGTGACGTACTACATCACCTCGAGTCACAAGAAAGCGATCGACGACGCCGAGAAGGCTCGCCAGGATCGCGTCGCGCGCTGGATCTCGGACATCAAGGGGATCGACGCGGCCAAGCCGGCCGACTGGGCCAAGTTCGAGGCGATGCTGGCCGATCCGGCGAACACCGAGCCCCGCAACTCGAACACAGGTGGCGCGCGTGAACTCACCGCGCGTTTGGGCAGCACGATCCAGCAGAACAAGGAACGCATTCAAGAGCAGGTCGAACTGCTCAAGGGTATCGTCGAAATCGAGCAGATCGCGACTGAGGCCGGCTCCAAGTCCGCGGAGGACCTGTCCAAGGCGCGGCGCCGCCTGACGCTCTACCAAGGTCAAACCGAGACGCTCGGCGTCGAAAACGGGCAGCGCGTGACCAAGGCCGGCACGCTGATCGATCGCGCGTTCGTGGCCAAGTTGCACGAGGAGGCCAAGGCTGCCGGAGCGAAGGGCCCGGCAGAAGCCAAGGCTGCGCTCGCCGTCTACACGAAGGCCGAGGACGAGATCATCAAGCTCCTGAACGATGCGACCAAGAAGCGTCTCGAGGAAGTGAAGGAGTACTACATCGGTCACTACCGCGAGATGATCACCGAGGCCGACTTGCTCTCGGCCATCGTTTTCACGCCGGATGCGATCGAGAAGGTCGCGTGGCTCGATCTGCTCTCGGGCGAGCAAAAAGACAAGTGGCAGCGCCCCGGTTTCACTGGTTGGGAACTCAAGGACGGTGTCATCAAGGGCAACACGGAACTCGCCAGTCGCTCGACCGCGATCATGTCGATCGGCGATGCCGAGCAGTGGCGTGAGTACGTGCTCGAGCTCGAATTCGCCGTGCTGAAGGGCGACGCCCAAGTGCACTACCGCCTGGGTGCGTCGGTCAACAACGCCAGCATCAACATCCCGCTCGCGACGACGGGAAATTCGGCGTTCAAGCCGGGGCAAGCCGTGACGATGACGACTTCGATCGTCGGGAGCACGCTCAAGTACTCCTTCACCGATCCGGATCACTCGCCGAGCGAAGAGATTCTCTCGTGGTCGACGAATCGCAAGGGAGGCATCGGGTTGTCGGTGCCGCCGGGCTGCGACATCAAGGTCACGAAGATGCGAGTTCGGCCGTTGCGCTGACACGCTTCAGGCCAAGTGCTGATCCAAGAGGCCTCTTCGCCCGCGCGAGGAGGCCTCTCGCGTTCCGCGCCCCCCCCGGCGCGAGCACGACATCGGCGGCACCGCACGATCCTGTCCCTGGGCGCGGAAAGGGCGCCCAGTGCCGACCGCGATGAAATTTGCAGTGGGCCCCCCCCGGCCCTCGAGCCACGCTGTGCGCCGCGGGTCCGAAGGCGACCAGGGCGCGGCCGATAGGGGCTCCGAAACGGCCATTTGGGGCCTTCGAAGCTTGCATCCAGAGGGGGCTTTCCAATAGAACGTTCGCGCCAATTTCTGCCTTCATGCAGCTCCTAGGAGACCGATGATTCCCCCCATTTTTGCTTCGGCGCTCGCCGCCATTTCGCCCTTCACAAGCCCCGAGGGCGGCGCTCACAAGAGCGAAATCGACCTCAAGCTCCCCGACCTCGCGTCGGTCAAGTTCCTGGGCGGCGTGGACGGCCACAGCCTGCTCATGTACGGCCTCGGGATCTGCGTCCTCGGCATCGTGTTCGGGCTCGTGATCTACAGCCAGCTGAAGAACATGGCCGTGCACCGCGCGATGCTCGAGATCTCCGAGCTGATCTACGCGACCTGCAAGACGTACCTCATCACACAGATCAAGTTCATCCTCGTCCTGCAGCTCTTCATCGGCGCGGTGATGGTGGTCTACTTTGGCTTCCTGGCGAAGCACCAGAATCCCGAGACAGGCGTGATGGAGAACGGGCTTTCGGCGGCGCGTGTCGCCGTCATCATCCTGTTCAGCCTCATCGGTATCGCCGGTTCGGTCGTCGTGGCTTGGTTCGGCATCCGCGTGAACACGTTCGCGAACTCGCGCACGGCATTCGCGGCGTTGCGCGGCAAACCGTTCCCCTGCTATCAGATTCCGCTCAAGGCCGGCATGTCGATCGGCATGCTGCTCATCTCGATCGAGCTGCTCTTGATGCTGCTCGTGCTGCTGTTCATCCCGGCCGACATGGCCTACCCGTGCTTCATCGGCTTCGCCATCGGCGAGTCGTTGGGCGCGAGTGCCTTGCGTATCGCGGGCGGCATCTTCACCAAGATCGCGGACATCGGCTCCGACTTGATGAAGATCGTCTTCAACATCAAGGAAGACGACGCGCGTAACCCGGGCGTCATCGCCGACTGCGTCGGTGACAACGCGGGCGACTCGGTCGGTCCGACGGCGGACGGTTTCGAGACTTACGGGGTCACGGGCGTCGCGCTCATCTCGTTCATCCTGTTGGCGATCACGCCCAGCCTCTACTTGCCGACCGGTGTGACGCTGGAAACAGCGACGGCCGCTCAGAACGCGGCGGCGACGGCTGCTTCACAGGGCATTCAAGCGAACCTGATCGTGTGGCTCTTCGCCATGCGCATCATGATGGTCATCGCGTCGGGCGTCTCGTACCTCATCAACGAAGCTATCGCGAAGGCCAAGTACGAGAAGGCCGATCACATGGACTTCGAAGCGCCCCTCACCTTCTTGGTGTGGCTGACTTCGATCGTCTCGGTCGGCATCACGTACGCCGTGTCGTACTTGCTCATCCCCGATCTCGCGGGCGACACGACTCTGTGGTGGAAGCTTTCGACGATCATCTCGTGCGGCACGCTCGCTGGCGCGATCATCCCGGAAGTCATCAAGGTGTTCACGTCGACCAAGTCGGGCCACGTGCGCGAATGTGTCGAGGCTTCGAAGGAGGGCGGTGCGTCGCTCAACGTGCTCGCCGGTCTGACGGCTGGCAACTTCAGCGCTTACTGGATGGGCCTCGTCATCGCGACCTTGATGGGCGCTGCCTATTGGGTATCGATGGGCTTCCCGGCCGACTTGATGCTCGCTCCGGCGGTCTTCTCGTTCGGTCTCGTCGCGTTCGGCTTCCTCGGCATGGGTCCGGTGACGATCGCAGTCGATTCGTACGGTCCGGTGACGGACAACGCGCAGTCGGTGTACGAGCTTTCGCTCATCGAGGAAGTGCCGAACGTCAAGGCCGAGGTGAAGAAGGACTTCGGCTTCGATCTCGACTTCACGAAGGCGAAGCACTCGCTCGAAGAGAACGACGGCGCTGGCAACACGTTCAAGGCTACGGCCAAACCCGTGTTGATCGGAACTGCAGTCGTGGGTGCGACGACCATGATTTTCGCAACGATCATGGCGTTGACCGAGGGTTTGAAGACGAACCTCGACAAGATGTCGCTGCTTCACCCGCCGTTCTTGCTCGGCATGATCATGGGTGGCGCGGTCATCTACTGGTTCACTGGTGCGACGACGCAAGCTGTCGCAACGGGTGCCTACCGAGCGGTCGAGTTCATCAAGAAGAACATCAAGCTGTCGGGTAGCAACAAGGCTTCGACGGAGGACTCGAAGAAGGTCGTCGAGATCTGCACGAAGTATGCGCAAAAGGGGATGATCAACATCTTCTTGACGGTGTTCTTCTCGACGCTCGCGTTCGCGTTCGTCGAACCGTTCTTCTTCATCGGTTACTTGATCGCGATCGCGCTGTTCGGCTTGTTCCAAGCCATCTTTATGGCGAATGCTGGTGGTGCTTGGGACAACGCGAAGAAGGTTGTCGAAGTCGAGCTGAAGGCCAAGGGAACGCCGCTGCATGCGGCGGTGGTCGTGGGTGACACGGTCGGTGATCCGTTCAAGGACACGAGCTCGGTCGCGATGAACCCGGTCATCAAGTTTACGACGTTGTTCGGGCTGTTGGCGGTCGAACTTGCGGTGTCGTTGAATGCGGACGGAAATCAGAATTTGGTGCACGTACTGGCTGTGGCCTTCTTCTTGATCTCCGTCGTGTTCGTCTGGCGCTCGTTCTACGCGATGCGCATCAAGAGCAACTGACCAGCAGCTTAGTTCGGTCGATCGGACTGAAGCACAGGGCGGTTCGCGTTCGCGCGAGCCGCCCTGTGGTATTTGAGCGGACTCGCCGGGAGATTGAAGACGGACGGCGGATTGTACCGCAAGGGTTCCTTCGATTTGGCAGCTCGAGCACACTTGGTCGCAGCTCAGCACACTTGGTCGCAGCTCAGCACACTTGGTCGCAGTTCAGCACACTTGGTCGCAGCTCAGCACACTTGGTCGCAGTTCAGCACACTTGGTCGCAGCTCGAGCACACTTGGTCGCAGCTCAGCACACTTGGTCGCAGCTCAGCACACTTGGTCGCAGCTCAGCACACTTGGTCGCAGCTCAGCACACTTGGTCGCAGCT
>JAWXBU010000224.1:0-4325 GCA_034440255.1 Planctomycetota bacterium | reverse complement strand
ATACGAGCCCCAAGGATCAAGACGAATGGATTTGCCGGCGGTTGCGGTTCGTGCGTGATTTTCTCGACATACGAATCAACAGCGAAGCGGGCCAGTATCGTAGCGGAGGGCTGCATTGCCGATGCCTTCCATGCCTGCTAGCTCGCGGCCACCATGACCGTCTCTCTCTTTCTTCTCGCTGTCGGGCTCGCCGCCGACGCCTTTGCCGTCGCCCTTGGCCAGGGCGCCGCAACGCGCAAGACGCCATGGCGGACTGCCATCACCGTGGGACTGGCATTCGGCGCGGCGCAGGCCGTTGCGCCCCTGATCGGCTGGTTGCTTGGCGTCGCATTCGCTGGGCTTATCGAGAGCTTCGATCACTGGGTCGCATTCGGCCTGCTCGCTGCTATGGGCAGCAAGATGATCTGGGAGGGATACCGGAATGATCCGCCAGGCGACGAAAGCGATCCGGGAAAGGAACGTCAGGCCGGCGCCTGGCAGCTAACGGTCCTTGCGGTCGCCACCAGCATCGACGCGGCCGCGGCTGGCATTACCTTGCCCACACTGGGCGTACCGATCGTCATCAGCATTGTTGTGATTGGCCTGATCACATTTGCCCTGTCTTTTGCCGGCGTCTGGATCGGTCGGGCGGGATCAAAGGCGCTGGGGTCGAATGCCGAGATCATCGGTGGACTGATCCTGATCGTGATCGGCGCGAAAGTGCTGATCGACCATCACGCTTTGGGCTGACGCAGCTTCGACCACAGCAGCGGTGCTCGCCAGACTGCCCAGCCGGCTGTCACCACGCCGCCCAGCACGAAGACCAGCAATGTCAGCACGATCCGTCGGCGTGCTTGCTCCCACCAGAGCTCGTACTTCGGAGCCAGTTCGGGATGCGCTGCCACAACGCGTCGGCTTGGTCGATCAGATCCTCGAGATCTTGGGTCGAGGACAGCGACAACACATCGTTGGCATTCTTCGTCGCGAAGAATGCGCTCAGGTCCCCTGCCAACTCGAGCGTGTCCGCGTATCGCCGCGACAGTTCACGCGCCATCGCCTTGCGCACGATCGCGACGAGCTCGGCCGGTGCGTTCGGTGCGCGATCGGTGAGATCCTGCGGCGGCCCTTCGTTGACACGCACCATCACCGCGTGCGCCGTCATGCTCGTGGCACGCGAGCAAGTAGTAGATCAGTGCGCCCAATGCGTACCCGTCGGAGCGCGGCGAAAGTTCGTCGATGTCTCCGCGTGCTTGTTCGGGCGACATGTACGCCAGCGTGCCCACCACGTCGCCGTCCATGGTCATGAGCGGAGAGTCCGACAGCAGTTCGCGGGCGACTTGTGCTGCGAGAGTCGGCGGAGGAGATCGAGGGGAAGTGGATCATGTGGGCGGATCAGTCGTCATTCACTCAACGTGGCAAGCGTGTTCCCTGCTCATTCGACGCCGCGGAAACTCGCGTCAGGACGAAGACACACGCTCGATTCATGCGCGAGCTCCCACGCACGAACACGCGGAGTGCCGAGTGAGGCACAGCGCGATCAGTCCTTTGCACTACTGCCCGTACCTATCCCCAGCTGCTGAGCTTGTGGAGCCTGGAGGACTCGCGCAACCTCACATGGAGGAGACGAGGACATGGGAGAAGTGAATATGGGAGACGAGACCAGAACGCAGACACACCTGACTTGGCGCGAGCAGGAAAGGCCCAAGGAAACGCCCCCGGTCGCACCCGCCAGCAGAAAACGCATTCCCGCGGGAGTCCTCGGAATCCTCCTGGGCGCGTTGGGTGTGCACAAGTTTGTCCTGGGCTACGTCCTGGAGGGAGTGATCATGCTCCTCGTGACCGTGCTCACTCTGGGGTTCGGCGGATTCCTTGTCGGACTCATTGGGTTGATCGAAGGGATCATTTATCTGACGAAGTCGGATGCAGAGTTCGCGCGGATTTATGTGGCCAACCGGCGTAGGTGGTTTTGATGGGTCAACTGAACTGCTGAAAGCGTCTTCGAGCACGCTGCGAGGCTGACTAAGCGAGTGCAGTCGATTCAGGCTCGTCCACGAACTCGGGTCGAAGAAAATGGCTTAGCGGGAGGACGCGCTCGCTCTCACCAACAGAACGTGACCGCCACCGCGTCCGTCGTGTTGAACGCTGAACCGCCCGCCGCCGGATCACGGTAGAAGATCTGGTAATGGCGCGTGACGCCGGGATGCACTGCCGCGTACTCGGGCGAGTTCACGTCCTGGAAATCGAGGATCACCCCGCCGTTCGCGACCTGGATGCCGTGGCGCACGAGCGCTCCGCCGACGCAGAGCAATCCGTTCCCGAACGCAGCGCCGGGATCGATCGCACTCGCTCCCGAAACGAGCATGGCAATGGCTGCCTCCGGCAAATCCAGGCCAGCGATGACGAGGTTGTTCAGCGCACGACTCGCGTCGCCCTGTGTGCTCATGAAGGCCGCAGCGCCGGTCGAGTTCGGCAGCGACGTGCAGTAGTTGGACGTGGAACAGCGTGGGCCGAAGGTGGCGACGAAGATTCCCGGGCCGAACGGAGTCGTGACCGCTTGTTGATAGCTGAAGAACAAGGTCTCGCGTCCATCGGCCGTGATCCCGAGCACGAAACTGTCGGCTCCGCTGATCGCGTCGCCCGGGGACGACGGCAAGAGCGCGCCGACTTCGAGATCACGCAGGAACACGTCGATGCTCAGGCCCGTGTCGGCCGGCCCATTCGAATATAGACTCATGAACGCAACGCTCGTCGCGTCTTCGGAAGGGAACGAGCGGCCTTGCAGGCTGTGCACGGTGGGCGCCTGCTCACTCGTGAGACCGATGAGCGTCGTGGTTTCGAGCCGCAGGTCGCGCAGATAGACTTCGACCATGGATCCTGTGCTACCCACCATGAAGTTGGACGCCAACGACCACATCGACACGTAGCGTCCGTTGCCGGTGATCGATCCTTGCCCGGAGGCGTCGTTGCCTTGGATCCCGTTGGCCCCGACGCTCGCTCGCGTGAAGACCTGACCCGGGATGTCCAACACGAATACGTCCGCGGCCCCATTCGTGTCGCCGGCCACGATCTGCGACGACGAACTTTCGAACATCACGTGCGTCCCGTCGTCGTCGATGTCGGAGTTTTTGCCACCCACGGGAATTCCGGCGGGAGTGCTGCTGCACAAGACGACCGCCCCGTTCACGAGGTCGAGCCGGTACACCTGCTGCGTCGGATCGGTGAGCGTGCGTGCCGTGATCGAAGCGAACCGACCGTTGCGATCGAGAGCGTCGACGCGCACGTCGATGAAATTCGGAACGACGATTTCGGTGGTGATGCCCGTCGCGAGCACGTGCACGAACGAGCGGAACGTGGTTTGTGAAATGCTGGTGCTGCGCCAAAAAGCGATCTTCGAACCGTCGCCGCTGATGAACGCAGCACGGTATTGCTGAGGATCCGAAGCATTCGGCGAACTCGTGATCCGCGTCGTCGTGTGAAGGGTCCGGTCGCGCAAGAACACGTCGCGCGTTCCGGGAACATCGGGCCCGCCGAAGTTCGTCGCGTCACTGACGAAGACGACGAAACGACCGTCGTCCGAGATGTCTCCAGCGGACAAGGCGCCGGCATTGCCTGCCTGTCCTTGATCGTTCACGTCGATGCGCTCGTACACCTGAGCTCTTGCTGACGCAGACAAGAGGCCGATCGCGGAGGCGACGACGAAGAGCGCAGGGGCGATGGTCATGGACGAACCTCTGAAGGAGATCAACGGGGTGCGAGTCAGCTCGTGCCATAGTAGACGCCTCGGGGAGAGTTGCGGTTTTCGGCTTGGGATCGACGTCGCGGTCCGCCCCGCACCAAGCGCCACCTGATGTCGTCCTCCTTGCGACCCGCCGATCTGAGCTCAAGTGGTTTCGGCGCCTCGTACGCGAAGGAGCGCACGACCCCGATCGTGCCGATGCGCGTATTCGCGAATGAGAACACCATCTCGCCCGGCGCGACTTCGCGCATGAACTCGGAGAACGGATTCCGCTCGCCGTTCGACTTCCGCTTCGGCGACGAGATGTACCCGCCAGCGATCTCATCCTGTCCGGTCTGGTTCTGGTTGACCCACCCCTAGCGCACGCAGCCAGGCTGTCAGTTCATGCGCTGTGGAGTTCGAGTCGCGAGGGATAGCAGGTTGATTGCTGGACTGGCAGGAACGAGCGAGACAGGATCGCGTCCTTGCGGCCATGCAAGTAGGTCCCGAACTCGAGTCCCTGGTGGACTGCAACGGCTGAATCGCTAGCAGGCTCCGCCCTCCTTCGTCGCCGGGCGGCGTCGCTCCTCCTCGACGTATCGCAGAGGATACGCGGTCGTCGTCGCTTCTT